>JAJQHQ010000032.1 GCA_021199655.1 Lachnospiraceae bacterium | reverse complement strand
AAGACACGAAAAGTAGCGCCGAATGTTCTATGCAATTCTTACCGTAAGCTGCACTAAATTTCTATTATACAGCTTACGGTAAATGTCGGCTCATCTTTTGTATAGATCTCATACAAAGTCCGGCTGTCGTTGTTTCGGCGTTCGCCTACTTCCCAAACCAGTAGATTCGGCCTTGTTTTGTCAATGAATAGATGTAAAAAATCTCTGGCTTCCATATTTCTCCCCTGTGCTGATCCAAACAGCCTACCTTCCTGTAAATCAGATTCAGTGGCATTCACCAAAACACAAAGCCGTCATAATCTGTTTACGGTTTTTCCACAAGTCAATCATTTTTTCTTCACAGAGCCGTAGTATTCTCTATTTCAGAAGCAAACAGCAAGTGCTTAAAATAAATCTTTCTTTTTCATACTCGTCGGGATCACAGGACATGACCTCGACCCTCCTTTTTTCTGGAAGACTTCATTTTGGAATATGATATCCTTGCACAAAATAAGGGGTACTACAACAGAGATTCACAGAATAAAGCTTTACAGACTTGCGTTTTGATTTTTTTATCATTCGGACATACTTCGGTCATATTTCCATGTTAAAAAGACCTTAGATGTTGGATAGATTCCAACGTCATTTCATTACTCACGTTTGGAAACGCCGCCTCCCTCTGGTCAGCGGCAATCTCCGCTACCGCTCCGGTCGGTCCCTCATTTTCCGAGATTATAATTCCAATATTTTTAAATAGTCTCTTTCCATACAAAAGTGCTTCTCGATCAAAGAAGCACTTTTAATCTGCCTTTCAGCAGCTTTCTCCAGTTCGTATGATATGCAATCATATACAGAACAAGGCTGACCGCCGCACCGCATACCACATCTAAGACCGAATGCTGCTTCACGAACAACGTAGAAATACTAATCAGGATCATCAGCAGTATGATTGCAGCCTTACGCCCTTTGTGTTCTGTAAACAACTTTGACTTCGCAGTTACCAGTGCAATGGAAACGGACGAGGACACATGGATCGACGGACATACGTTGACCGGCGCATGCTGCAGCAGGAAATGAGCAAAGTATTGGATACCCTCCCAGAACGGGAGCAGAGTGTAATCTGCCTTCGGTTTGGATTTGTGGATGGAAAAATATGGACTCTTGAGGAAATAGGTGAGCAGTACCATGTCACAAGAGAACGAATCCGACAAATCGAAGCAAAAGCCCTGCGAAAACTGCGGCTTCCGTCACGGCGGTCATTGTTACAGGATTTTCTATGAGCCTGTAATGCATTATGAGCATCTTCCTAAATCTATATCATTAATTGGTTTGGTATGTATTTATAAATCTTTTGTTAAAACCCCAGCTTTCGCTCTCAATTCTTCATCTGATTCTGTTCTGACAATCAAACATGAAAGAAGAAAAGAAAACCTGAGTTCAGCCGGAGCGCTGTCAAACTGTATCGAAAACAATTCTTCCAGTTTCTGAATTCTGTAGATAATTGTATTCCTGTGCAGACCCATGCTCCTGACTGTTGCTGATATGCTGCACCCATTCAGAAGATATTCATACAGGCAGTCCACCAGCGCCCGGTCACTTTTCTTTGTGCTGTTCGCCAGCTTTACAATCTGCGGATGCGCCAGGTAACTTACTTCCGTGTGTCCGGAAAGCTGATACAAAACATGCTGTGACTGAATATCAGCATAATTTACCAGTCTCTTCCTTTTACGTTCTGCATATCCTGCCGCATATAGCACCATGTCCAGATGATGAAAGCATTCCCCGAAATGATAAAATGGAAAGCTATACCCACAGTACAAACCGCTTTTCTCCAAAAACAATCTGGTTTTATCCTGCGTTTTTTTGTCATTCAAAGGAAAGTCCTCTATTCTTTGCACCAGCAGGATCGCCTGATTCGCTACTGCTGCGAGGGCCTTCGGAAACTGCATACGGATAATATTGATATAGGATGCAAGCTCCGGTTCCGAATTTAAAATAACCGGATATCGAAACGCCATAAGGTAATACGAACCATCCATAAGCCAATGCCTCTTGTCAAGCATTTTGGAGACTTCCTGTTCCGGGACATTTTTTCCATTCATAATAGAATTGAAAGTCTGATGGATATATATATGTGATTTTGATGCACGATATCTTGTTCTTAAATAAATCAACAGCAGTTCTTTGACCTGATCCATAACAGCAATCTGACCTTTTGTAAATGGTGCCAGAATATCCATCGAACCTATGGAGGCATTGGTCTTTCCATTTATGTTAAGAGATGCAATATAGTAAGTATGCCGTTTGTCCTTATCCGGATGAACTAGAACCGGTGTCTCAGGACTGCGCTGCAGCTGATGGCTGATCTCGTTCCACTCTTTATGGGTATAAAAGTCGAAAATGCTGAGATAGCTGCCGTGCATATAGTCCCAGATCGTACCAGCGGGCAAATTCTCATAATTTTTTGTTCGCCCAAGGATAAAACTGTTATTGTCCAGCAGACTGAAAGGATTATCAACTTTCAAAGACAAGGTATCCACAATCATCTGGATATCCTTTTGTTCTATGATCTGCAGCATGATTTTTTCGCGCCAGGAATAATAAGACCGAAAGACCCCCGCAACCATTTCTTCCGCCCGGCTTCTGTCGCCGCCTTTTTCCCACACCATCAGCGAATGTAATTCCGGCTGTTTCAAAAGTGCTTCCCTGCATTCGGGTAAACAGATGACGCACCGCTTTTGAAATCTGGTTATATTTGCCAAAAACAATTCCATATTTTCAGCATCTACACAAATAATCTTTTGCTCCGGATTTTCCGGCAGGGCAAGATAATTCACATTGAAATATGCCGTACCGTCAATAAAAATCTCCGCATCCGCTTCTTTTTCGATTGCAAATCCCTGTTTTTGAAGTTCTTCCTGAAGAATATAGATACTTAATTCCATTTCCCCGCTCCATTCTTTCGGATGTTTTTATCCTACTCCATGATCACTTTATATGTCAATCCTGTTTTCAGTCAAAAATAACGAATTTTTGTTTTCATTTATAAGGATTTGACCATTGAATCATGCAGGCTTTTCCTGTAGAGTTTTATTAAAATAAACCAAATAAGGAGGTCGTTTCAATGGAACAGATAATGAATCCCGCTCTGGAAGGCGCAAGCCTGATCATGCCCCAGGGGCCTGGCGTTATGGCCGCTTTCTCTTATACCGGCATTGCTGATGAAATTCAGGCATATCAGACCAGCGCCTGGATTGGCACAGCACTGCTGACATCCCCCATTTACGATGTGTATGGCCCCGATGCAGCCAAACTGCTGAACTCGGTCTGCACAAATGATTTTAGCACACTTGGCCTGAAAGGGCTGCGCCACGCGGTACTGTGCAATGAAAAAGGTCAGATCTTATGTGATGGTGTAGTAATCCGCATAGCAGAAGACCGCTACAGAACTTACTGGATCAATCCTGTCATTTCTTACTATGTGGAATCTTCTGATCTGGACGTACACGGTGAAGATATTTCCGGTCAGGAATACTTTATCCAGATTGACGGAGAAAAGTCTCTGGAGATTCTTGAGGATGCTTTTCAGGCAGACCTCCATGACATCAAATTCGCAAGGCATCGTATTCAGACCGTAGATGGCATGGATGTCCGCGTGATCCGTCTTGGCATGTCCGGTAATCTGGCCTATGAAATCCATGGTCCGATGTCTGATTTTGAGGCAATCTACCACAAGGTCTGGGAAAGCGGCAAAAAATTTAATGCGCGCCGCCTTGGCCTTCAGACCTATAACCTTTTCAATCACACAGAAGCAGGCTTCCCGAACATCAATCTTCACTATCCGCTTCCGTGGCTGGAATCCGGCGAAGGACTCGCAAAGCACTGCTGCAGCCTCCCGCAATACGCATTCTATAACCTTAACCGTATTTTGGTCGGCAGCGCCGGAGATGATGTGGAACAGCGTTTTGTGACGCCTTATGATGTAGGCTGGGAATTTCTGCTGAAATTCAATCATGATTTTGTCGGCAGAAAGGCTTTGGAAGAAATGGCAGAGAAACCGCACCGTACGGTTGTAACTCTTGAATGGAATGCGGAAGATGTTGGAAAAGTATTTGCTACAAGGCTCGACCCGGCAGCAGATCCATGCGATGATATTTCAGCACCTTACGATCTGAATTATTTCGCAACCACCCAGAATTTCAGCTTTAGTTACCGCGCAGACAAAGTGTTCTCAGGAGAGCAGGAAATCGGAATTACCTCCGGCCGGATCATTTCCTATACATACAACAGTATGATCTCCCTTGCATTTATTGACTCCGAATACGCAAAGGAAGGTGATGAACTGGAAATTCTCTGGGGTACTCCGGGAACCCACCAGATGAAGGTTCGCGCAAAGATAGCCCGCTATCCCTACAACAGCAATTTTATCCGCAACGAAAAGAAAGATGTAGAAGAAATCCCGCATTTTTCAAAATAAGTCTTCATCTTCCTTAAAATCGTAAGCAAATCGAGTAGGAGTCAGCTTGCCGGCTCCTACTCGCCCGCGCAAGCCGGGTGCGGCTTTAGCCGCAATACACCTTGCCCGGCTCTGCGCATACAAAAGCAGCCTTTGCCGCCTTGTGCAGATCAATTTCTTCCCAATGTTCCTCCAAAAACTTCTTGCTGTATTTTGCCTTTCGGTAAGCAGTATATACATCTTTGGTTCTGGAATAGTTGATGATTTCCGAGCAGCCTCCCTATCGCAATCAGAAAACTCAGCAGGAATACAGCAACACCAGCCAGAATCTTGAACGGCAATTTGATTAACCACATATACGGCACCTCCTTCTTTTCTCTGACATTATTGTAGCAAAGCTATGTAAAAGTACAAGGATGTCATATGCATATATTCCATGTTCTTCCATCTACATATGTCATTACATAAAAACATAAATATTTCGGCGAACCTTCAAAATTTTCCGTTGCTATTTTCCTTACTTTTGCGTATAATGTAATTGAACCAAACAAAAGGGTTCTACCTTAATATGGTAATATTTTTAACTGTCGGGGCAGAGACATTAAACCTGTCCCATTGGTCGGGATGGAGACCTAAAACCCATTCCCATTGCAGAATAAACTGTGAAAAATTAGTAAAGGAGTGGCGTCGTCCACTCCTTTGCTTTGCACAAACAGGAGAAACAATGGCTGAAAAGATTTCTTTTAAAGAACGCGTCAAAAACACGCTCATTTACATGGCACCACAATATAAGTATTACTTTGCCAACTATGAATATCTGCTTTGCTCCAAGGCATTCATAAATGAGCCTTATTACATAGTCTCTGCACGCAGAGATAACTTCAGGCATCTTACCGGTGTATCTTCTTTTGGTAAAGGGTCATAATGAGCCTTTACCAGAATCCATATAAGCGATTCATCTGAATCCAGACCAAAAACGTTCCCATTCCACCATACAAGATCAAGCTCACAATCAGTGCAAACACAAGCCACACGCCTAACGAGATTTGTACCGGAAAGGAAGTAAGTACCGAAATGCTCTGAATGGGTGCCTCTAAATATGAAAAGGAAGAAAAGCTCGCCAACAGCATAAGATCTTTCAAATAAAAAAGAATAGCTAAAAACGCGCAGCAAGCAAAAACAGTTCCTGCCTTTGTCCTGACAAGCGTTTTATGGCCCCGCTTTGTGACGCAAAGTACGCGAAAAAGCCGCTTCCTTTCGCAGGAAACAGATAATACCGCAATCAAAGCAATAGCAAAAAACAGAGCAGGCCGCATATCCATGCTTCCGGCCAGTTCTTCGTAGTAAGAATCAAAAATAAGCCATGTCCCGTTTTCTTCGGCCTGCAGGCTGCGCTCATAAAATGCTTCTATCGCCTCGCGCCGACTATAGTAATCATGATATTGCTCCCGGTAGGCAAGATAGGTGTCTGCATCTATTTCACGCCGGCTGTATTTTCCTTCCATCTCTGTCTCCTGGGCGAGAACACGGTCGCATTCTTCTTTTAATTCTTCAATCCGTTTCAGCTTTTCCTCCGTAAGTTCTCCGCCATATTCCCGGTATAATTCCTCACTGACCGCCGTATCACTCGCCTGCGAGACCCCTTTGTAGCGCAGGAAGGAAATCGTACAGGAAATACCCAACAGGATCAGCAGGCAAAGAAACAGTTTCCAGTTCAGGAATTTTTTACACTCATACCGGAACATCATTTACCTCCTCGCAGTCCGAAGGATGCTGATTGCACATATGGAAACGAGCGCCACGATCATAAGCGTTGGAATCACATAAATCGGATACATCCAGTCCCCGACCGTCAGGTACTGCGGTTGCTCCAGATACCAGGAAGCGTTGATCAGTGCAACAGGATTGAATGCTTTCATCCGGTTCATGATTCTGATGAAGTCGACCTGTGATATCAGATACCATCTGTCCGTATTTACTATGAAATCATTTTCATAAATGGCCATGTTTAAAAGCTCTGCGGCCGCTCCGATCAGAAACACAGCAACCGATGCCAGTGCCGCAAGGACTCCTTTTTTCAAGAAAAGGGACAACCGCATGGCAAGGAATACACAAAGCAGCGACAGCAGGAAACAGCCTCCTGCCGCTGCAAGCAGCAGATGCCATACCTTTAAGCCGGACGCACAGAGTTCAAAACCTTCTACCAGAAAAAGCGGGCAGTTCAGCAGTTTTATCCAGTTGCCTGTCAGAATAAACTGCGCTGCCCCATAAATCAGGAAAAAGTACAGGTCAAGTACAGCCGCCGCCAAAATGCCTGTCAGAATCTTAGCTGTATAAATGGCCGTGTCCCCTGTTTTCGTCACAGCAAGCAGACGGCTGCAGTGATTTTCTGTGTCCACGCAAAAGGAGAATGCGAAAATCAAAAGCGCAAGGATACAGGCCGGCCATCCGGCATATAAAGATTTTGCTGCCGCATACAGCTGATCCCTGTCCGCCATATAGTGGTTATTTTCTTCTGTGTAATCCGAATTGACAGAAGCCCCATTCATTTCGATAATGCTGCGGATACTGTCATTCCTCTGTTCATTTGCTTCTATGCAGTCCATCGCATCATTCAGATAAATAAGGTCTGCCCACAGAGTTTCTCCATAGTTTCCCGGCAGCACCGCCTCTTCCCCGTCAAGCAGAGTGCCATCCTCTTCCGTGGAACGATAGAGCCGTTCCTCAAGTGCCTCTGCTTCTGATTCCAGCTGTTCTTTTTCCACATCGGTGTAAGCGTTTCCGAGAGCCGAAAAAAATTCCGTTCGTTCCTGGTCAAGCCGGTTGATAAACAGATAGCCGCCTTCCAAATGATAAAGCAAAGCCAGAAAAAGAACCGTAGAAGCGATCAGCAGAAACAGATTTCGTTTCCGAAACACAAATTTTTTTAATTCAAACCGTATCAGTCCGATCATGCAGCTTCCTCCCCGCCAGCTTTAAATAATAGTCCTCCAGACTTTCCATCCCTTCCCGTGTCATCTCTTCCTCACAGACAGACAGCGGAAGACTTTTTATAATCCGCCCTTCGCTCATAAATAAAACCTGGTCCGCAGTTTCCTCTACATCGGATACGATATGTGTAGACAGAAGCACACAGGCACCTTTCCCCATCTCCCGTATCATCTGTTTAAATTCCGCACGTTCCTCCAGATCCAGTCCGACTGTAGGCTCATCCAGCAGCAAAAGCTCCGGCTTCCCGATAAATGCCTGCGCAATCCCAAGGCGCTGCTTCATGCCGCCCGAATACGTGCGGATACGATCATTCCTGACATCATACAGATGCAGGCGGGTAAGCAGCAGATCCAGCTGCTCCGGATATTTTTCCTGCCCACCCTTCAGCAGATAAAGATACTTCAGAAATTCATATCCGGTAAAATGCGGGTAAAACTCCATATGCTGCGGCAGGTAACCGATCCGGGAATGCCATGCTTCCAGCTGTTTTTCGACATCCATCTCCCTGTAAACTACCCGTCCGGTACTCGCCCGGGTCGTCGTAGCGATCATATCAAGGAACGTAGTTTTTCCGGCTCCGTTCGGTCCAAGCAGCCCATACACACCATTATTAAATGTATAGCTGACATCTGACAGCGCAGCCTTATCGCCATATTTTTTGCCCAGATGATCCACTTTGAATTCCATACCGTATTGTCTCCCTTTTTTATGCACAGGGCGCGTAAGGTGTTTTGTGGCTTACGCTCGCCGCGAGGCATCCTCGTCCTTCGGACGGGATAAGCGCCACACGCGTCCCGCGCGGCGGATAGGGTGAGAGGACTCCCCCTATCCGATTCTCCGGTGTTAGCGTTGAGTCAAATAAACCATTATTCCCCGATTACCTGCGGATAATCCAGTCTGGTTTCCTGTGTCCCGTCTTTTTTGATGCAATACAAGTGCCCCGGCCTGCCTCCTACTTCATCTTCTGGAAGCTCACCATCCGTTTTCATATATAGAATCCAATCTGTTTCATCAAAAACATACAAGTACCCAGCCTGGCATTCTATAACCTTCTGGCGATTCGTCCCATCGTATTCTATCGAATACAATGTCGTTTCCCCATCATTCGGAAGAGTAATATAATAAATCCGATCATCCAGACAGTTAAACTGATACACTTCATCAAGGATAATCTGCTTGTCCTCCCCGTCCAGTGATATGCTGCAGAGCGTATTTTCCATCTCATACACACCATCCGCATCATATTGGGCACTGCGGTAATAGATTCTGTCGTCATGAATCTGCGGATAGTAGACCATTCCATCGCTGATTCTTTTCTTATCCGTACCGTCCAATGCCGACGAATACAGAAATTTATCTTCGTCACAGAAATACATCCTGTCCTCATATAAAGTCAGCATCTGCCCGACAAGAATCGGCGAATCCAGTACCTGTTCCGCCACTGCTTCCCCTTCAAGCGCTACCCGGTACACGCCATAATCGGTTGAAAAATACAGGTAACCCTCATATCCCCACAACCCGTAAATATCGTTATCCGCCTTGTAAAAACAGGTAACCTCACTGTCCGTGCATTTCAGGATTTCTTTTCTATAAGTATCCGATATGCCATAAAAAGTATCAGACCAACTTACCAGATACTGAAAAAGCTGTTTCGAAGAGCAAAGGCTTCCGGTATGGAGGCAGGTAGAATCTTCGCAGGCCAATTCCAAAGTCCCATCGGATGTGTTGAAAAATACCATCCTGCTTTCCGAATCATCCAGTGACAGCTTCAGCACAATATACCCCATATCCAGCCATGTCTGCTCACCGCCATTTTCTGTATTGCCCTGATTGTTGCCCAGGCCTTCAAATAGTACCTCTTCATTCAGGCCGGCATTCCCGCTTTCGATCTTATTCTCTGATTTCTTACCAGTTGTCAAAAGAACCGCCCCGGTCAGCAGTAGCGCAAAACATACGATTCCTATTGTAACTTTATCTTTCTTCTTCATCTGCCCCTTACCTCCCGATGTGGTTTCAGAACAGTATCAGCGTGCAGACCGATGGCCTGCTGTTCTGAATAGAC
The DNA here is from genome assembly GCA_021199655.1 of Lachnospiraceae bacterium. Lineage (GTDB taxonomy): Bacteria > Bacillota > Clostridia > Lachnospirales > Lachnospiraceae > Choladousia. The sequence continues at coordinate 27,800 of JAJQHQ010000032.1, read as the reverse complement.
AAGCCGTCGCTGTTTTATCACACCAATCGAATCTCCGATTTCACCTTAAGACCCGGGACCTGGAGCAAGCCGCTTAAATCCTCTGTATCAGACATCCTGACCACGCAATACAAATTCTTCAGCATCACAAAACACTCAGCCCCGGTTAAATCTTTTACATAAGCACCAGTACAAGGGTCATAACATTCTGTGAGGTCAATATCCCGTACCTTCAGAATCTCTTCTTCATTCAGGACTCCATTGTGGTCGGTATCAAAGTTTTTGGAAACATATGTCCTAAACAAATCATCTGGAAAATTCGAGCTGTCGATTTTCACTTCCTCAATCGGATCAATAATCGTAAACTCAGCATAAGCCTCCCCACAATATTTGCCCATGCCTGTGATGATGATCTGCCCAGTTCCGACTTCTGTATTATTTTCATAGGCAACAGTATAGTCCTCATTTTCCTGCAGGATATCATAATCGCCATCCTGATTGCGATAATAAAGAAGCACGACGGGCGGTTCAAATGCTTCGCCAGTGTACTGATAAACAGTCACACCGCGATTTACCACAATATCCAGAGTTCCGTTCTCTTCAAAGGACCGGGATTCGGGTTCGGTTTCCGATTCCACTGCCGTCTCTGCAGCGCCATTGTACGTTTCATCGGAATTATTTGCGATTACATCAGACTCTGCACTCTCCAAAGCCAGACACGTCGCCCTTGTCATCACCACTACAAAAAAACAAAGCAGAAGCATTGTACAGCTAATCGCATTACAAACCAATTTTTTCTTTTTGGGCTTTTCTTTTTCTACAATAAAAACAATCCGTTCCTTTATTCCAATCATGCCAAACGATAAGGGGGCCGCAAAAGCGTACCTCTTTTGTACACTGCACGACAGCAGAGCATCTGCATAAGCCTTTTTATCCGTTGTCTGATAGCACCTGATCACCCGCTCATCACAGGCCAGCTCGATATCCCTGCAAAAATAATGATACGCAATCCACACAAACGGGTTAAACCAGTGAATCGTCAGAAGCAGAAACGCCGCCTTTTTCCACAGATTATCTTTCCGGCTAAGATGAGCCCGCTCATGCGCGACAACATAAGAAATCTGCTGTTCCTGCATATGAGATGGCAGGTAAATGCACGGATGCAGACCGCCCAGTACAAATGGTGTGTCTATTTCATCACAGATAAAAACATTTTCATAAATGCAGACAGACACCCGGAGCTTTCTCTTTAACAAAAAATAACGAATCCAGGTGTACAAAAGCAGGATAGCGCAGCCGCAAAGCCACACAGCTGTTCCGACAGTCACTGCAAACCCGGACAGCCTTATCTGCGGGATATCCAGGCTCTCTCCAGGTATGCCCTGGGACAACAACGCCCATATTTTTCCGGCAAATTTTTTGAATGTGTTTTGTTTAAATTCTGTCCGTGAGTTTGCTGCGAGTTCAGTGCATTCCGTTTCTGTCGATCCATCCGGCAGCGCAGAAGATGCTTCTATAATTTCTACATTCTCTGCAACTTCTTCTATCGATTTCTGGCTGAAGTTTTCTACAGTAATCAGGGAAGAACCTTTCCCCGACAGGATCGGAACAATCAACAGTATCCCTACCGGCACCCACAAAAGACAGCGAACCGCTTTCGAACCGTTTTTGATTGCTATCCGCAATAACAGCACCGCCAGAATCATCACAATCGAAGAGAGGCTCATATTGATCACTGCCAAAAAAATATCACTCATGCTTTATTCCTCACAAGAATCAATAATGCTGCGAAGTTCCTCAATTTCTGATGGTGTCAGCTTTCTCCTTTTCGTGAAGGCAGCCACAAATGCCGGAAGTGCCCCGTCAAAGGTCTCGTCCACAAAGCTCTCGCACTGCATTCCTTCGAAGTCTTCCTTTGAGATCAGAGAAGTAACTACACTGTCTTTGTTCTGAAAAATTCCCCGTTCGCAAAGCTTTCTTAGCACCGTGTATGTTGTCGGCTTTTTCCAGTTCAACTCCCTGTTGCATAATTTTACCAGTTCTCCGGAACCGATCGGTTCGTTCTCCCAGATTAGGTCTGCAAATTGCGCTTCTACTGCGCCCAATCCATGTGTTGCCATTGCATCATCCTCCATTTAGTCTTTTCATTTAAAATTATATCATGGGCAGTTTTTGGTTTATATATTGTAAATCGATAAAAGTTTATCATATGTAAACCTCGCTGTCAATCACTGTTTTTAAAAGTAAAAAAGTGATATTCCGATTGACTTTTTCTAATGATTTGGATATATTATATATAGGAGGCAGACGACATCCTGCCGGTGCGACTGACACCACAATAATCCGAAACCTCTACCGGACGAATGGGCCGGAAGTCGGCAGGCGACGATAAACCCTGAAACTTGTACCGGGCGAATGGACCGGAAGTCGGCGGACGACGATAAAATCAGTCATTAAGGGGAACGCGCAACATTGCGGTGTTGCAGTTCCCCTTTAAATATGCCGTAATAATATAGCTTATCGGAAGGAGAGGGTGCTGAGCGCCAGTGGCGCTCGTTTAGCACCGACCGGAGCGGAAGCGGAGAGCTTGCGTACTCTCACCCGATAAGTTAACGACAGAATCGCCAGATTCTGGAGATTATGAGAAGCGGTTTTCTTCTCATAATATAACTTACAAGAAGTTCATGCCGCTTGCGGTAATGAACTTCGTAAGTTAACGAGCAGCTGCTTTTGCTGCGAGTAATATAACTTATCGAAAGGGCGCTGGTCATCCAGTGGATGTCCAGCGCCGAAAAACTCTTTATTTGTTAACACGCGGGGGTAAAGCGAGCAATATGAAAAAAGAGGCTGTCCTCAAAATACTTTTTGAATGTGCCACTGCTTACAAGGAAAACCTTGTTGGGCGAAACCTTCTCTTTATTTGTGTGGGCCAAAAGAACAGGGTGTCCACTCTGGAAGCTGTTTTCATGCCATCCAATTTCTTGCATATGACCGGTGTGAAATTTCTTTCTGTACCAAAAATGAATGCCCGCACATTTTATGACCGTTGTGTTGGCAAGTACCTGCGTATCGAAGATTTCGATCTCGACCCACTTGGGTACACGGAAGTAAAGCTAAAAGTTCTTCCCAAGCTTGTTACTCCCAACCTTTCTGCTAATATGATAGGTGACTATCACAGCGCAAGACCGATACTGGAAACAGACAAGCTGGCTGGTAATACACACTGTTGTATGGGACTCGTAACAAATTTTAGACAGACTCCATATTATTCCCCAAACAGCGTGCTGGCTACCGATATTCGTGAAGTCACAAGTGATCGGGTTAGAATCGTTGCTACATATCGCAAATATGCAAAAGAAAAACAATATTCCGAATTAGTATATGTTGCAAAAAAAGTAGACTGGCTCAAAATCAACTTACCAGCTGAGTTTTCTTATCTGGATAAACCCACATAATTTATCTGACTATCAAGTTAGAATATCCTTTGAACATATTGACCGGATGATCCATAATACAGCATGGCGGCATAATCAAAATCAGCATTGCCTGCATCGGCCTCACCCTCATTGATATAATTCACCAGATTCTCGGATATGTACCGATAGGACATAGTGCCAAGCACATAGTTTTTAAAATCCCATCCGTCTACTGCGCCGCGAAGTTCATCCGCAATTGCCCAAATCGCACGGTGGAGTTCGTCTCGCTCCTGTTCTTTTTTTGTGTCAACCATTGTATATACCCTCCGCCTTTATGCATCCCTTTTCTATTGCCCACGAAGCAAAGATTCCGCAGACACCATATATGGTAGTATAATTCAGGAATCGCTGCAATTCAACAAATTTTGTACCCGGAATTCTATAATAAAGAAATCCACGATCTATACAACCTCTGCTTTGAATTTCTTTCCGGCCTTTTCGCAAATCCGTCCGGCGCTCATTGTGCCGACGACTGTTGTATACGGCGCGTTCTCTGCGGAGGATACTGCTGCCTACGATAAGATGGAGAGACGCGACCTTCGACCAGATTACGTTGGATGCTTATAAGCTTCACGTGGCTGTGAAGGTAACTGAGGAGCTCCTGTATGATAACGCTTTCGGTCTGGAGAACTACATCACCACCCAGTTTGGCAAGGCTCTGGCAAATGCTGAGGAGGACGCTTTCCTTAATGGTGACGGTTCCGGTAAGCCGACTGGCCTGTTCACTTCCGCGACCGTGTTTGACACTGTAGCGGCTGTGGATTCCGGAGTCCTTCCGCACGGACATCTTAAGGGAGACGCTGGATGACAACGGCGTGCTGGTGGAGAAATGACAACCCCGCTCTTTCTTTTGCGCTGTGTGCAGTTGGGTATCAGCATAAGGGATTTGCTGACCATCGGGCTTGTAAATGATATGTATGTAGAAAGCAGAAATGATTCGTATTCCGGATGGAAGAATGTAAGACTGGCCGATCAACAGGATATGGATGTCTTCTGACGGCTCGTTTTGTACTGCTATTTCTTCTCAAAAAGTTCAAAAGATACTGTCGTATTTTGGCGCATTGTGTTATACTATGGAAATCACACCGAAATGACATTACGGGGAGGAAATTCAATGGCAGCAGAAAAAAATGAGGTTGCTACAAAAGAAAAGAGTGACGTTGCTGTTGCCGAAACGGTGCAGACCGATATACGTAGCCTGATATATGTTGTCCGCGGCCAGCAAGTTATGATAGACAGTGACTTGGCTATGCTTTATCAAGTAGAAACAAAAGCCTTGAATCGTTCAGTAAAAAGAAACATTAACCGATTTCCAGAAGATTTTATGTTTCAATTGTCTGAGGACGAGTACCAAACTTTGAGGTGCCAAATTGGTACCTCAAAAACAGACACAGAAAACACCACGGAAGGGCGAGGCGGCAGACGATATCTGCCTTATGTTTTCACTGAACAAGGCATATCCATGCTTGCAAGTGTTCTTCATAGTGATGTTGCAGTAAATGTAAGCATTGGCATTATGCGAGCTTTTGTGGAAATGCGTCACTTTATTGCTAATAATGCAATTATGTTTGAACGTATCAGCGCTGTTGAGTTACGTCAGCTCCAGTATCAAGAGCAAACAGATGCAAAACTGGAGCAAATATTTGATTACATATCTGAGCATGAGGAGTCCACCCAAAAAGTCTTCTTTGATGGGCAGATTTATGATGCATTCGGATTACTTGTCAATTTGATTCAAAAAGCAGGAAGGGAAATTACATTAATAGATGGATATGTAGATGTGGACACATTGAATCTACTTTGCAAGAAAAATGATAAAGTATCCGTTACTATCTATACTCACGAGAAAACAAAGTTGAGCAATGCAGATGTAGAAAAATTTAATGCTCAATATCCATCTTTGGTTGTGAAGCACACGAAAGCGTTTCATGATCGTTTTCTCATCCTTGATGAGAAAATCGCATATCATATAGGTGCCTCTTTAAAGGATGCCGGTAAAAAATGTTTTGCCGTAAATTTGCTTCAGGATGATGGCGTGGTACAAGATATTTTACAACGCTTAGAATTAGAAACAGAAGAATAGGTTTTGAGATCACAAATCGTGATCTCAAAATTACTATTGAAGAGCATCACCACTTTGGACGATGCTCTTTTACATTTGAATTTACAGAGTCGAGTAATCAGCTCTTTTTTGATGTCAGAAACGGAGGTGAGGATTGTGGCGGCAAGTCGAATTAAGGGTATTACGGTCGAGATTGATGGCGATGTCAAATGCGGAACTCCACACCTTACCGATGAAGAGATCATGGAGAAATTCGTTTCTGCTGTCAACCGGCTGCTGGAATGCCGCGATTCCATCATCGAGGGCATCGAGCTTATCAAAAACATCTTGTAAAACATGTAAAACGCCTTCAATCCTCTCGTTCTCTTTTCCATTAAAGAATCTTTTACCAGAGCCTTGCTTATATCTTGCTGGTATTCCATTTTTAACAGCCATCCATATTGTTGATCCACCAGATGTATATGAATCATAGGCTCCTATTGGATATTCACGAATCCACCCTTTAATTCTAATTACCCGGCCGCATTCTGGACATTCAAAATTATCCTCCGAATCAAAACTATATACAATATCTGGTTCCATACCATATTCATGATCATAGCCACTCTGGTCCCAAAGATACTCCTCCAAATCAACATCAAATTCTTTTTAAGGATCAGATTTTTCTTCAAATCCATTTTTAACAAACAGAAAATCTTTGAATAATTCAGGCAATCAAATCCGAGCATATTTTTATGAAGAATATGACCAGAACAACCAGCATCAGCGGCTTTACGGATTTTGCTCCCCACCGCGCAAAAAACCATGTGCCTGCATAATTCCCTGCTATGCTGAAGCACCCTGCTGTCAGCCCCAGAATTAAAATCACTTTTCCATTCAGAAGGTAGACAGCAAGCGCAGTGAGATTCGTTGTCAGGTTAATTACCTTTGCCACTCCGTTTGCGGATGTAAGCCGCATATGGGCAACGGCAGTCAGCAGCAGCAACAGAAATGTACCTGTTCCCGGACCATAAAAGCCATCGTAAACACCAATCACCGCTGCAGCGACCATACTTAAAATCGTGGTTTTCTTCTCGCTATAAGGAGTATTCTGTATATCAAGCGAATGGCCGCGCATCACATAAAGCGCAGTAACCGGCAGGATAACCAGCATGATGACTTTGAAATATTCATCGCTGATCATCAATGCCAGATTTGCTCCGGCACTGGAGCCAATCAAAGCACATGTGACACACAAGGCTGCCTGTTTCCAGATGATATATCCGTTTCTGGCGAATCGCCAGGTTGCCAGCGCGGTTCCCATGCCTGAACTGAGTTTGTTTGTCCCAATCGCCATATGCACAGGAAGCCCGGCAATCATATACGCAGGCAGGGAAATTAAACCGCCCCCGCCTGCAACAGCATCCACAAAACCTGCCAGGAAGACCAGCGGGCATATAATCATAAACTGCAGCGCAGTGATTTCCATACAACGCCTCCGCAGTTATTTCAGTTTCAGGCCATCTCCGAACGCTTCGCCTACCCGCTCTGTAACCTTGTAATATCCATGCGTATATGGATCAAAGGCGATTGCGGAAACTTTTGAAATATTCACCCTGTCACCATCCATAACAGCTTCATCCGCGGTCGTATTGACCACCTTACCGATCACCCCGCATCCGTATTCTCCATCCTGATATTCGATAAACTCGCATTCCATGCACAGAGGAAATTCGTTGATGATCGGGGCATCCACATATTCCGACTTTGTCGTGGTCAGACCACTCTTTTCAAATTTATCCGCAGTGTTATTCCCGGATACGACACCAAAATAATCCGCTTCCACTACGTGCGCTGCATCTGCAATACTTACCGTAAAGGCCCTTCTTGATTTGATATTTTTTACCGTCTTATGCGACTCCGTCAGGTTTAAAATCACCTGATCTCTTTCGAGCATGGTTCCCCACGCGGCGTTCATGACATTAACACTTCCATCCTCGTTGTAGGTTGCAATCATCAGCACCGGCATCGGAAAGATCGCTTCCGTAGTCTTTATATCTTTTCTCATTTCGATAAACCTCCTGAATTTTTTCTGATTGTCCTTTGGCTGCACCTATGCTATCATAGCGTCAGATTAAAACAAGTACCAACTTTTATGTTAGGTACTTACCTGGAGGTAAGCGTGATGAAAAATATAGAAACCGCAAACTTTGAAGACACCGGATATTGCTATACCCTGTCCCTTATTTCCGGCAAATATAAGCCGATTATCCTTTACTGCCTGATGGAATACGAGCCGGTGCGTTTTAACCAGATGCGGAGATATCTGAAAAACGTGGCTGATAAAACGCTGAGCCAAAATCTCAAAGAACTGGAAGCTGACGATCTGATCATTCGCCATGAATACCCGCAAATCCCTCCGAAAGTGGAGTATTCACTCACGGAAAGAGGGCATTCGCTGGTCCGCGTGTTGGATAAACTGTGCGATTGGGGAAATGAAAACCGAAGACACGAAAAGTAGCGCCGAATGTTCTATGCAATTCTTACCGTAAGCTGCACTTAATTTTCCGGATGAAATTCTTCCATCGTCAGGCTTCCTGACATCATCCGGAATTTTCCAGCTTTTCCCTTCCTTTACGGCTCCCGAAATTTTTCCGTTTTTACAAAAATTTGTGACCGTACGCTCGGTAACATTCCAAATGGATGCCATTTCTTTACAAGTCTTCATCGATGCCATCTCCTGCCATTTCCCGATCTTATTTTCATAATTATATACGATAATCGGAAAGATATCAATCAGAACCGGCTTTTTTCCGAAAATATTGCTATGACTGTTTTAGGACACCTGTACATTTTTATACGGCTCTTCTGACAGTACGTTAAAACAGAAAAAAAGCGGGCAGCGCCAACCGTTTCCGACTGATTCTGCCCACTATGTATTTATTTATTCGGATAGGGGAACGCATGGTGTGTCCTCCTTATCGTTCGTACTGATTACTCATTTTTTGCTTCCACAAACCACTTGTAATTTTCTTCGTAATAAAGGTAATGCTCCTTCCCCCAGATCATACAGGTATACCGGATACCGGTTCCTCCTGCTTTCAGGCTCGCCGCCCTGCGCCGGTCTGTGATCTTTCCTATCTCAAACGTTCTGCCGTCTTCCCATGTAATACTGGTCGGAGTCAGTTCGCCGTCCGGCGTAAACACCGCCGTCACCTTAACATATATTTTTGACTGTGCCATCCTGCCACCTCATCTGATCGTTCCACCTAACACATCACATTTACTCCCGTGCGGTTTCCTGCTTCAAAATATCCGTGCGGATGTACCGTATGGTCTTCTTTCGCATTCAGATTCGAGAGCAGCCTGTCCTGATACATCATCCCCCGCTGGATGCTTGCGTAACCGAATCTTCTCCGGATCACATCCACCGCCACGTCCATCTTATGAAGCCGTTCACGCCTCTCCTCATTCTGGAATAAGTCAAGCTGAACCGGGCAGTTTGCCTGCACAAGATCACAGGCCCGGACGCCTACGCTGCGGATCGGCTTCTCCCATCGGTAATTATTACGAAACAGCTCCATTGCATTCTCCGCAATCTCAGACGTCAGATCGGTGGGCGATGCAATCTTGTGTTGTCTGGTAAAGCTGTACAGCTCATTGTCCCGCACGGATAGCTCGATCACCTGTCCTTTGAAATTGTTCTCACGGAGCCGCGCCGAAACACTCTCGGCCAGCGCATAAACGATAATCTTCACGTCCGTCTCCGTCTCCAGATCTCTTGGCGTGGTCGTGCTGTTCCCAATACTCTTAATGGGGGCATGGTAATCCTCCTGTGAAACCGGCGTCTGGTCCTGCCCGTTCGCAAACATATACAGGACAAGCCCCATCTTTCCAAGCCACTTTTTCAAAAGCTCCGGCTCGGTCTGCGCCAGGTCGCCGATGGTACAGATCCCGCAGTGGTTCAGCTTTCGCCTTGTCGCGCTGCCCACATACAGAAGATCGCCAACCGGCAGCGGCCACACAATCTGCCGGAAATTGTCTTTGCTGATCTCAGTAATCGCATCCGGCTTTTTATAATCACTGCCGAGCTTCGCAAAAATCTTGTTCCAGCTCACACCGATACTGACCGTCACACCCAGCTCCGACTTGATCCTGCTGTTGATCTCTTTCGCGATTTTCATGCCATCGCCTTTATAAGAATGACTTGCGGTCACATCCAGCCAGCACTCATCCAGCCCGAACGGCTCCTGCAGATCTGTATAATCCGCGTAGATTTCATGCGCCAGCCGGGAAAAACGCAGATACAAATCCATATGGGGCGGAACAAAGATAATTCCCGGACAGACCTGCTGCGCCTGCCAGAGTGCCATCCCTGTCTTCACCCCGGCTTTCTTCGCAAGCTGGTCTTTCGCAAGTACGATACCATGCCGCGCTTCCGGATCTCCGCCCACAGCAACCGGATGCCCCCGAAGCTCCGGGTGATGCAGCAGCTCAATGCTGGCATAGCAGTTATTCATATCGGAATGCAAAATAACGCGTTCCAATCCGATCACCTCTTATTCCAGATAACTTACAATTCCAGATAACTAACAAGTTTCTGTTCCTGCAGTGTAAATTTTTCTTGACAATCTGTAATCGCCCTTATATAATTTGCTTACAGTTGCAGATGATTTCCTAGAGTTGCTGATTTGCATTATAGCAAGTGTAGGTAATTCTGTCAATAGGAAATTGCAGATAATTGCAGATTCTAAAAACGGAGGCTGACACTATGATACCTTTTAATGAAAAAGTGAAGGAAAGCAGGGGAAAGCTGGGGCTAAGTCAAAAACAGCTTGCGGATAAAGCAGGGATTGCTGTCCGCACCATTGTCTCCTATGAATCCGGCGAACGCTTCCCGTATCCTGCACAGCTTTACAAGCTGGCAAAGGCCCTCGGTGTGTCTACTGAATATCTGAAGAACGACGAGATTGAAGATCCTGAATATGGGCTGGAGCGCATGGATTATGTGGAGGAAGTCCGTAAAAAGGAAGGCAGCAAAGAAGCCCACGATCTGGAAGCTATGCTGAAGGAGAATCAGGCAATGTTTGCCGGCGGCTCTGTCAGTGCAGAAGCAAAAGATGCATACTTTCAGGCCGTTATGAAGGCTTATCTGGAGTGCAAAGAAAGCGCCCGCGAGACATTTGGCCGTAAAAAATGAGGGGAAGTGAATTCTATTGACCATAGAAACGATAGCGGAATCCGCCAATCGGCTGAAAAAGAAATACGCAGATACCGATCCGGCCCGGCTCGCCAGAGATATGAAAATTCTCGTGTCTTATGAGCCAATGGGCGTATACGACGGCTGCTGTAAAGGATTTTTTATCATACATAGACGCAAAAAGCACATCACGGTCAATAGCGACCTCCCGGAAATTCTGCAGAGGGTCGTACTCGCACACGAACTCGGACACTGTGTCCTCCATGCTTCCATGTCGGCCAATGCCGCCTATCATGAAATGACACTGTTCGATGACACAGATCATACCGAGTACGAAGCAAATGTATTTGCCGCCGAACTGCTGCTTTCCGATGAAGAAGTGCTTTCCGTCCTCAACGACGATGTTTTCTTTTTTCAGGCAGCAAGCATTTTGTGCGTCCCGTCCGAGCTGCTTGATTTTAAATTCCGGATTTTAAAGCGACGCGGATACAAAGTAGAATCTCCGGTCGTTTCCAACGGCAATTTTCTGAAAGATCTGGAACAACACGCAGATAGGATTTCACTGGATTCATAAGCTGTCTGCGGTTGTGATTTGCCGAAACCAGCAGGCGCCGCTGTCTCCGCGCTGCGATCATATACATCCATACATCTGGGGGAATGACATCAAATGATGAGCAAAACACACATAGCCATGGGGATCGGAACTACCCTGCTTCTCTTACATCCGCACACGGCAACCGGTATATCCGCGGCCCTCATCGGCGGCACGTTCGGAGCCATCATTCCGGATATTGACTGCAAATCTACAAAAATCAGCCGCGACACGCTCCACGGAAGAATCATAGCAGGGGCCGTCATCGCAGCTTCCGTATTCTTTGGACAGTTTCAGCAGGTGAACATGCTGAAAAACCTTTTACAGACACACGTCAGCCACACCATCCTCATGGGATTTCTGCTGATGGCCATCCTCTGTGTGGCCGGACGAATCAGCGGACACAGAAGTTTTTCCCATTCGTTCCTGTTCTTCGTTCTTATGGGCGGAGCCATTTATCAGATCTATCCGGCATTCCTGCCCGGATTCTGTATCGGATGCCTGTCGCATCTGCTGCTGGACTGCCTGAACAAAAAACCGGTGCGTCTCCTGTATCCGATAAAGAAGGGATTTTGCCTGAATCTATGTTATGCAGATGGTGCGGCGAATACGCTATTGCTCTGGGTGGGGCTACTGCTTTCGGTCTGCGGGGTTGCGTTGGTATGGCTGCAGTACCGTAACGTTGACATTAAAGCGGTTATCAGTAAAATCCCATTTCATTAAAATTTCAGATTTTGGTCGTGTTGTACTTGAACTGGTTTGGTGTTAGTATAAGGCAATCGAAACCATAACAACATAATCTGCCAAATCATAACTATGATGTGTATTCGGAAAGGAGGATCAGTCATGGATATTAAAAAGTTCAAAAAAGAGCACAGCACATTCATTGCAGTAGGTACAACTCTCCTTATCGTTGCAGCGGCAGCGATCGTATGGAAATATATCAAAAAGATTTGTAACACGATGAAAGAAAAAGATGATTGAGACGCGCAGCTAAAATCCATCATCTCAACAGCATCATTTGTCTCATCCTGTAAAAAAACGGTGCAGCTGTTTAAGGCTGCACCGTGGAGTAAAAGGACCTCATCTGCGGCGGTTTATCCGCCGCATTTTCTATGTTGATGTTACTCGATGGCAATATACTTATTTTCTTCAACTACCGGCTGCTGGACTTTCTTCGGCACAGTAAGAATCAGGGTGCCGTTCTCAAACTTCGCCTTGATGTCTTCCTGTTTCACATCCTCTCCCACATAGAACGATCTGCTGAAAGATCCGGCATAACGTTCACGGCGAACATACTTACCGTTGCTGTCTTTCTGATCATTGTTTGTATTCGTGGATGCCTGAATCGTCAGATATCCATCCTTCAGCTCAGCCTTCACATCCTCCTTCTTGATTCCCGGAAGATTCATTGTCAGCTCATATTCGCTTTCGCTCTCTTTCACATCCGTTCTCATCAAATGTGGTAAGGAGGGACCCACTTGTGGGAGGATTCCTTGCCACTTAAAGTCTGTCTGTCCTCTGGATGCGCTTGTACGGTAAAACGGCTCATGAAAGAAATCATCAAAAAACTCATCCCATAAATTTTCTCTGTAAATACTCGGTCTTAACATATCTCATCTCTCCTTTTATCATTCACAACAATTTTGTTTTTATCTGTATTGGAACCGGAGCAAAATGGAATCTGCTTTTGTTATCCATCTCTTTTCTTTGTTCTAATAGAGTTATAACACCGATTGTTAGCAGTGTCAAGAGGCGAGTGCTATTTTGTGTGAAAAATTTGTGAATTTTCAGATTATTTGTGTTTTTTAAATTGACTTTTACCTTTTTCTGCGCTTCAAAGCCTTCAGTAAATCTTTCCTCGGCTCTGTCCCAGTCGGAATATTTTTCAGCCCCGGCATATGCCGCTGGAGCATCACAAGTGACAGGATAACGGTAAGGACTCCCATCTCATTTCCCAAAAAACAAAATGCCGGAACCAGAAAGGCAACTGGAATCAGGACAGCTCCTACCGGAAGATAATGGCTGATCAGGACACCAATCAACCCGATGATGCACGCAAGCAGACCATATCCGAATGAGGTACTGACTAAAGCGGCACAGGTGCAGGCAACACCTTTTCCACCTTTCAACCGATGCCAGATGGGAAAATTATGTCCCAGAACTGCTCCAAGCCCCGCGTATGCGGCTGCGGTCGCACCCAAGCCCGGAAATAAAACTATTCTGCAAAGTAAACACGGCACAAATGTCTTGAGCAAATCACCTGCCAATACCGCTATACCATATTTTACTCCGTATTGGTTTACGATATTAGCCATCCCCGGATTACCTGTTCCTATGTTAAACACACTTTTTCCTGAAACCCGTTTTGAGACAACTTCCGCTGTCAGAAAATTGCCAAATACATAGCCGATCAACAGGCTAAATAATCTGTTCACTACTCGTCACTGTCCTTTGCGATTATCAATATTCAGGGTTAAATACACACCCTTGACGTTCTACTTTTTTGTTGTAGTGCCTATAACTTCCAAAATAATTTCTTCACTGCGTGAAAACGACTTTACCGTTATTTTCAGCCATGGCTTTCCATGCAAGATGCTTTCTTCGGCTTGCCTGACTGAACATACTCTTTCATTTCTTCAGCAGTGTATCCGCTGATCTCCAGCATCTGAAGCATCTGCTCATCCGTCGGGATATGCATATTGTACTGCGACATATTGGCAACAATAGCGAAGGCCGTGTAATCTATATATTTTGAAAATCCCACCTCTGTCGTAGACATATACTCCAAAAGCCGCGAAATGCGGAAATCATTTCCAGCATCGTAAGCAGAATCTTTCCGCAAAAGATCCAGATTCAGATACTCGCAAATCTGCTCTGTCACTGTATGGTAATCCTTTAAATCGGAAAGGTTTCCGATCAGTTCATCTCTTGTCATTATAATACTCCTTAGAATGCTACACTTTCTATATGTTTTTGTAAACCTCTATATAGCAAGCGTATATTCAGACCTGACTTACAAAATAATGAACAGCGGCTTCGGTTCTTCACCTATGCCGCTGCAATATTTATACCAAATTATTCCCAGGCCCTTGCTGCCACGAATCACCATCATAAAACAGCCACTCTCCAAGCTCATCATCCCGCTTCAAAAGCATGGTTTCCATCTCTACTTCTCCGTTATCACAGTTGGCCACGGAATAAGTTTTATATTGAACGCCCTGTATATCTGCGCTGAAAATAAGATACAAGTTCTCCATATCCCCTGCTGCAAAAGCGTTCATGTCTGTGCGCACAAATTCCTCTGCCGATTTCTTATCCAGTGAAAACACACTGGCGTCGTAACCCAATTCACGCAGCATATTTTCCGTTTCCAGAAACAGTTCTTCCATAATTCCCGTCTGCACGACTAACAGGCCATTGTAATAATCCAGATCATCATAAGGTAGAAACGTTCCTTGAACACTCTTTTTCTTCCTTATGGAATCGAAACTAACTATTTTTTCCATTTTCTCTGCTCCCTTTTCTACTTTTTAACCATTCACAGCCCTCTACATCTTTTTTCGTTCCATAAGGTGCTTTTGGTTCTGCTACCATTAATAGATCATCGCTATTGTCAAAGGAGTAGGTGAAAGGTTTCTTTTCCGGCTCTGCTTTAAATGCACCGCCTATTCCGAAGAACCGTTCAAAGAATGCTTTCAGCTTATCTATGACGGTCTGCTTTTTCTTCGCCCGTCCTCCGCCGCCAAAACGGGATACCGGAGGCATCAGCCGGTCTATATCGGTCCCCGTGGTCTTGATTTCTCCATCGCGGAAAGCATTCTCGACAAAGCGCCTGGTCTCTGGCGCTTTCAGCTTTTCCTCAGCAATAATCTGAGTCAGCTCCCGTTCACGTTCCTCGGCAACATAGGTCTGCCATTCTCCCATGACATCCTCAACCTCATTTAAGCTGCCAATGAACGTTTCTATCAATTCTTTTTTGCTGCGAAGTTCCGGGCTTGCGTCAACCGCTTTGCGGATGGTCACTAGCACTTCCTTGTCCTCACAATGGCTTTCATGATATTTGGCAACGAGCATAAGGATGTAGTCAATATTGATTTCGACCTGCCTGATCAGTTCAATTTCAAAAATGATATCGTCTGTAATATCCTTTTTATCTTTATTCTTAGGCTGCCACTCATCACGCAGATCCTGATAACGTCCCAGGTAATCCTGCAAATCCCGCTCGCTTATCAATTCTTTGCCTTTAAAATCATCAAAGGATGAAAGCAGGTTGCGCATCCGAAGAATTGCTCCAAAGAGCATAATAAAGTCTTTCTGATTCTGTTCGCCTTCGATCCGCGGTTCAGACAGTGGAAACTTTGTTGTAAGATCTTCCATCATGTCTACATAACCGGGATGCGGTTTGTCATCCTGATCCACATAGCCATTATAATAATCGTCAAATTTCTTCAATAGAACAATCCCACCGGCATCCTTGTCTCCAAAAAGGGCGATGGCATCATCCACACGTTTCTGCAGATTTCGGAAGCACACAATATTACCGAATGTCTTGATGGAATTCAAAATCCGGTTTGCTCTGGAAAATGCCTGAATCAGTCCATGCATCTTCAGGTTCTTATCCACCCACAACGTATTCAGCGTCGTAGCATCAAAACCGGTCAGGAACATATTGACCACGATCAGCAGATCGAGTTCTTTGTTTTTCATTCGGAGGGAGACATCTTTATAGTAGCTCTGGAATTTGTCGCTGTCCGTACTGTAATTTGTATGGAACATCTTGTTATAATCAAGAATGGCATCGTCCAGAAAATCACGAGCCGTCTGATCCAGCCCGTTTGTGTCCTCGGAATTTTCCTCATCAAGAATTCCATCAGACTCAGCTTCGTTTGCACCGTAACTGTATATAATAGCAACTCGGAGTGCCTTGGTGGGATCAGCCGCCATCTGTTTCTGAAATTCACGATAATATTTCATTGCAACAGGCACAGAAGCCACCGCAAAAATGGAATTGAATCCGCTGACACGCTGCTTCGCCTTGATTTCTTCCACCGCGCCATTTTTCCCGGATGCAACTTCCGAAATGTTCTGCAGGACAGAATATTCAAAGGTCTTGTCGCCACGGTATGTCTTCTGGTCGAAATGTTCCAGAATATATTCTGTTACAAGCGCAATTCGCTCCGGCGATTCCAGCGCCTTTTTGCGGTCAATATCCCAAACATCCTCGTCGTCAATATCCGCATTGGTATCCATTGTCGAAATATAGTCTACACGGAATGGAAGGACATTCTTATCGTTGATAGCATCCACGATGGTATATGCGTGAAGCTGATCGTCAAAAGTCTGTGCCGTTGTAAAGAACTGCGGATCGCGGACAGAGCCGGTATTCTTCGCGAAAATCGGTGTGCCGGTAAATCCAAAAATATAGTAGTTCTTGAAGTTCTTCACAATCGCCTTGTGCATATCTCCGAACTGGCTGCGGTGGCACTCATCAAAAATCATGACCACCCGTTTCGTATAGGCTTCGTGTGTCTTATATTTCTTGATGAAAGCCGAAAGCTTCTGAATCGTGGTGATAATAATCTTTGCATTGGGATCACGAAGCTGTCTCTCCAGAACAACCGAAGAAGTATTGCTGTTGGCCGCACCCTTTTCAAAGCGGTCATACTCTTTCATGGTCTGATAATCGAGGTCTTTACGATCTACGACAAACAGCACCTTATCTATGTACGGAAGCTGGGATGCAAGCCGGGCCGTCTTAAAGGAGGTCAGGGTTTTCCCGCTGCCGGTTGTGTGCCAGATATAGCCGCCGCCCGCAACGGTACCGTATTTTTTATAATTATTGGCAATTTCGATGCGATTTAAAATCCGCTCGGTCGCTGTTATCTGATACGGGCGCATCACCATCAACATATTTTCCGCAGTAAATATGCAATATTTCGTCAGAATATTCAGAATCGTGTGTTTGGCAAAAAACGTCTTTGTAAAGTCAATAAGGTCGGGAATCACCTTATTCCCGGCATCCGCCCAGAAAGAGGTAAACTCAAAGCTGTTGCTGGTCTTTTCTTTCTTTGTACTTCTGGAATTTGAATCCTTGATGGCATTGTAACGGGTACTATTGGAGTAATATTTTGTGTTCGTGCCATTAGAAATGACAAAAATCTGGACATACTCGTACAGCCCGCTCCCAGCCCAAAAAGAGTCCCTCTGATAGCGGTTAATCTGATTAAATGCCTCCCGAATGGGAACGCCGCGCCGCTTCAACTCAATATGTACAAGCGGCAGACCATTGACCAGCACAGTCACATCATATCGGTTATCATGCCGTGCGCCATCATCCATACCGATCGCATACTGATTAATCACCTGCAGGCTGTTGCTGTGAATGTTCTTCCTGTCAATCAGCGTGATGTTCTTCGTGCTGCCATCATCCCGTTTCAGGACCTGCACATTGTCCTCCTGAATTTTGCGTGTCTTTTCCACGATATGTTCATTTGGATTGGCAACGTTGTCCTTAAAAAATCTTTCCCACTCGGCATCAGAAAAATGATAATCATTCAGTCTCTCCAGCTCAGCACGCAGGTTGACAATCAGATCCGTCTTGGAATGGATCAGCAGATACGTATATCCCTGCTCACACAACAGCCGGATAAACTCTTTTTCCAGTGCAGCCTCGCTCTGATAGCTGTCGGATCGTGCGGTGACAGGCTCGTATTCCGTCACCACAGTATTCTCACTGGTAGCAGCAACGATATTAAAATACGACATGGCTGCACCCTCCTCTTATCTTTTGTTTCCTGTCATAATTCTCACTTTATCTTTTCTTTAAAAGTCAGAAGTTTATCACGATAGTATTCATACTGCTTCTGGCGAGCCGTAATTTCTGCGGGCAGGCCGGAAGAAATGTCACTGCACAGAGTATCAAAACGGTCGAGAATGGAAACGATACGTTCCTGTTCCGCCAAAGGCGGCAGCGGTATTGTCAGGCTTAATATTCTTGAAGCATTCAAATCCCCTCTTGCACCTTCCTTTTTAGAAAGCAATTCATTCTGACTCGCACAAATGCAATAATAAATGTATCTATACATCGCTTTTGATGAATCAATTTGGATATTCAAACAATGCTGATTCGTTGTTAAAGGAATTTTATTAATAGCACATCTACCAGCCGATGCACCAGATATAGCAACAATAACACAATTTTCAGGTACCCATTTCGCAGCGGAATTCCTCAGCCCCTCCTCAGTAATAAACTCAGAGGTTTCATATATCTCGTTGAAAGTAACTTCCTGTGTACGCAACCATGGAATAGTACCTTCATCGTAATATTCAGAATGACCTTTCAGCGGAGTGCCACCGGAACAACTACTAATCGCAACATCCTTTAACGAAACATATACTATTCCAAACACATACTGGAAAAGTTTAATCAGCCCTGCATTGCATTGCATTGCATTGCATTGCATTGCATTGCATTGCATTGCATTGCATTGCATTCAATATTGTCGTTGATGCATTATCAAATGTCAAGAGCCTATCCCGATAAAATTCATATTGTTTTTTTCGTGCTTCAATTTCAGCCGGCAGACCGATGTTCAGATCTGAGCATATGGCGTCAAAGTTGTCGAGGACATTAACAATGCGTTCTTGTATATCTAGCGATGGAACAGGAATTCTATATTGTTTAATAACATTTACACTTATATTTGACTGCGACCCTTGTCCTAATGCTTTAAGAGATTTATACTCTTTGCTCAACCAATGAAAAACATAGCGGTATAATGCTTTATTTTCATCAACCTCCAAATTACAACACGCCTGATTCGTAGTTAAAGGAATTTTATTTATTGCAACTTTAGCTGCAGTAGCGCCATACATTGCGACAATAACACAATTTTCCGGAATCCATTTTGCGGAGGAAGATGCTAATCCCTGTTCTGTAATCTTCATCTCAGTATCGTTTATATCCCTCCAGTCAACCTCTTGTGTTCGAAGCCAGGGAATGGTTCCTCCATAGTAATCCGCATTACTTGACTTTGGCGTACCACCTGATACGACAGTCTTACATATATCGGCGATTGTTGTCCAATAAATATTTTTATTTTCTATAGGCCGATCAAATGTCAATAATTTATCACGATAATAATTATACTGCTTCCTTCTCGCTGTAAGCTCAAAAGTAAGTTCTGTGATAAGTTCCGTAAATTTTTCTAAAATATAAACAATCTCCAGTTGTACAGGCATTGGTGGAATTGGAATTTTTATATGTTCCAGCGAATCCATACTTAAAGAAACATTTGCGCCACCTCGCATCAATGGAACAATCAGCACATCCTTTTTCAGATTTAAATACTGATGAAGAAATTTCGCTGATAGCTCATCACTATCCTTTGGCGTAACAGCACAGAGAATATTCCCAAGAGCAAATTTTCCTTCTTGATAATATACCTGATTAAGGCTTGCAACACCATGTCCTCTGGAAGAACCTAATGGTATACAAACAGAAGGTTTATCAAATTGATACGTATTTGATGATTTTCTTTCATCTGTTGTGACGACCAAAGGGTATTCCCCAGGTATAGCTTTTTGAATCGGAGTTTGTCCCTTTGTAATCGTGCAGCATTCGCCCATTTTTACAAAAGAAACCCCATCCGGACAAAGCTCCTGAATCAATTCGTCCAATCTGCTCATATGCTTCCCTCTCCATCCTCAAGAAGTTTTTTCACTTCCCTGTCGAAATCAGAAGTGATTTGCTGAGTTTTATTAAACTCAACGTACTCAGCCTCTGCTTTTGCCCTGGCTTGGCTGGCGGTAATTCTGCCTTTATCTTTCAGAATATCATAACGACGGAAAGCAAGAAATTCATTGACACTGGCGGCAAACTCTTCCATCGTAAATGTATTTTCTCGTTCGATCAGATCTTCGATATAATCAAAATATCCGCTGACCGCACGCTCCAGCTGCCGGATCTGTTTTTCGTCCAGATAATTCTTGGCAACTGATACATCCGATTTCAGGATTCTGCCATCCGGTGAATTTTTCCATGTGGTCAGCCCCATATGTTCTTTCGTCCTGTCTGCTCGCGTGTATACGATCCCAGCTGCAGTCTGACCCACAATGGCAAAATGAAATTTGTTCTGAACCATGGCATAAAAGTTCCGGGTCGTTTGCGAATCTTTGTCGTAGTCAATACTGCACTCGGCAAAAATATCGGTAATCTGCTGCCAGATGCGGCGTTCGCTTGCGCGAATTGAGCGTACCCGCTCCAGCAATTCTTTGAAATAATCCTTGCCAAATGCTGTCTTTCCCTGCTTTAAACGGTCATCATCCAGCACAAAGCCCTTCGTCATGTATTCCTTTAAAATTCCGGTTGCCCAGATACGGAATTTTGTCGCTTTGCGTGAATTAACTCTGTAGCCAACAGAAATAATCGCATCAAGATTATAAAATTTTTGCTTCCTCCGTACCTGTCTGCTTCCTTCCGTCTGAACTACCGAGATTTCCTCGGCAGTTGCCGTTTCGTCCAGCTCGCCATCCGAATATATATTCTTCAAATGCAGGGAAATATTGTCTGATGAGCAGCCAAACAATTCTGCCATGGATTTCTGTGTCAGCCAGACACTTTCGTCTTTAATAACGGCATTCACAGATACATCTTCGTCAGCGGCTTTATAAATCAAAAACTGCATTTCATTATACATATTTATCCCTCAATTTCCGAAATGATCTTCGCAATCTCATCCCGCAGAACCTGTTCACGGGCGACAATCTGCTCAATCTCCGCATTTAGCTTTACAATATCTATTTTCTCCCGGGTATCCTCTGCTTCTACATAAGTTGACACGGAGAGGTTGTACTCGTTTTCCACGACCTCATTATAAGAAGCGAGATGGGTAAAATGTGCCTCATCCACACGAGCTGTAAAAGCCGCAACAATCCTGTCAATATTATCAGCTGTCAGCTTATTGTTATTCGTAACCTTGACGCACTCATTAGACGCATCAATAAACAGAACCTTGTTATCTGCTTTGCCTTTCTTCAGCACCATAATACACGTAGCAATGGATGTGCCGAAAAACAGATTGCTGGGGAGCTGGATCACACAGTCCACGAAGTTGTTATCAATCAGATATTTGCGGATTTTCTGTTCCGCACCACCACGATACATAATGCCAGGGAAGCCTACAATCGCAGCCGTTCCGTTGGATGCCAGCCAGGAAAGGCTATGCATAATAAATGCCATGTCAGCCTTGCTTTTGGGTGCAAGCACACCGGCAGGCGCAAAACGGGGATCATTGATCAGAAGCGGATTGCTGTCACCTTCCCACTTTATTGAGTAGGGCGGATTTGAGACGATCAATTCGAATGGTTCATCGTCCCAGTGCTGCGGAGCTGTCAGGGTGTCCTCACAAGCGATGGAAAACTTATCAAATCCCACATCATGCAGGAACATATTAATACGGCAGAGGTTATATGTAGTGATGTTAATTTCCTGTCCATAAAAGCCGTTGCGAACAGCGTCTTTTCCAAGAACTTTTTCAGCCTTCAAAAGTAGGGAACCACTGCCACACGCAGGATCATATACTTTGTTTATCTCTGTTTTACCGACCGTGCCAAGCCGTGTCAACAGTTCGGACACATCTGCAGGAGTAAAGAACTCGCCGCCGGACTTGCCCGCATTGCTGGCGTACATGGTCATAAGATATTCGTAGGCATCGCCAAACGCATCAATATCATGATGCTTTACATCTCCAAGATTCATAGCAGCCACGCCGTTTAAAAGCTTGACCAGCTTTTCATTACGCTTCGCCACGGTACTGCCCAACTTATTGCTATTAACATCAAAATCATCAAAAAGTCCTGCAAAATCAGCCTCGGATTCACTGCCCTTTGCCGAATCCTCTATATGTCGAAATACCGTCTCCAGCGTCATATTAAGGTTTTCGTCATTGGGAGCAGACTTCAAAACATTCCAGAAAAGTTCGCTCGGCAAAATGAAAAACCCCTTTTCTTCTACAAGACCTTCCCGCGCTTCTTCTGCATCCTCATCAGACATGGCGGCATAATCAAAATCGGCATTGCCCGCATTGGCCTCGCCCTCATTTATATAGTTCGCCAGATTTTCAGATATGTATCGGTAGAACATTGTGCCAAGCACATAATTCTTAAAATCCCATCCGTCTACTGCGCCGCGAAGTTCATCCGCAATCGCCCATATCGCGCGGTGAAGCTCGTCCCGCTCCTGCTCTTTTTTTGTGTCAACCATTGAGTATACCCTCCGCCTTTATGCATCCCTTTTCTATTGCCCACGAAGCAAAGATTCCGCAGGCACCATATATTGTAGTATAATTCAGGAATCGTCACAATTCAACAAATTTTGTACCCAGAATTCCATAATAAAGAAAAACAGGATCTGTACAGCTTCTGCTTTTCTTAATTCAACAATACGACAGCCGCCGGTATTCCTCACTCCCGCTCTCAATCACCCGGAACAGATTGTCCAGTCTCCGATTTTTCTGCCGACGCTGTCTGCGGGCTGCGGACGGCTGATATTTTTTGCTGACCTGCCGGATGTCGAGATTGCCGCCTGCCGCTTTCTCGGCCATGCGGAACTGATCATGCTTATATATGTACAGAAACGCTGACATGATCGTATCCGAATATAGCTGATCCACTTGTTTGTGATAGCATTCCTGCTCCGGATGTTCAAAATTCACCGGCCTGCCAGATGCATTCCTGTGATAAAGGATGAAGCTCTGGCGATGCTTGCTGTAAATCAGCTTCCAGCAGCCGATCTCCGTTTTTATGAAAAGTTGGTCATCGACCATTTTAAATTCCATCTTCCGGTACTGTGCGTACTGCTGCAGATTCAGCCGCTCCTGCCCGAACCGGTAGTTCATCGAGTTGCAATATTTACACGGTCGAAAGCCGTCTTTTTCCATGTCATGCTTCGTTTTCTCCAACTCATACTTTGGCAAAATACGTTTTGCAAAATGACAGCCGGGATAATGATAAATGTTTGACTGACCACTTATGCTGGCGATTCTTCGTTTATACATACATTTCGCACCTCCGTTATACATTATCGTTTCTACAGACTTCGTAATTTGTCCTGCATCGTGCTCTTCGATGCAGGACGTAGGCCACGCCCTCGTGCGCAGCACGATTTTAAATGGCGTGGCTCTCCTTGTATTCACATAAGAGACAGCAGCTGCTGCATTGACGATCTCCCCGTAATTTTCCCCGAATCCAGAATATCAGTCTCGACATAATTTCCTCCGTTCGCCCGATCCACTTTCGTAAACCTTTCTTTCTCACCACTGCGCATCAAAAATGGAATCAGGAAAGAAATGTTTTTTTCTTTAACCTGATTCCATTATGGCACATTAACTGTCCAATAAAAAGGTCTTGCTATCCGAACTGACGTTCATTTTTTGGGCCTTTTTGTACTGTTTTGGCAGATGATCAGGCGCTTCTTTCGCTTCCAGTATTACCATCTTGCCTAAATTATCAAATCTTTATCTTGCTGTCACGGATTACAATTCTTGCACGGCTCATATCCCATGCTGATCACATCCTCCCGGCTCCCTGTGTATTCCTGTTTGTTTTTCTCGCTCATCTGGCTGACACTGGGACAGGATGGATAGTGAAACTTTTTTGTGTTCGTGTTTAAAATATAGGTGACCTCCGAATCATCGGATAAATTCACTTCTGCGTCAGAATCTTCGTCATTTGACAGATCCGTGACATTTTCCGAGGCTTCACTTTCCAAGGCTTCACTCTCACCGGCTTCTGCCCCGACCTCGCTCTCCGCATAGCTGTCTCCTGTCGCATAGTCAATCACAATACCCGGCTGAACGTTATAACAGTAAATGTTGAACCGTACGCCTTCTCCGTTGTCCTCGACCGATACGGCTTCCATCAGGACACCGCTTGCTACGAGATTGTCTCCGTCAAAGATCGGTGTCACCCTGTAAAGGACATGATTAGCCGTCTCCTGAACGTACTCTGCTACCATGTCTTCATACGGAAGCATTCCCTCGACATTCAGATACCTTGTCCCTGTGATCAGATTTTTCTCATTTGCATTTTCTCCGGAAAGCTGATATCCGATCAAATGGCAACGGTTGTACAAATAGTTCCCATCTATGCCTTCATATTTCACTGTATGCCATCCGGAGGGTTTTATCGGTCCTATCTCTCCTCTTTCCTCGGTCGGCATAATATCCTGGCCTATGTTGGCAAGCGCAACTCCGCATCTTCCCAGAGAATCCAGCTCGCTGTAAAATTCATAAGATGTCGTAGTCAAATCATCTTCATCAAAGAACGGAACGTTGTCATTAATCACTACACAGGGCGTTCCCGAATAATCCGGAATGTCGGCCAGGCTTATTGTTACGGCAGATTCTGTCGCCGCAATATCCGCAACAGCAACAATATCTGATTCATAAGCGCCGCTGTCTTCTTCTGCGTACCCGGCAATGCCACCGGATGGAAAGGACAGCAAAGCAAACACGCATATCCAGACCAGAATGCTGCGTATTTTTCTATTGAGTATGCCGTCAGTCTTCTTTCGTTTCATTTTCATTTGTATCATTCTTCCTTAGCTCGTCCATATATCCTGCCGTAATAATGCCTACCGGCAGAGCAACGACTGCTATTCGTACTGTTTCGCCAGGCGATTAATTTCTTCTTTTACTTCTGCCACCACCGATTCCGGACCGACAATTTTTGCTCCGGCTCCCAGTGCCATCACCCAATGGATAAACTGATTGCTCACCGCAACTTTCACGTTGACAGAAAAATTCTGCTCGTCCTCTTCCATGATGCTGACTTCTTTTCCGAAGCGGTCAATGATTGCTCCGACAAGATTGTTCTCACAGCGGAGCTTCACATTTTCTTCTCTGCCGCCGTACATCCCGAACATTTTCCGAGCATAGACAGCCATATCAAATTCTTTGAACTGCTCCCGTCCTTCACGCCTGTCCTTTACGCTTTCGATCCGGAGCATCTTGTCCACACGAAAATGTTTGATTTTTCCTGCCGCGCTGTCGTATGCAATCAGATAATAATTCTCGTCGTCCCAGCTGAGCGCCCAGGGGCTGACCTGATAATACGCGCCGTCGTGCCGCAGTTCCATCTCTTTTTTCACATTCCACTGAAAATATTGAAAGCGGATCTGCTTGTTGCCTGCAATCGCCCCATGGATTTCGTCTACATTATAATAAATGCTTCCGTTCATGGTTTTGATTCGATTCGCGACATATACTTGACGCTGGAGCTGCGATGCTTCATGCTTGCTCGCAAGGCTCTCGATCTTCTTAATCAGCTCGTTGGCTTTTTTCGCTGTGATGAATTTTGCAGACTGCACGGAATCCACCAGCAGTTTCAGCTCGGCCAGCTCAAACTGACGTTTCCCGACATGGTAGTAATACATCCGGTCGCGCTGCTCCCCGATGATGTCCATGCCAAACTGACGCAGGCTCTCCAAATCATTGTAAATACTTTTCCGCTCAGCGGAAATTCCATACTGATTCAAAGCTGAAAGGATTTCCGACATACTGATGGAGTGATCCTCGTCCGTCTGCTCCAGCAGAATCTTCATTAGATACATAATCTTCAATTTCTGGTTTGCACCCTTTGCCATTTCGACACCCCTCATATTTTCCAGGAATTTTTCTGCACTTCGTTATAATTTCTGATTATATGCCAGTGCTGAATTGTGCGCAAGAAAATTCGGTATAACATTGCCTGCCCTTTCATTTTTTTCAACTAATCCCTCTGCGTTTTCTCTCGCTTCATGCCAGAGAATGCTGTATTTTAGCGGCCTTTTTGCGTTACGTTTTTGCTCCTTTCAGTAAATCTGCGAGCAATGACTTTGTGCTACAAAGTCACCCCGCGAGGCGGTTTGCTCGTTGGGGAAATCTCCGCTTCCGCTCCGGTCGGTGCTATACGCGTGCCACTGGGTCTACGCTCCGCTCCGGTCGGCGCTAAACGGACGTCCACTGGACGTCCAGCGCCGCAGCACCCCCAATCCCCTTAGAACAGCACCTCCGGTGCTGGGCTGCGCGTCTCCGTTCCACTTCGGTCGGCGCTAAGCGAACGTCCACTGGACGTTCAGCGCCCGTTGGAACGCTTTGAGAAAAACAAATCAGTTTCTCTAGCGCTTTGCTGATATCTTCACCAATGCAAATTGACTGCTCATTTATTTCTCGCGGACAGAATGCTTCGTTTTGATTGATGCAGGCATAGACCGCTTTCGAATTTTTTGCTGTCATACGCCAGAAAGGATTATGGTTCTGAAGTATCTGAGGATTTTGCAGCGGTACAGGAGGCTATGGGCGACATCTGCCTGAAACAGGGCAAAATTTCAGAAGCCTCGGAGCATTTCAAAAAGCAACCGGTATTTATGAAATCATATGGGAAGCCTTACCGGAACAGGATGAAGCAAAATATCAGGAAATCGGCGAGCTTTACCCGCAGGCAGGAATCAGGCTTGCACAAAAATTCCTATCCCAGAGATAATATAAGGATTATCATAGGCAGACAAAAAGATGGCTCTATTTTTAACCATCTTTTCGTCTGCCTATTTATATTTTTCACAGAGTTCTTCGAGCTTCAGAAAATCATTACACCTCTTTGTCAGAGCAGACCGCTCTCCTTTGGCTTTCAGGCGATATAAAATCAAAGCATTTTTTCTGATTTTCTCCTGTATAGACTTTATGTACCGGTATTCTGCCAACAGAAGCGCCTTGTACTGCGGATTGCGTTCCTTTGAAATATCAACATATGTATAGCTTCCAGCCGGAACCGGAAACATATTATTAAGGTTGATAACTGCATAATTCTTGATTTTTACAAAATCCAGCCCTTCAGGCATCCGCCGATGCTTTTCCTTAAAAGAGGAGAGCGGAGCAAAATAATCCAGACCATGAATATGCAGCACGACTCCTATGTAAGCCCTTTCATTCTGTTGCCCTTTCTGGCTGTTATGATACAGATGCGGTGCATACGGCAATAAATAATCTATATAAGCAGCCGATACCCGGTATAACTTAATGTTGTCCATTCTCTTTTCTCCCTCTATCATTCAGACAACCTGCAGCCTTCATTTTTCTTTCACAGTATTCATTAAAATCATTATCGTGCCTTGTGCAATCAGATAAGGAAACCATATCCGCTAACGTCGGGTTTGTTATCCAGAGCAAGCCGGAAAATTCCTTACACGACCATGTACACAAAACAAACGGAGACAAGCTACCCTGCCTCCGCTGTTACTATCGCACTCAGAGCGGCGAAACACTCTCTCGTAACTTTCTTGCATAAGGGTCAAGAGAAACCCGCTTTATAACTTTCTCATTCAGGGCTGAGATACACCCGCTGTTAGCTATATCTATTATATGCAATCAAGCAAGGAAAATCAACAGATTTTCAAAAAAAAGATATGCTTTTTTGAAATCGCTGAAGTGAAAAAGTAAATTCCACTCTGAAGGGATGCAAGTTGAATTTAGT
>JAJQHQ010000103.1 GCA_021199655.1 Lachnospiraceae bacterium | reverse complement strand
TGCTTGGATACCGATAAATTAGGCATCGAAGGGGCTGTAAATATCATTTTAAATGTAGTTGAGCAATTAAATGCAAATGCCTGACCCGCAAAAATCCTGTTTTTTTACTTTATAAAAGAGCGACTTTAACCAGCCGCTCTTTTTTCATGCCCATTTGGAGGTGATTACAGTGGATTTACTCAAGGGCAAAGAGATAATGGTCTGGACATTCATGGGCAACACCCGTATGTACCAGGCGCTCCGTGATTACGGCGACCGCATCAGCCAGATTGGGCTGTTTTCCTTCAAGGTCAAAGCAACCGGGGAGATATATGAATCCGGCGTTTCGATTGCCACCGGCTCCACCATGCGGACATACATCAACAAGTGGCCGCACATCAAGTGGCTGCTGACCGTCTCCAATGACGGCACGAATAGCATCTTCGCGGCTCTGCGGGACAATACGGACGGCGCACAGGACACTTTTCTATCTGAACTGGTGAGGATTATGGAGGAATACCCCTTCTGTGACGGCATCGACATCGATCTGGAGAAAGGCGACGATTACTCCACTGCAACGGCATCCACGGCGATGTTCAAAAATATCTACAATGCCGTCAAAGCCTACGACAGCACCAAGCTCGTGAACATCTGCCTGCCAGGTATGACCTCGGTCAACGGCTCTGTCGGCGGCGAGAACTGGTGTGTTTATGGGGATTTGAACAACTACTGCGATACCGCAGCTATCATGAGCTACGGCATGGCATGGGCTGGCTCTGCGCCGGGTCCCGTTTCTCCCCGTTCCTGGCTGGAGGGCATTTAGAAGCCAAATATACAGTCCCAACAGCGGCTGCGACTACTCCAGCCACCTTACCTATAGTCTTAAGATTTTCCTTAGCTTTATCTTTTCGAGCCTGCCTGCAATCTTCACACAGCGTTGCCTCCGGGTCAGCAATAACTTTTCCGCAGTCCGAACAGATACCCTTTATGTTATCAAGAGTCGTGTCGTTTTCATATCCGCAATTCTGGCAGATATGCTTGGATGCGTTTCTATTAAAACCATCTTGGTCATTCAGGTAAGCTCCACATTCATCACAGAACCAGAATACATAGTCGTCCTCAAATTCGTCGGCAGACAATTCGTAATCACAGTTCTCGCAAGTCCACATAGTAGAGGCTTTATTTATTCTCATCTTTCCGTTCTGGCAGCACGGACACAACATCCATTTTTTCACGCGCCGCAGGTACGCATATGTAAGCTGCGTGCTTATTTTTTTATGTTTCTTTTCACTCATAATCTCTATACTCCCTGTGGCTATAGGCTATCGCCGATTTGTCCCCAGCACTATAATTTTGTCCCCACCCTCGTAAGTTTTGTCCCCACTTGAACTCAGGCACATAAGCTATCGCCAAATTGTATTAAAAGTTGAGTGGGAATTTCAATGATTCCCGCAAAAAAGAATACTGCGCATACGATCGCCAGTGATGAAATTCCCAGCTCCACATCATTCACTCCCTTGCCGTTCCCTGTCTGTCTGGCGTATCCCCGCGAATCGTTTTGCTTTATGGAAATTATGAAAACAGGGTTTCCTATAAAAAAAGAAGCCGATACCCATCGGATACCAGCTTCTTCGCCAAACAACTGTCTGGATTATCTTCTCTTTTACGGAAATTGTCAAGCAAAAAGCGCCTCTTTTTTTTAACTTCGGAAAAACAAGCGTTTTTCATTCCATTTTCCAAAAATATTATGTACTTTTTGAACAGAGACGCAAAAACTTTTTCTGTCTCAAAACAGGGAATATTCCGCTTTATTTCCATCTCCGGTCGGAGATTTTATAATGTTTGGACTTCTTTCATGGTTGAAAAGTCCGCTCCTAATGCCTATAATAGTGAAGGCGATTATGTAAAATTGGGATAAATTCCACGTAAGATATCTGTAAACTACAGGCAATACCGTTTCGGCAGAAAATCCGTCGCGGAAATCCATTCAGAAAATCAGCAAATGAAATAACAAAAAGAACAGGTGTAACTATTCAGGACAGTACCTCGCACTTGCTGCGAGGTACGTATGAAAACATAAATATTACAAGGGAAAATCCCATCGCGGCAGCGGAGACACGATTTTAAATGGATTTTCCCTCGTAACTGAGAAGGTACTGAACAGTTACGAACAGGTGATGATCATGGAATACTTCTGGTATATTATTGCGGCCATCGGCGCCGGCGTCGGCACCGGCCTGGCCGGATTGTCGGCGGCTACTGTCATGGTGCCGATCCTCATTGTTCTCTGCCCGTCCTTTGGCGGAGAGTACGGCGCGTATCAGGCGACCGCCATCGCACTGGCATCGGATATTCTGGGATCCGCCGTCACCTCGTCCGTTTACGCCAGAAACAAACACATTGATCTGAAACACGGCTGGGTGATGATGGCCTGCATCGTGGCTTTGAGTACGGTCGGCAGCTACGCCGCCTATGTCGTGGGCAACGTGGTGCTGGGCGGGTTCACCCTCTTTCTGACATTCTTCATCGGCATCCGTTTTCTGGTAAAGCCCGACACCTCAAAATCCGGCGCGGACAGTGCAAATGTGCGGCTGGGTGCAAAAGAGATCGCCATCTCTTTGTTCTTCGGTCTTACGATCGGCTTCGGCACCGGCTTTGTCGGCACGGGCGGCGGCATGATGATGCTGGTGGTCTTTACCGCTTTTCTGGGATATGACTTAAAGACCGCCGTGGGCACAAGCACCTTTATCATGACCTTCACGGCCCTGATCGGCTTCATCAGCCATTCGCTGATCCATCCGGCCATTATACTGGAGCGATGGAACGTGCTGATCATCTGCATTGTCACCGCAACGGCGGCGTCCCTGATCTCCGCACAGTTCGCGAACCGCGTGAACAATAAAACTGTGGGGCGCGTCACCGGCGTGATCCTGGTCATCCTGGGCGCAGCCATGATCTATCTTAATTATTTCAGTGATACGATCGGACTCTCCGCCGCAGCGCTTTCGGCTCTTGTGCCGGAGCTGCTCCATACTCTGGGAGTACTGATTCTGTTTCTGGTGATCGCCGTATGCATCGCCCTGCTCGCCTTCCGCTTTCTTCACGTGGACGGCGAAGCGCGCCGCAAGGTGCTGCACACGATCGCCTTTCTTCTGATTGTCGTCCTCATGCTGGCTTCTGAACACTGGTATGTACCGGCGTTCCTTTCTCTGCTTTTCGCGGTCGTCGTCTACCCGATCCTGCGCCTGCTGGAGAAACAGCCGTTTTACACTTCCCTGTTTCAGGAGCGCTCTTCCGGAGAGGTTCGCAAAAGTCTGCTGCTCCTTTTCGGGATGGCAGCCGTACTCATCACAGTATTCTGGGGCCTTCTGGACTCCGAGATCACCGTCCTCGCGGCCATCCTTGCCTGGGGGCTCGGCGACGAGGCCGCGGCGCTCATCGGCAAACGCTTCGGCCGTCACAGGCTTACATTCGGCCTCGCGGACCACAAAAAATCACGGGAAGGCAGCACCGCCATGCTCTGCACAGCGTTCCTCGCCATTTTACTTTCACTGGCCGTGAGCGGTATCGGTCTGGTCACAGCTCTTATTGCCGCGATTGCGGGAGCCGTTGTGGCTGCGTTTGCGGAAGCGGTCACGAAAAACGGATACGATACCGTATCCGTTCCCTGTGCTGCTGCTATGGTGATCTGGGTGGTGCTGGCGGTGTGAAATGCGTTTCTATCTTTCCTATTTCAATCGTCTGCTTGACATTGTTTAAACATTGTAATAAAACAAACAAAAAAGAAAGAAGAACTGGATGAACTTGCCAATGAATAAATATGCGCAGGCGGCACGTCTGATCCTGAGTCTGCTGCAGGAAAAAGCGATTGCTTCGGATTCGGAGCATGCGGCCGCATTTGACCTTTCTTTATGGAAAACATCTGTCTTGTCGCTGCACAAAGATCTGAATGCTGCTTCGACGCTCTGCGAAAGCAAAGACGCTCTCTGGGCGGAAGAAAACAGCCTTTTCTATGACCCGGAAATGCTCGCCGCTTCCTTTCTGGAAAATCCCAAAGCTCTGGAAGAGCAGTTCATCTCGCTTTGTCTGGACAATTTTTTTCGAAAATATGGAAGCAGCAGGCATAAAGCAGGCTCGTGCTTTTCCGGCGGAGGGCATGGCGGGGATCATGGTGCAGGATCAGAAAAAGAAACATCCGCAAAGCAGGAGACCGCCGCTCTCTCCCGCCGGGAAGAAATCGATTACCGTACTCTTTTACGCCGTTTCTGTGTGCCCAGAGAAGAAGCGGTTCCGGATCTGGATTCGTTTGATTATGTCCCTTATCTGTACGGACAATCATACTCCCAGGAGCACTCTTCTGCACCAACAGCATCCGCAAATATGCGGCTCTGCCTGATCGAACCGCTGGAATACAGCGAGGTCAACCGTCTGGATGAGCTGGCGATTGCGATCGATACCTCCGGCTCCTGCTCGGGAGAACTTGTGCAGCGTTTTCTGGAAGAAACATGGAGCATTTTGCGGCAAAGAGAGAATTTCTTTTCGCGCATGCGCCTCCATCTCATCCAGTGCGATTCCATGATACAGGAGTATCGGATCTTCACCAGCGTAGAAGAATGGGAGGCGGCACTCGGAAGTCTGAAAATTCAGGGCTACGGGAACACAGATTTCCGTCCGGTCTTTGAGTTACTCGACGACCAGATTGCGAAAAAAGAAATCCGCACCCTGCGGGCGCTTCTGTATTTTACAGACGGAGACGGGATTTATCCGCGCGAGGCACCGCCTTATGAGACCGCCTTTATCTTTATAAATCGGGATTCGATAAAGGGCCAGGTGCCGGACTGGGCGCACTGTATTGTGCTCAATGATATCTGAATATTATCATTGCGCGATACTATTTCATTGTATCAATGCACCATAGTCTTGACCGTATATCAATCGAAGCCTTAGATAATCATCTCGAAACGGCAGCACAGACCTGAAAATGAATTCTTCAGCTGTAGATCTTGCAGCAAAAGTAAAGTATTATATTATCCTGAAAAATACGGAGACAACACGATCATGAATATACAGGAAGCACGAGAAGAAATCATCCGCACGATCCGTGCCTACACCGCACAAAAGGAGGACGGAACCTGTGTCATTCCCTCCCTGCGGCAGCGGCCGCTGCTTTTAATCGGCCCGCCGGGCATCGGCAAGACAGCGATCATGGAACAGGCCGCCAGGGAATGCCGGGTGGGCTTTGTTTCGTATACGATGACGCACCATACCCGGCAGAGCGCGCTCGGCCTGCCTTATATTGAGCGGCGCAGCTTTGGCGGAGAGGAATACGCGGTCACGGAATATACGATGAGCGAGATTATTGCAAGCGTTTACCGCTGTATGGAGGAAACCGGCGTATCAGCAGGGCTTCTGTTCCTCGATGAGATCAACTGCGTCTCGGAGACACTCGCTCCCGCGATGCTGCAGTTTTTGCAGAACAAGACTTTCGGAAGCCACCGGCTCCCTGACGGCTGGGTGCTGGCCGCTGCCGGAAATCCGCCGGAATACAATAAGTCCGTGCATGAATTTGACATTGCAACGCTCGACCGCCTGAAATATATTCCGGTCGAGGCGGATTACGATGCCTGGCGCGCTTACGCGCTCGGGGAAGCGGTTCACGGCGCGATCCTCGCTTATCTGGATACGCATCCCGAGCAGTTCTATATTCTGAAACAAACTTATGCCAGCCGCACCTTCGCGACCGCACGCGGATGGGAGGACCTCTCCTGTATATTGAAGGAATACGAAGCGCTGGATTTTCCGGTCGACGTGAAGCTCGTGTGCCAGTATCTGCAGGATCAGGAACTCGCGGAGGATTTTTCTTATTTTTATCAGCTGTACCATACAAAGGAACAGCATCTGCCAGTAGCGCAGATGCTCGCCGGAGAGGAGCAGGCTGTCGCTGGCTGCCAGGCTTTGTTTTCTGAAAGTTCTTTTGATGAGCAGATTTATCTGGTGCATCTGATGCTCTCCTGCATCAATGAGAAGCTGGATAGCTGGCGTGCGGCCAGTCGTCAGAAAATGAGATTCGAGGACACAACTGACCGGCTGATAAGGTTTCAGAAACAACAGATCGCAAAACAGGACTCTCCTGCAACACGGCAAGGTGCTGTGCAAATCATCGGCACCTTCCTTGAAAAAGAACAGGAAATTCTCAAAATACGCCGCGAGCATGGCCTGTCTCCTGATTCTGAGCTGGAACAAATGCGGCAGGCGCTCACCACCTTGCAGTGCATGGGATATCGGCTGCGCGGAGCAGAAAGTAATAATCCGACCACGGATTTACCAAAGAATCAAACAGCAAAGGATGCGGAAACAAACTCGCAAATGACCGCCACAGACAGCTGCCGGCAAATGAATCACGCCGGAAGTTCTAAATACCGGAACGCTGCAGAAGAACTTCTGCGCCAGGGCTGTGCCGATGAAATCAGACAATTGAAAAACAGATGCGAGACCATCGCGGCGGAAATTCTGGGTATGCTAAAATATGGTATCCGGGCAATTACTTCCGGGAATCCGGACAACTCAGGTGGCTCAGGCAACCCGGATAATCATGGCAATCCTGACGATCAGGGCAATTCGGGAAATCCGGCCAGTTCAGATAATGCGGCGCTGGTTCTTTTCCTGAGTTCTCTGCGGCAGAATCCGGTCACCGAACCGTTTTTCAAACAATATCCGGACAATCCCTGTGAACCTTACTGGAATCGGCTGGATTTTTCGGCGCGGGAAAATGCAATCAGGGAGATGCTCACGCAATGACCATATCTGCCTCTACTTCAGTCGGCTTAAAACGGACATCCGCCGAAGCCCAGAGTCTTCCGATTAGTCACAATATTCTGAGTAACTCTACAGCACAGACACCGGCACAAGCCAGGTGTTTCTGTTGTATGGAAGGATTTCATCACACATACAGAGCACAATCCCCGGCTGCACATCCAGATGGAAATTATCCAGAACACCAAAGTTTTTATCCGGATGAGCCGGGGTTTTATTCTTTTTAATCTCGATGGGATAGAGCTTATCTCCTTCCACAATCAAAAGATCCAGTTCTTTTTTGTCTGTATCCCTGTAATAATACAAATCCGGGCGTTTTCCCGCGTTGTAATAGCTTTTTACAATTTCCGAAACCACCCAGGTCTCAAAAAAGGCGCCGTCCATGGCCCCGTGCTCCAGCGTTTCCGCATTTGGCCATCTGCAAAGATAAGCAGCCAGTCCGGTATCCATAAAATAAATCTTTGGTGTCTTCACCAGACGGCTGGTCACATTCGAGTAATAAGGCCGCAAAATATAGACCACACCGGAGCGCTCCAGAATAGAAACCCAGGATTTGGCAGTCGGAGCGGACACACCGATCGCATTTGCAATCTCATCATAACGCAGCTCACCGGAAGTCCGCGCCGCAATAAATACG
The DNA here is from genome assembly GCA_021199655.1 of Lachnospiraceae bacterium. GTDB lineage: Bacteria > Bacillota > Clostridia > Lachnospirales > Lachnospiraceae > Choladousia. The sequence goes on along the minus strand of JAJQHQ010000103.1, from coordinate 132,164 downwards.
AGGAAATCATAAAATGTACTGAGACTTCCTACCTGTGCAAGATTTTTTATATCACGCTCCAGGTAAGTATTCACATAATCCATATAGTAGCGCTCACGATCCATGTCCGTCGCTATCAACTTTGGCATTCCGCCGCGAAAAATCAATTCGAAAATCTGATGGATATTTTTTAATTTGCTGTCTTTCATGCGCTCGCGCAGCGAATCCAATGAAGGATGAAATAACTGTGCAGGACGCTCCTCCACTTCTGCCACTGAAAGGCCCGACAGATCAAATACCGCCACCCGGCCTGCCAGCGATTCTGATATAGATCCGCCCATCGCGCAGCGATTCTGCATGGACGGATCGATCTGCCGCCGAGCTTCGCGAGGGGGCGCTTCCATCCGCATCATACTAAACTTCTGAGAACCGGTCAGCCAGTATCTGCCGTTCGCATCTTCTCCATCTAAAGCCGCCTGATCCACGATCCGCTTCATCTCCAGCAGCAGAGAAGGTACGCGCTGAAATTCATCTATCAAAAGCGGAGAACCGTATGTCTCAAAAAACAACCCCGGATCCTGTTCCGCCAGTCGGCGCGCATTCATATCATCCAATGTGACATATCTTCGCCCGCTTTCCCGCAGCTGATTCAGCATCGTTGATTTTCCTACCTGGCGCTGTCCGCACACCATGACAACCGGATAGTACCTCGAAGCTTCCAGAATCTGTGCTTCCAAATGTCGTTTTATATACATATCTGAATTTCCTCCAGCATCCATTTTTCCGCTTTTTCATTTATCATCCATTTCTGTATTCCGGTAGTTCTAAAATTTGATTTTATTTTATCCGCTTCTAACTATGCTGTCAAGGTACAAGAAGAATAATAATCAGCTGAAGCTTTTCAAAAATTAAAAACTGTCTTGCCATTCCAAAAGCTTTTGCTTATACTATATCGGTAAAGATTCCAGTTTTGTTTCAACGTAACTGTTCAGTACTTTCACAGTAACGTTTCATTTTATAAGGTACCCTGGCGGCCTAAAAGCAATTCTAATCAGGAGGAGATCTGTTATGTTAAAAATATGGTACTACTGCGGAATTGAATATATGAAAGACGCCCCATCCTATTTTGACCATGTATATGAAGATGAATGGATTATTGATCCCTTAGTAAAAGAAATGATTTTGGATGTAGATCTCTCCACTGTTATCAGTGCACATGTGATTGAAAGCCCTGTACTTGGCGCAATCACGCCGAAAGAACTCTCAGGCGGCGTAAAAGTTCTGATCCTGATGCTGAAAGACGATTCTTTCGTTTACAACATGTCGAACTGCGGGGACAATTGTGCAAAATGGATTTTAAAAATAGCTGCTCAGAAAGATCTTACCGTTTATCTTCAGCATATTCTACGGTTTGACGGAGATTTCAATATTATGATCATGAATACCGGAAAAATTGTGCATAACCGGAAAGAGTATGTCAACGCCTTGCTGGAAGCGGAGGGAATGGCAAATGAAAGGTGAATATTTTTTTGAGGTGAAAAGCAAGCGCATGCAGTTTTCCTTCCGGATCCGCCGCAATATTACAGTACTCAAAGGCGACAGCGCAACCGGAAAAACGACCTTGCTTACTATGATGTACGAATATCTGCGTTCAGGCCGTGAATCCGGTTATTCTGTAAAAACAGACGCCAACTATTATGTATACTTACGTGATGAAGTCGGACGTGACTGGAGCGACGTCCTGTTTCCGCTGCGGGATACCGTTATTTTTATTGAAGAAAATAATAGTTTCGTTTTTTCACAGGAATTCGCACAATATGTAAAAGAATCCGGGAATTATTTTGTTCTGGTCAACCGGGCTCCGCTAAGAATGCTTCCATATAGCATTCACGAAATTTTTGAAATTGTAGCAGACGGACAGCACGCAGATCTGAAAGAAACGTGGCATACGTTCCGGGAATTATACAGTAATTTCCCAATGCCCCAAAACAATCGTCTGGAATTCGTTATAACGGAAGACAGAAACTCCGGATTTGAATTCTTTCAAAATGTTTTTTCAAAAAGTCTGGTAATAAGCGCAGGCGGAAATTCAAATATAGCTAAAAAAATCGCCGAAACGGAAAACGGTGATCTCCTTGTTATAGCTGATGGCGCTGCTTTCGGAGCAATGATGGAAGATTGTATGGAAATACTGAATACCCAATATTACAGAAGAATCTCCCTTTGGCTCCCGGAGTCTTTTGAATATCTGATTTTATCGTCCGGGATCATCTCATCACCGGATCTTGTTTTCATGCTGCAGTCAACGTCTGATTATGTAGACAGCAACCATTATGTAAGCTGGGAAAGGTTCTTTACAGATTTGCTCATCACGCTGACACAAAACACCGTATCTCCTTATTCCAAACACCATCTCGCAAAATATTATCTGACAAGATCCTGTAAAAACCGAATAATAGAAAAATTCCCCGAACCAGTACGGGAGCAATTGCCCTCAGACTGACGATTCGGGGATGATCATCTATGATTCCACTTTCGAAAACAGGATCCGGTCGTTGTCGAGTTCCTTGCCCGCACCGGTACGAAATTTCTCCAGAAGGCCATCGACGGTCAGTCCGGCGCGCTCCTTGCCGCTGATATCGAGAACGATATGGCCGTCGTCCATCATCAGGGTGCGGTTGCCCAGCTCCAGAGCGGAGTGCATGTTGTGCGTGATCATCAGGCAGGCCAGATGATTTTCTTCCACAACGCGCTTTGTGAGCGCGATGACCTTGTCGGCCGTAGCCGGGTCAAGCGCCGCCGTGTGCTCGTCGAGCAGCAGAATCTTCGGCGGAACGAGTGTCGCCATCAGCAGAGTAAGCGCCTGCCGCTGTCCGCCGGAGAGCAGCCCAACCGGCTGTTTCATACGATCCTCAAGCCCCATATCCAGAAGCGCCAGCCGTTCACGGAACATTTTTCGCTCGGCAGAGCTGATTCTGGAAAATACGGCTTTCTTTTTTGCCACGCGCAGATAGGCAAGCGCCAGATTTTCCTCGATAGACATGTGGGGCGCGGTGCCTTTCATCGGATCCTGGAACAGGCGGCCGATCTCCACCGCGCGCTTGTATTCCGGCACATAGGTGATATCGCGGTCGTCCAGATACACATGTCCCTCGTCCGGGAAAAAACTCCCGCCGATGCAGTTGAACAGGGTCGATTTTCCGGCTCCGTTGCTGCCGATGATGGTAGCGAAATCGCCATCGTTCACGGTCAGGCTCACGCCCGCGAGGGCGACCTTTTCATTGACTGTACCAGGATTAAAAACTTTTTTTACATTTGTAATCTTAAGCATATTCTGCTCCTCATATTCGCTATAACAGTTCAGAACAGCATCAAAAAAAGGCGGTTTGTGGCCTGCTGTTCCAAGCAGTCACATTTCAAGCCGCATTCGCGGCCTTCTGTCTCTGCAGCGCCACACGTGATTTCAGATACGGCGCAGCAATGGCGATGGCTACGATCACCGCGGACACCAGTTTCATCGCTTCCGCCGGTACATGCAGGCGCAGGGCGATGGCGATGACAAAACGATACACACAGCTGCCGACGATGACGCCGACGATGCGCCGCGGAATCGAGCGTTTGCCGAGCAGCGTCTCACCGATGATCAGGCTGGCAAGCGCGATGGTCACCATGCCGGTGCCCATGTTGATGTCGCAGGATTTCTGATACTGTCCGATCAGGCAGCCGGAAAGTGCTGTCAGCGAACCGGAGATGCAAAGCCCCACCGTAATGGTAAAGCCCGGGTTGATGCTTGAAGCGCGCACCATGTCCTCGTTGTCGCCGGTCGCGCGGATGGACAGCCCGAGTCTGGTTCCAAGGAACCACGCGAGGAGCACACAGACGATGAGAACGATGATCGCCGACAGGATCAGTTTATACCAGGTCGCGCCAAAGAAATCCTTGCACAGACTGTAAATCGTATCTTTCTTGAAAATAGACAAATTGGCCGAGAAGCCCATCACCGCCAGATTGACCGTGTAAAGTCCGGTATTTACGATGATTCCGGAAAGGATCGGCTCCACGCCCAGACGAGTCTGCAGCGATGCCATGATAAATCCGGAACAGACGCCTGCTGCCATCGCCGCGAAAATTGCCAGGATCGGATGCCCCATGATCGTCACCTGTGCGCCGACCGCACAGCCCAGCGTAAAGCACCCGTCTGTCGAAAGGTCCGCAATATTTAAGATCGAATAACTCAAAAACAGAGCCAACGCGATCAGACCGTAGATAATGCCCAGCTCCAGGGCATTTGTCACGACCGAGAGGGAAATGAATGAGGTGAGAAAACTCATATGGTTTCTGCTCCTTTCTGTTAGCAAATCGTTATACGCCATACAATATATCTCTTTCGCTTTGTATATGCAAGCGCTTATGTATTTTCAGGTTTTCTGTCGTTATGTTTTTTATCGTTATGTCTTTTGCCTTTCTCTTTTATGCCTTTCATGTGAAATGCGAAACACGCATGCACCGGGAATGCACGCGTGAACTTCCCTTACAAAACTGCAACCGGTCAGAAACTTCACCGTTACACAAAAGCTGTTTTCGCAGTACAAATCAAAGGCATATCCGCCTGACAGCCGGGCAGGGAATGCCCTGTCCGACCGTTTTCTCTTTCATTTCAGACTGCCTGACTTTCACAACAACCTTTAAAAGCATAGTTTCCATAGTTGAGTAATTCCAGGGAGTCCGGTTCAGGATCAATTTTGTACCATTTTACTCCATATCCTCAGAAGTTACAACCTCTACGATCTGTGTCGCTACCTCTTCGAATCCGCTGTAGTCGATGCCGAGTGCTTCCGCAGTCTCCGTGTTGACGGTGACAATACCATTGTCAAAGGTCACGATCGGAGTCGTCGCCGGATCTGCGCCCTGCAGAATCTCAACTGCAAGATCAGCCGTCTCTTTGCCGAGCAGCTCATAGTCTACGCCGAAGCCTACGAACGCGCCGTTCGCAGCGAAGGAATCTGCGCCGGTGTAATGCGCGATGCCGTTCTCGATCAGGGTCTCATAGATGGAAAGCTCTGCTGCCATAACCGTATTGTCGGTCGGAGTGAAGATGGCCTGTACGCCGTCCGCTGCCAGAGATTCCACCGCCTGCTGGATCTCGGAGGTGCTGGTACCGGTTGCTTCTACGTACTCGATGCCCTTCTCATCCAGATAAGCCTTCGCGTCCGCAATCGGCTGTGTGGAGGAATCCTCAGACAGGCTGTACAGCAGACCTACCTTGTCGAGATCCGGATTCGCGATAAACATCAGATCCAGAATCGCCTCGGTATTCAGCGCGTCGCTCGTACCTGTGATGATGCCGCCCGGCTCTTCCATTGACTCCACCAGCTCAGAGCCGACCGGATCGGAAACTGCCGCGAATACGATCGGGATATCCTTGCCGGAATCCTCGATCTCTTCCTGCAGAATACTTACCGGCATCGTCGCGATCGGGATCACGATGTCTACATCATCGTCATTGACCAGCTGGGAAGCCTGCTGCATCATCGTTGAAGAATCTGCGTTGCCGCTGTATACATAGCCCTCATAGACATAGGTATCCTCGCCCTCCTCAGAGAGTGCGTCCAGCTCTGCCAGAATCGCGTTCTCGATCTGATCCAGGGAAGCGTGATCCATAAGCTTCAAAATACCTACCTTGTACTCCTCGGCCATCGCCGTGCCTGATACGGACATCGCTGCCATTGCTGCCGCAATTGCGCATACTGCAAATTTCTTTTTCATTTTGGTTTCTCCTTTCATTTTACCATTATTTCTAATTCAGCCCCTTGCGTCTGCCGCAAAACACTGAACAGTTACCTGTTGCTATTTCCGCATCCTTTCCAGCCAAAAAACTGTCGGAAACGGGAAATATCGTTCATCAGACCGGCACGACGCTCCCTGCATAAGGAAGTACATACACCTTTTTCCCGGAAAAATCAATCTTTTTTACCAATGCTGCCAGATCAGAGGACGCCTCCATCCCCATCGGACGGACCATTTCCGGATCGAGTTCGGTCAATGTGTAGACATGACCGGCTTTGTTCAACTGCTCCACTGTCAGGTAAAATATGTAACCGCCGATGGTAAAATCCGCCCGCAAAGACGCATCCAGATGTCCCTCCTGCAGCGGTTTCAGCCAGCTGAAATAATCGGGTGCCCCGCCGCCCTCCGGACATTTGCAGGTCCAGAGCATGGTGCCGCCCGGCTTTAACGCCCGCATGGCGTTCAGCATACCCTTACAGCCCTGATAGAGGTTCATATCCTTCGGCGCGCCGCCGCTGGAGCAGAGCACAATGTCTGCCGGTTCTTTCACTTCGATCTCGTAGCATTTCCTCTGGAAGTCGCAGCTTGCCTCCCAGGCAGCGTCCATCTCGCCGGAAAAAATACCGCTGTGTATGCCGCTTGCGGCCACCACGAGATTAATGCCGAAATCCGCGTGAACCAGATGCGCAGCCTCCATCATATCCTCGTGGATCGGGTTGTCCGTCAGCTTACAGCAGCCGACACGGGCGTCCGTCATGGCTTTTTCCGGGTCAAGCGCACGCCTGTGATTCTGGCGGATCGAATCACGGCCCGATACGCCCGGCAGCAGATTTTTCCGTCCTCCGCCGAAACCGGCCATCATGTGGTGGACCGTGCCGCCCATGACGATGACCCTGCGTCCCACCACCAGCGGGTTCACACGCACCTCGGTACTCCGGGACGTCGTTCCGACATAGACAAGGTCCGGCGCGTCACAGTCATGATCGACCACACGCACCCGGTCAACGACCTTCTGCGAGCAGATCTTCACAAGCTCCTGCGGTGTCGAATGCCGGTGCGTCCCTACTGCGATCAGAACGACTATCTTCTCATACGCCACACCAATCTTATCATGCAGATAATCGACCAGCAGCGGCATCACCTGATCCTGATGCATCCAGCTTCTTGTGACATCGCTGACCACGATCGTCACATCATCCCCGCTCCCGATCGCTTCGGCCAGCGGCTTCCCGTCGATCACGCCGTCCTCAATGGAATGTACAAACGCCGCTTTCAGATCGGTGATCTCCTCCATCGGATTCGGGAGGATCGTCTCGACTGAGGCCGCCCCGCTGATCTCAAATTCCACCTGCTCCTCGCCATAGCCGAGGCAAATTTTTGCGTCCATACGCCGCCCGCTTCCTTTCTGTAAAGTCCACTAAAGTCCACCTACTATATGATACACGGATTGCTGCGTGCTTCGGTCTCCGCTGCCGCTCCGGTCCGCGCTAACCGAGCGCCACTGGCGCTCAGCGCCTCTCGTAATCATAGCAATATCATCCCTGTCACCGATACAGCCAGCACCGCCACCAGGAACAGCAGGCAGACCGCGTCGCACCTGTGGAACGGGTACTCGTGATACCCGCTCTGCGTCGTCCGCAGATTAAATCCGCGCAGCTGTGCGCTCATTGCTCCCGCGTCCACCTTTTTCATGCTGGAGATGAGAAGCGGCACAAACAGCGGCACGATCAGCTTCAGTCTCCGGAAAATATTCCCGGTATCGTACTCCACGCCCCGCGCTTTCTGCGCGTCCTCAATGTCATGAAATTCCGTCGTAAAAAGCGGCACAAAGCGGAACGCCGTCGTGACGATAAACGCATAGCGGTACGGCACATGCAGCCGTTTCACCAGCGCGCCGCACAGATCGTTCATCCTCGTGATCGCAAAAAGCAGCATCAGCGGAAGCATGGTCGCCACAATACGAAAGCTTAAGAGCAATGCGCTCATCAGGCCGCCGACGGTAAATACACAAAATCCGCTGATCACCAGCAGCGGCTCGCCGGTCCGCACAAACAGCAGCTGCAGAATAAACATGATCAGGCCCAGAACCAGCAGGTTCTTCGTCAGACGCAGCGCCCGTTTCTGCAGGCCCGCAAACGAGGAGATCAGGATCATCAGCACGATAAACGCCAACTCCATGATCACATTGTTGCAGATAATGCAGGCAATCCCGTACAGGAACGCCGCCAGCAGCTTCATCACCGGATTCAGTTTATGCAGAAAGGAGTCTCCGGGTACATAATCGAGTAAATTCATGGCCGTGCTCCTTTCTCATCGGGTTCGTTCCCGCTTTTTTTGCCTGTCCCGGCATTCGTGTCGGCTGCCTTTCTTCCCCGGCCCTGTATGCCCTCTGTCGAAACCGCATCCGATTTGTTATTCTCCATTGCGATGACTTTGGCGGTTTTCTCTCGATGAATCGCCTCCGCCATCTCCTCCACCGTATAGACATCGGAAAATTTATCCCCGAACCGCAGCGCCAGCATCGGAATCTGCGCAGGCAGCACATGCGCCTGCCCCAGCACCGACATATCTTTCATGATCCGTCCCGTCGGGCCTTCGTCCACAAGGCGCCCGTCCGTCAGTACCAGAACACGTTGGGCATACTCCTGCACCAGCTCCATATCGTGGCTGACCATCAGCACTGTCAGCCCTTTTTCAAAGCTCAGCCCGGTAATATAATCCATGATGCGGATGCATTCCCGGTAATCGAGTCCGGTCGTCGGCTCATCCAGAATGACCAGCTCGGGATTGCACGCCAGCACACTCGCGAGCGCAATTCTCTGGCGCTCTCCCCTCGACCTCGTAAACGGAAACCAATCGCCGTCCAGTTCAAAGGTCTGGAGCATCTCTTCCGTGCGCCTTTCAATCTCGTCCTGCGGCACTCCCTGTACCTGCGGCCCGAACGCGATCTCCTCTCGCACCGTATTCTGGCAGATCTGCCGGTCCGGATTCTGAAACAGAAAGCCGACCTTTTTCGCAATCGCGCTGGTGCGGACTTTCCCGGTGTCTTCCCCGTCCACATATACATGGCCGGAATCCGGACGCAACAGCCCGTTTGCCAGACGGCTCACGGTGGATTTGCCCGCGCCGTTGCTGCCGATCATGGCCACGACCTCACCCGCATGTACTTCAAACGAGAGGTCTTTTACCGTCTGCTTCATGCCCGGATAAGAGAACGATACATGGTCAAATTTCAGCATCCCGGCACCTCCCTCATCTTCGTCAATAATCCCGCAGCCGGGCTGCAGGGAAGTACGTGCTCTGCTTTCAGCATCCCAGCACCTCCCTCACCATCACCTCGGCCTGATCGACGTCCGTGGGAACCGGCCCGCTATAAAGCCCTTCAGCCTTCAGTCGGTTCCCCAGACGGACGACCCGCGGCACACTGATGCCCAGCGAATCAAATAATTCCTGCTGATCGACAATCTCATTGCTTTTTCCGTCAAAGACCAGTTTCCCCTCATCCAGCACGGCAATCCGTTTCGCGTACTGACTTAAAACCATGATTTTCTGCTCCACGACGATGATCGTCTTGCCAAACTCCTCGTTCAGCTGTTTCAATATTTCATAGATCATGATCGTACTCTGCGGATCCAGCTCGCCGGTCGGTTCATCCAGCACGATGATCTCCGGCTGCATCGCCAGGATCGAGGCGATCGCCACCTTCTGCTTCTGTCCGCCGGAGAGCGAGCTGATCTGACGGTGCCGCAGGTCGCTGATCTTCAGCATCGAGAGCACCTCATCCAGTCTCTGTCCGATCTGATCATGGGGCAGCCCAAAATTCTCCAGACCGAACAGGATCTCATCCTCCACCTCAGAGGACACCATCTGGCTGTCGATGTCCTGAAAAACCTCTCCGACAAACCGCGCCAGCTCCTCTGTCTGCACATCCACGGTATCCTTGCCGTTCACCGTCACCGATCCATAAAAGTCCCCCGGAAAATGGTGCGGCACAATGCCGGAAAACGCGTAGGTCAGCGTGGATTTCCCCGCGCCGGAATTCCCCGTGATGCCGAGAAAATCCCCGTCCTCGATCACAAGATTGATATTAGTCAGGGCATTCTGTTCCTGCCCTTTATAGCAAAAGCTGAAATCCTTACATTCGATCATATCTGACTCTGCCTTTTATCACTCTTTATTAATGATCTTATCCACAGGAATGCTTAAAACCGTAACGATCACGCAGTTCAGCGCCGCAGTCACCACCGTGACAAGCGCCATGTTGAGGAACTGTGCCATCGGCATCGGATTCGCATAGGTCAGTGCCGCCAGCCCGATAAACGCAAAGCCGGAGCACAGGGTAGTAATAAACGTGTATACAAGCGCTTTCCCTGCCTTCGGAAGCGGATTCGGAATGGTCACCAGCAGGCACATCACGATTGCGCCGAGCGTCTCACTGCCAAGTCCGAGCCACGCCATGGACGTCCCGATCTGGCTGATGCAGCCGGAGATAAAGCCGATGATCGCCGCTTCCCTTATATTCGGGCGGACCACCAGAATGGAGAGGCAGTACGTCGCGATCAGGAAATTCGGGTGCATATTTCCCAGCACCAGAAAGCCCGCGCACAGGCGCAGCACTACGCCCACTGCCATCATGATTCCCACCAGGATCAGATTGTTGATGTTCCTTAAGCCGGTTTGGTTGTCATTTGTAACCTGTCTTTTCTCTGCCATGATTTTTCCCTTTCCGTGCCTGTAATAAACCCATCCCCCGCCGCACCCGCAGGAGAAGGAAAATGTGTCATTTCTCACAGATACCGGACTGATCAAAACGATTACTGTTTTCAATCACTGCCGCTATTCTGCTTTTACAGGAGCAGGAAAATACCCTGGCACAGCCATTCATTAAGAATGCAACCTTGTGAAGCGTTTTTACTTTAATCATAAAAATATCTGTAAAGTAAAAAAATCTGCCCCATGTATAAGGACAGATCATTCTTCTGCGGTACCACCTTACTTGCCATCCTGCGCTTCATCGAACCAGCCGGAACCGGCCAACCCTGAACCGGGCTCCTTCCTTTTCCTAATGAAACACAAGACAACCTCTCTGCGAAATGCGAACACATTTCCGGCCTTTAACGCAGGCGTACGTCTCAGCTACTATCCGCAATCCCTGACCGCTGCAATACTGATGATATTGTTATATCGGTATACTATATCCGGCATCAGGCTCCACACGCGGTGTTCACTTCACCCTCCGTGACCCATTTGCAGGCTGCTTACTGCGGGTATCCCAGCACCACCCGCTCTCTGTGAGCGCATCTCCTGTTTGACCTTCACATCATCGGTTTTTCTTAAATTTGTTTAAATTATTTTGGCATATGAGAGCGGATTTGTCAACCTGTTTTTGCCTGCAAATTTCCTTATTTATGGGTCTGCAAAATTCCTTATATCCTTATGCCGGTTCGATAATACAGCTATGCTTCTTCGCGTCTTCTCCTCTTGCCTCTTTATCATAATTAATCCCGACCAGCAGCAGATTTCCCACATATTCTTTCAAAACACCGTCATAACGATTATCATGAATCTGTCTGATCGCAGAGTCTGCGTCTTTATCATATTTCAGTTCTACAATCATAGCCGGTTTATCCGTTCCCCGGCGCGGAATAAATGCCAGATCCGCATAGCCTTTGCCAGACGGAAGTTCCCTTACAATACGGTAAAACCGTTTTGCCGTATAATACGCAATCGTAATCGCACAGCTTAACGAAGCTTCATTATTATACTGCAGAACAGAAGACACCGATTCATGCGTCATCTCTAACGCTTCCGCTACCGCGTCCGCATCTTTTCTCAGTGTCGCTTCGAGCAGCTTTTCAGAATCGGCTACCGCTTCGCCGACAATCCCCCATTTTTCATTATTCACAGCATCTTCGTATGCTTCCGCCACTTCCAGATTCGGAATGTACGCCTCCCTTTTTTTCGCATCATAAGCCAAATATCCCAGATGAATCAGAAGCGTCAGCACATCATTTTTATTTTGAAAAGAGGTCATATCATTCTGAAAAGAACTTATCTTTACGCTGACACGCTCGCCGCCCAGCATCTCTGTAATCGCCCCTTTGAGTCCGTCAAAGTCCATACCAATATAATTTTTCAGGCCTTCAAAAGTCTCCGTCTGCGTCCAATAGCTTTTAAAACGTCTGAAATTGATCGCGCTCATAACCGAATTGGGGCTATAGACGGAACTCATGTCCTCAAAGGAATAGCCATCATACCATTGCTTCATTTCTTCAAAATCCGTATCATATCTGTCACACAGCATACGCACTTCAGCTTCCGTAAAGCCAACATACTTTGATAAGATCAGCGGATCCGTCATGGAAAATTCCCTGAAATCAGACAAAGCAGACTCTGTTCCATATTTTTTGATGGGAAGAATGCCTGTCATATAAGCTGCCGCAATCGTTTTACCTGTCAAATCCTTATTCTTAAAAAGATTGCGCAGGAATAAAATATAATCCTTATGAAGCTGTCTGTCATTCTTAAATTCCCGAAACAGCGCATCCCATTCATCAATTACAAAAACAAATTTCGCGTTTCCTCTCGATACAACAGCATACAATGCTTTCCCCAGATTGCTTTCTTCCGTATCTATACAATCCGGAAAAAGCTCTCTTAATTCTTTCAAAACAGAATTCTTTATCTCAAAAACAATATTCGTCCCTTTTTCCTTTGCGTCCGCAATGAACCCCGTCACATCAAAGGAAATCACGTTATATTGATTCAGATGTTTCTCAAAATCAGGATCCCTGGAAATTTCAAGATTCTCAAACAGGAATCTGGAATCACAGCTTCTGTCGTAATATGCACACAACATGTTCGCATCAAAAGATTTGCCAAAGCGCCTTGGCCTGCTGAAGCTGACCAATGGCTTCGGTTTCCCGATCAGGCTGTTCACATACGCGATAAGCCCTGTTTTATCAACGTAAATATCTCTTCGGATTTCTTCGAACCCGTTGTAGCCGGGATTAATATAGATTCCCATTACACCGCCCCGCTCATTCTGTACCACTGTCCCGTCCCTTCACAGGGAGCTTTCTGCTGCTATATCCAAAGCTTACCACGGACTGTGCCGGTTCGCAAGGTGTAATTTCAGAATAAACCCTCACCCTTTCTTGCCGACACGGTTCAGAGAGCTTTAAAGCAGATTGGATTTGCCTTTCGGGGGAAGCAGGTGCTGATCGGGTGATCAGGATCTCCCGGCAGGCTTATTATCCTTTTTCTTTTTCGTAAGCAGAATCGCGCCGAGAGTCACGGTAAGAGGCACTGAGAGTACAATGCCGAAGCTTCCGGAAAGCCCCTGCATGATTGCGATACCAATGTTGTTGGAATTGATAAGCTGCTGGTAAGGCAGATTGTAGGCGTAATCCAGTACCAGTGTACTGGTGCTGGTGCCCACGAACGCCAGAATCAGCGTATTGCTGTCCGTCCCCATCATATCCCGGCCAACACGCATACCCGCCAGCCAGAGCTCCTTTCTGCTGATGCCTTCGCCTGCTCCATTTTTTCCATTGTGAATATCCGTTGATTCTACGGATACCATATCTGCAGAATCCGGCTCGCCTGCCGCTTCTGCCAGGGCAGCGGTCGCAGCACTTGCAGCATCCATCTGTTTGGCTATCTCATACATGGCGCTGGAGACGGACATGGCTACGTCCATCGTTGCGCCGAGCGCAGAAATCAGCAGGCCGGAAAAAAGCAGACCGCCAACCTGAATCCCTTTCACATTCCAGAGCGTGATGAGACTCTCAATATCAGACACATTGTAGCCGGTGATTCCCGAAGCTTTGCTGAACAGGATCGCCGTTATCCCGGCGCTCAAGATTCCCGTAATCGTTCCGCCGATCGCACAGATGGTCTTTCTGGTCGCGCCGCCGATCAGATACATCGTGATCAGCGTCGTAATGAAACAGACAAACACCGCCACCCAAAACGGAGAATAGCCGCGGTAAATCAGGGGGATATAGAGAAAAATCACACTCACAAAGGTAAAGATCAGGCCAAGGCATCCTTTGACGCCCTGCTTTCCGCCGATCACGCAAAGCAGCAGCAGATAAAGTGCAGCAAAAATATAAATCACCCATTCCCTGTCTTTTACGTAGACACTCGCTACTGTCACATCTCCCGATACGCTCTGCATGACGATCACATGCATTCCGACGGTACACCCGGCGCCGAACAGATAGCCGGAGCTGCTCGTCATCTCCAGGATTTCTCCCTTGCGTACACCGGTGAGCATTTCCACTTTCACCGTCTGCTGACCGGACCGGGAGCCGTCCGACTGCAGATTATCCTTTACGATCTCCGTGACCACTCCTTTTTCAAATGTCTGGCCGCTGCGGTTTACCAGCTCTGTGATCTCCACATCATTGGCCCACAGAATCAGCCCGATAAAAGCCGCGAGCATCAGTATTGGGAGGATGATCTTTGTAAGTTTCTTTTTCATTCGAATTCCTCTTTCTTATATAATAATTCGAGCGGCAGAAGAGTATGATACTACGGAGCAGCAGCCAAGATGCGGGCAGCAATAGCTGGAAAATTTCCTTGCGCAGCCCTGCGTATAAAACGGCGGGTTTTGCTTGCGCAACCCCGCCGCCCATAACTCACACCTGATCGTAATTATTTCATCCGTCCGCCCGTATTACTCTGCAGTCTTCACGATTGTGAATGCCTCGTCAATGGTCTCTACAGAGCCATCGTCCGTAATCTGATAGGTCTCTACAGTGAAAGAATCTGCCGTCATGGTGATGATCGAATAGCTCGGCAGCCAGTTCTGGCTTCTCTCCTCAATGTAGTCCTGCTGCGCTGTGATCAGCTCATAGAACTTGGAACCACTTGCGGAGTTCGCTGTCAGATAAAGAATACCTTCCGGATCCGTTACGGTATCTCCGTCTACATCCTCGATCGTGTAACAGAGGTTGTCCTCCTGGAACTCAGCCAGAGCCGCTTCCGCATCCTCATCGCCCTCTTCCGGACTCAGCTCGATCTGCTCGCCGCTCTCTACATTCGTCGCGTGATCCCAGTCATAATCTGTGCCATCCTCGTTCAGAGAAAATTCATAGCTCTCGTGGTCTTCGCTGTCGCCGTACAGAAGCTTCGAACGGCTGTAGGTATGATCATGACCCTGAAGCACTACGTCGATATCATACTCGTCAAATACCGGCGTCAGCTGTGTACGAAGGATCATACCGTCCGTGTCAGAGTGGTCAAGGCCGGTACCGTAAATATCCTGATGCATGGTAACAACACGCCATGTCGCATCCGGATAAGCCGCAACTGCCTCATCGATTGCCTGCTGATGCTCCGCTACATTGTAGTTATTCGTGTTCAGCACGATGAACAGGCCGTCGCCGTAAGCGTAGTAATAATCACCGCCCGCAGTCGTTGCGCCAAGCTCTGTCGCATTCGGATTGTTGAAATGATACATATAATCCTCATTGAGGGAATCATGGTTGCCGATCGTCGTCGCTACCGCAAGTCCGGAGAGCACGTCCGACTCCAGATAAGCCGCATACTCTTCTTCCTTTGCGCTGCCGGTCTTATTCACCTGATCACCTGCGGAAATCATGAAGTTGATGTCGCTGTTTTCAGACGTTGCAATTTCCAGTGTACGGTTCCACGCAAAACCATCGTTCTCAGCCGCCGTATTTGCTACGCCTTCATCTGCTACCAGTTCGCCGTCGCCCTGGGTCTGTCCCTTGGAAGCGCCGATCTGCGGGTCGCCTACATATAGGATTTTCACTGTGTCGAGACTTCCGGTCGTATATTCCTTTACTTCGGTCTGCTCACCGTTCTTCTCTACTGTATAATAATAAGTGGTTTCAGGCTCAAGGCCAGTCACAGTCACATGGTTGTAATGATATTCCACGCCGCCCGTCAGGTCTGTATTTACATCTCCGCTGGTGCCCGTAAACTCTTCCAACGCGTCCGCGTCTGTTCCGAAATGGACCACCGGGGTCGCATCGCTTCCGATATTCTCGCTGTACCACGCAAAGTTGAGCTCTGTCTCATCTGCGCCCGGAGTCAGGGAAACCTTTGTATAATCCGTCGCGATCGTCTCCCACTCGCTCTCCCACTCACTCCATGCGTCGCCGCCTGTAACACTGGAATCATTGTAATGGTCTGTTGACGCAAAAGCTGTCTGTGCAGACATAGCGGAGCCGATGATTGCGGCCGCAGTCAAAATACTGATAATTTTTTTCTTATTCATACATGAACCTCTTTTCGATTTGGTATCATTATTCAGTTTTCGCAGAACCGCCGATTTTACTGCGGCTGTCCCACAACCGTGCTTTTTTCGAAGCACCGCCTTTGCAGGCAGTCGCTTCATCGCACTTTTTATTCCGGACTCTTTACAAATCCTTTTAAAGATCAACGTTAATCATATGAAACAGTATAGATGTGAAAAGTAAATTCCAAAATCACGAAACGTAAATTGTCCGTAAAAATAAAGTCATGCGCAATCGAGCAGGAGGTGGCTTACCGGCTCCTGCTCGTACGCGCGGGCTGCGTCCGGCGTCAGCCGGAAAAACTCCTTACGCAGCCGTGCGCATAAAAAGCCCCCGGCATTTCCGAAAAGCATTCGAAAACACCAGGGGAATCCGAGCGATAAATTTGTCCGGGAATTTATGTGAGCGCCAGCTTCCCAACCGCCGTCACCAGTTCTTTCGCGAGCGGCAGGGTATCTTTGTCCTCTTTTCCGCCTACGCGGGCGCTCGGGAAGCGCCCCCTCCCTTCGGTCGGCGGCAGTTTGCCCTGCCCATTCAAAGACGCTTTGCGTGGGGCAGGGCTGGTATAAATGAACTGTGGCGCTGCGGCAGCGCTTTTCGCGGCGCCGCCGGTGCCTGCAGCTTGTACCCCGTCCGCCTGCTTCCCGGCTGCAGCGCGGCTGCCGCCGGTGCTCGCCTGCGCGGGGCTATGGAGGCGCCCCCTCCCTTCGGTCGGCGGCAGGTCGCCCTGCCCATTAGAAGGCGCTTTGCGCGGGGCAGGGCTGAAGACAAACTTCAGCCGTCCTTTATAATCCTTTAGCAGAGAATCAATTTTGCTTACGTCAATCTGCGCCCGCTCATACATGCGGATGCGGATTTCATTCCCTTTCTGGGCAAGCTCCACGATCCAGGCGTCATGCGCCTGCGAACGAAGGCGGGCGATCGCCAGAAGATTCTGCACAGCGCGCGGCGGCTCGCCGAAGCGGTCGATCAGCTCTTCGAGCATATCCTCCTGCTCCTCCTCAGTGCGGATGGCGGCAATACGCTTATAAACATCGAGCTTCTGCGCCTCACTTGGGATATAGCGCTCCGGAATGAAGGCGTCAATATCCAGATCGATCGTCGTCTCAAACGCATCCTGCGGCGGTGTCTCGCCCTGCAGTTCTTTCACAGATTCATTCAAAAGCTTGCAGTACAGGTCGTAGCCGACCGCCTCCATGTGGCCGGACTGCTCACTGCCTAAAAGATTGCCTGCGCCGCGGATCTCCAGGTCGCGCATGGCGATACGGATACCGCTGCCGAGCTCCGTAAATTCGCGGATGGCAGAGAGGCGTTTTTCCGCCACCTCTTTGAGCATTTTGTTGCGGTGATAGAGAAGAAACGCGTACGCCGTGCGGTTGGAACGCCCGACACGTCCGCGCAGCTGATAGAGCTGAGAAAGCCCCATCGTGTCCGCATCGTGAATGATCATGGTATTTACATTGGAAATATCCAGTCCTGTCTCGATGATCGTCGTCGTCACCAGCACGTCAATGTCGCCGTTGATAAAGTCGTACATGATCTTCTCCAGCTCATGCTCTTTCATCTGCCCATGCGCGAACGCCACTCTGGCCTGCGGCACAAGGGCGGCAATTTTGTTGGTAAGCTCCACGATAGTATTGACGCGGTTGTACACGTAATACACCTGCCCGCCGCGGCTCAGCTCACGGCTGATCGCCTCGCGCACCATTTCCTCGCTGTATTCCATCACATACGTCTGAATCGGGACACGCTCCAGCGGCGCTTCCTCCAGCACGCTCATGTCGCGGATGCCAACCAGACTCATATGAAGCGTCCGCGGGATCGGCGTCGCGGTCAGGGTCATTACGTCGATATCGGTCTTGAGCTGCTTGATCTTTTCCTTATGAGCCACGCCAAAGCGCTGCTCTTCATCGATGACCAGCAGCCCCAGATCCTTATACTGCACGTCCTTCGAAAGCAGGCGGTGCGTACCGATCACGATGTCCACCAGTCCGTTTTTCAGATCTGTCAAAGTTTTTTTCTGCTCAGCCGGCGTACGGAAGCGGCAGAGCAGATCCACGCGCACGGGAAACTCCTTCATGCGCTGCGTGAAGGTATTATAATGCTGCTGCGCCAGGATCGTCGTCGGCACCAGATACGCTACCTGCTTGCCGTCCTGTACCGCCTTGAACGCGGCGCGGATCGCGATCTCGGTCTTGCCGTAGCCCACGTCGCCGCAGATCAGCCGGTCCATGATCTTCGTGCTCTGCATATCCCGCTTGACGTCCTCGATTGCGGCAAGCTGATCCTCAGTCTCCTCAAACGGAAACATCTCTTCAAACTCCCGCTGCCAGACAGTATCCTCGCTGTAGGTAAAACCGTCCTTGCGCTGACGCTCGGCGTACAGCTTCACCAGATCCTGCGCGATCTCACGGACCGCCGTGCGCACCTTTGATTTCGTGCGGTTCCACTCCTGCGTGCCGAGCTTATTCAGCTTTGGCGCCTTCGCATCGCCTTCCGCGTATTTCTGGATCACATCGAGCTGCGTCGCCGGAACATAGAGATTGCTCCCGCCGGCATACTCGATCTTCATATAATCCTTCGTGACATGGTCGACCTCGACCTTCTCGATTCCCCTGTAGATGCCGAGGCCGTGATTTTCATGCACGACAAAATCGCCGACCGACAGCTCCGAAAAGCTGCTGATCCGCCTGCCCTCATAGCGCTTCTGTTTTTTTCGTTTCTTTTTTTCCTGGCCAAAAATGTCGCTCTCCGTGATCACGACAAATTTGATCAGCGGATACTCATACCCGCGCTTCGCGTTCCCATAGGTGATCAGGATCTCCCCCGGCTGCGCCTCGCGCGCGGCGTCCTCCGTATAAAAGGCCGCCAGGCCCTCGTCTGTCAGGTCGCCCGCCAGACGGTTCCCCCTCGTGCGCGAGGCCGCGAGCAGGATTACCCGGTAGCCGCTCTTTTTCCAGCTTTTTAAGTCCTTCACCAGATACTCAAAGCTGTTGTTGTAGGGGTTGACCGAGCGCACGGTCAGGCTGTATTTGCCGGAAACCGTCCAGGGCGCCTTCGCGTTCTCCAGCGTGCAGAGCCCCACCGCGTTCCGCCGGCAGATAGCCGCCGCCGTCTCCTGCGCGGAAAACAGCAGCTTCGTCTGCCCCGGCAGCACATAGCCCTTCTCGAGGCGGTTCTTCATGCTCTCGGAAAACTCCAGTTCCACCGCGTCGCCCGTCTCCGTCATCCGGTTCGGCTCATCCAGAAAAACAAGCGTCCGCTCCGGATCAAAATAATCCAGAAAGCTGATCCGCTCATTCACAAAATAATCGATAAAGCCCTCCATCGAGAGCGGTTCCTGCATCTCCTCCAGCTCGTCGCGGCAGTCCTGAAGCAGTGTCCGGACTCTCTGGACGGACTCCTGCCAGCTGCCCATGCTGCCTGGCAGGCTCTCTTTTACCGTTCCGTATTCCGGTTCCTGCCCAGACTTCGGCGCCGTCCCCATCTCCCGGAACTTTTTCTCGGCCGCATTCGCCTCTTTTTCAATCCGTTTCAGCGCCTTTTTCCGCGCCGCCGCATCCGGAAGCAGCTCCGCCGCCGGATAAATCCGCACCGACTCCAGATTCTCGATCGAACGCTGACTCTCCACATCAAAGCTGCGGATGGAATCAACCTCCTCGCCCCAGAGCTCGATGCGGATTGGATTCTCTTCCGTCAGCGGGAAAATGTCAATGATCCCTCCGCGCACCGCAAACTGTCCCGGCCCCTCGACCTGCCCGGTACGCTCATAGCCCATCTGCAGCAGCTGCTTTTTCAGAGCTTCCGTATCAAGCTCCGAGGAATTCCCAATTTCTATGATATGCCCCATCCAGTCCGCAAACGGCACCATCCGGTTCATGCAGGCCGCCATCGTGGTGATGATTGTGAGAGGAGAATTTGACTCCGCCAGCGCCTTCAGCACCTGAATCCGCTGCTGCTCCAGCAGGTTGCTCTGCAGGTCCGCCTGAAAAAAGATCAGATCTTTCGCCGGAAAATACAGAACGTCGCGGTTAAAAAAACGATAGTTTTCATACATCTCCTTTGCGCGGAGATCATTGTACGTAATGATGAGGGTGACCGGCCTCGCAGCGACTTCCGCCTCCCCGGCAGATGCGGCAGACGCAACTGCGCTCTTTCTTGCAGACATCAGCTTCTGCTCAAACGCATCCGCCAGGCAGTACACAAAGTGCGATTTCTGCGAATCAATACATCCTGTCACCTGAATCAGACCGCGATTTCTCGCGGTCCTCTGACTGATTTCTTCAAATTCTCCCAGCTCACGCATGGGGGCTGTAAACGCTCTCATAAACTCTCCCGTTTCATTTCTTTTTTTCATTATACCGGTTCATCACCGCCTGCACGTCCTCGGTCACCAGCATCGCCGCCGCATCCGCCGCGCGCGAAAACGCGTCCGTCATCGTCGTCCATTCTTCCTCCGAAAAATGTCCCAGCACATAATCCACCAGATCATATTCCTTCGGCTTTTCACCAACGCCGATCTTCACGCGGGCAAACTCCTGCGTGCCCAACTGCGCGATGATATTCTTAATCCCGTTGTGGCCGCCCGCGCTGCCCTTCCCCCGGACGCGCAGCTGTCCCGGCGGCAGGCTGATATCATCATAAAGCACGCAAAAGCCCTCCTGCGGGTCAATTTTATAAAAATCACACGCGGCGCGAACACTCTCACCGCTCAGATTCATAAAGGTAAGGGGCTTTAAAAGCAGCACCTTCTGCCCCTCAATATAGCCGGTGCCGGTCAGCGCCCGGAACTTTTCTGTCTCAATCCGTATGCCGTATTTTTCCGCCAGGCGGTCGATCGCCTCATACCCGGCATTGTGTCTCGTCTGTGCGTATTTCCGTCCCGGGTTGCCAAGTCCTGCTATAATAAACATGATATTTTCTTCTTCCTTTTTCACATGAAATTTTTCTCTGATCCATTGTCCGAACATGCCGCTTCCCCTGTTCTTATAACAATTTTCCCACTAGATTATATCGACCATCCCTCCCAAAAGCAAGCAGATTCCGAGCGCTATTTTTAATTTTACCGACCTGAAATTCCGAACAGCAACAATTTTAATTTTACCTGCATATTCCTTTTTATTCTGGCAATCCTAACAGTAATCCGAAAAGGACTTATCGAAACGAGACGGCCCGTTTCGGGCCTGCATCCTGCATCAGAAAACGATGCAGGACAAAATAAGGATGAGGTGACAAATATGAATCGAAGAACATGGAAAGAATGGATTACAAAACGAAACACGATCTGGACATTAAGCCTGTGTCTGGTCGGCGTGATCGTCCTGGGCGGCATGGCCGCTGTCAACAGTTCCCGCAGCAGCGACAACACGCAGACAGAAACGGAACTGGGACAGGTCGCTTATCTGGAAGAGGATCCGGAAACAAATCCGGATGAAGAAACCGCAAACGATGAGGATGCGGATATGGACGCAGACACGGTCACAGATGTCACAGCAGACGGCAGTAATTCAGCGGCTGATGGAACTGCTGCGAAAGATGTCACAACAGATCTGATATTGGGGGATGATTCCGTTATTGATACGGGCAGCAGCACTGGCACGGATGGAACCGCTGCAGAAAGCAGTCTGGACGGCGATGCGTCCGGCACGGGCAGTAATGCATCCGCAGATGGTATAAGCTCCGATACTGGTGAATCTTCAGATAATGTGGTCTCCGATAACGATGAATCTTCGGAAGATGTAACCTCCAACGACTATGAGTCCTCGGATGGTGCGGCCTCTAACGATGCTGAATCCCTGGAGGATACGGCCTCCGCCGCAGCAGATTCCGATGACTTTGCTGCTTCCGATACTGAGGAAGCGTCCTCCGCGAGCATCATCTCCGAGCAGGCGCTGATCGACGCCGGGGTCAGCTTCACTGACGATCAGTCGCTCCTCTGGCCTTCCGCCGGAACGATCGCGATTGATTACAGTATGGATAAAAGCGTGTATTTTGCGACGCTGAACCAGTACAAATACAACCCGGCCCTGATCATCAGCAGCGAAACCGGCAATCAGGTGCTTGCGGCGGCAAAAGGCATCGTGGAATCCATCTCCGTTGACGAGGAGACCGGCACCACGCTGGTACTGAACATCGGAAACGGCTACCGTCTCACATATGGCCAGCTCATGGAGCCCGCCGTATCGGAGGGTGATGTCGTGGAATCCGGCGACCTGCTCGCCTACATCAGTGAGCCGACCAAATACTACAGCACAGAAGGCAGCAATCTTTATTTTGCCATGACGAAGGACGGGGAACCGGTCGATCCGGTACTATACCTTGAATAACAGTTTCGAGCAGCATCAAATCAGAAGAGCAGGCCATGCGGATTTATCCGCATTGGAATGTGATTCGTACCTGCACCAAAACGATCGGGCGGAGTATACTAATATATAACAGGCAGGCGGTGCTCCACAATCTTTACCGTTCGAAACGTGTTCTGGCGCAGCCTGACAGCTAGTGTCAGGCTCGCCGTGAATAGTAGCTCTTTACCTTCCCTTTTGTGAAATACTGTTTACCGGCTGCTTCAGAATAGAAACGGGATGGGCTGCCCCATCCCTTTACATATCACCTTTCACGCATGCAGCTACTCCATTTCGCTTCAAAATTTCCGACCATATATTTCGAAAACATTATCCGTTTTTGAAGTTTCCGACTTGCAAGTCGAAAACCATGCTTCTGGTCCTGATATTTGTCCCTTGACAAAACCGCCTGCCATGTTATACTGGTTGCAGTCCCGGGGTGTCGAAAGACTGAGATGATTGACCCGTTGTATCTGATCTGAGTAATATCAGCGTAGAAAGTGACTGTGTAATATAACTGTTCCGTACCTTTAAAGTACCCGTATAATTACATATGCCGCATTTACCTGCACTTACCCTGCAGCAGGAACGCGCCTGTTGATGATCAACTCCTGGACAAATCTGATTTGACAGGAGGTTTTTTTATGTCCGAAAAGCAATACGTCACTTATGGGCAAAGCTGTGGCTGCGGTTGCGGCTGTGACGGCACCGAGGCGTCCCACGCCATTACCGGCTGCCGGTTTTCCATCTCTCCCATGTGCGACGACTTTATCAATGTGATTCTTGGCGCCATCGACAGGGTCGACACCAGCAAAGTTTGGAAGATGACGGACAGTCTCTCTACGGTCTACCGCGGGCGGCAGATTCATGTGGAGGACGCGGTGAAGGCCTGCTTCGTGCATGCTTACCGGGAAGGCGTACATATGACCATGGAGGCCACGTTTTCTAAAGGCTGCCCCGGCGATACGGACGTGGACTGCCTGATGGCAGAAGACGATGTGCCGGTCAACGAGGCCGGTATGAAAGACATCCATTTCCCGGTGGCCTGCAAGATTTCGCTCTACCCGATGGGCATTCCCAATTATATGGAATACATCGCCACGGTCGTCAACCATGCGATCGACCTGGGCATTTACGAGGCGTCTTCTCATTACTGCACGATCTTACGCTGCGATGTGCAGGACCTGTTCTCTTACATTCATTATGTAAATGAATATTGCGGAAAAAATCTCAGCCACTACATTTTTGAAGTTACGCTGTCTGTGAACAGCCCGACGGCCTGACAGCCGGTCACTGCCACAGCATCCGGCACAAAACTGCGGACTACATAACCGAACCGGATGCGGCATCAGTCGCAAAACCGCGGACTACATAACCAAACCGGATGCGGCATCAGCCGCAAAACCGCGGACTACATAACCGAACCGGGTGCGGTATCAGCCGCAAAACACATTGACCGGCTCTGCATAAAACAACAATACATACGAGGGAGAAAAATCATATGAACTTTCAGTGGAAATTAAAAGACATTCTGATGATCGCGGTATGCGCGATCTTATTCGGCATCATTTTCCTGGGCTGCACCTATGCGGGCGGCATCCTCTACGGAATCCTCACCCCGGTCGGCATGCCGTCCCTGGGCTATGAGCCGTTCTACGGCGTCTACTTTATGGCCGGCGCGTTCGGCATCTATGTCATGAGAAAGCCTGGCACGGGCATTGTGGCGGAAATGCTGGCAGCCATCATTGAGTGCCTGCTCGGCAATTATTTCGGACCGATTATCATCCTTTCCGGTCTCGTACAGGGCGTAGGCTTTGAGCTGATCTTTGCTCTGAAAAAATACAAAAAATTCGACACGGCTACTATGGTCGAGGGTGCGGTAATCTGCTCCATCCTGACTCTTATTTACAACCTGATCATCAGCGGCTACAATCTGATCGCGGTTCCGGTACTTGCCCTGATGCTTGTTGTCCGCATTATCAGCGCCATCGTCATTGACGGCTTTGTGACCCGGATTCTGGCAGACCGCCTCGCGAAAGCAGGCGTATTAAAGGGATATGCCATCGGCCAGGATACCGCACAGGATCTGGAGGATTAAAGGATGACTCCTTCCATCGCCATACACCTCTCCGATGTGGTGTTCCGCTATGTCGAATCAGGAAAACGAAATATTCTGGACCATGTCTCCCTCGATATTGAGGAGGGAGGCATCACGGTCCTGATGGGAAGCAGCGGCTGCGGGAAAAGTACCCTGGCCGCTGTTCTTGCCGGTCTCTACCCGGAAAACGGCGGTTTTCTGGAATCCGGCACGATCGAGCTGTACGGCCATCCGGTCAGCGCTATGAACCAGCAGGAGCGCGCGGCGTACCTGACCATGCTGTTTCAGAATCCGGATCTGCAGTTCTGCATGGACACACTGCGCCGCGAGATGCAGTTTTGCATGGAAAACATCTGCGTGCCCAAGGAAGAAATGGATCACCGGATTGGAGATGCCGCACGCACTCTGGGAATGGAAGCGCTGCTGGATCAGAAGCTGGTCACTCTCTCCGGCGGTGAAAAACAGAAGGCTGCCCTCTGCTGCCTCTATGTGATGGAGAGCAAATGTATTCTGCTGGATGAGGCTTTTGCCAACATTGACAGTCAGTCTGTGACGGAACTTGTCTCCCTGCTCCTCAGATTTAAACAGCATGGACGTACCATCATCGCCATCGACCATCAGCTCGGGCACTGGGCGGATGCGGCGGATGAAATCATCGTGCTCGGCGAAGGCGGAAAGGTGCTGCAGCGCGGTATCAGCCCGGATCAGCTGGAAGAGTTTTATCCTCTTTTTGAACAGGAAGGGCTGTACTATCCGGGAAGGGCTGCATCACAGCGAAGCATTTTCATGGCCGATTCCGCTGCAGACCATAAACCAGAGACCGCTGCTTCTTATAATTCCGGGCCTTCCACACAGCAGGATCAAAAGCCGGCCGCTGTCTCCTTCCGGGATTTGTCCATTCTCCGGACATCCGATAAGCGCGCTTCGCGCTTTCGCCAGTACCTGCTCTCCCACGTGAATGCAGACTTCCCGAAGGGAGCCATGACCGCAGTTCTCGGGCCAAGCGGCAGCGGCAAGACGACGACGTTTCTTTCTGTATTAAAGCAGCATCCCTACGAGGGAAGCATTCTGATTGACGGGACGGACCTTTCCCGGATAAAGAAAAAAGAACTGTTCGCCAAAGCGGGTATTGTTTTCCAGAACCCCGGCAATCAGTTCATCACCCAGAACGTCACCGAAGAGGTAAAAAGCAGTATCCGTATCTGGAACAAAGACCTTTCTGACGAGCAGTGTGAGAAACAGGCGCTCGCACTCCTGAAGGAATACGGACTGGAGCGCTACCACCGCTATTCTCCCTATATGCTCAGCCAGGGACAGCAGCGCCGTCTGGCCGTGCTCTCAATTCTGGCCGGCCGGCAGCAGATCCTCTTTCTGGATGAACCTACCTACGGGCAGGATTACCGCTCCACGATGGCTATCATGGAGCAGCTGAGCCGGAAGGTGAAAGATGACGGACTGACCGTCATTTTCATCACGCATGATCAGGAGCTGGCCGAAGTGTGGGCGGATAAAATTTATCAATTGCAAGGACAGAGATTTGTGGAAGGGAGGCGCACATCGTGAAGCTGGAAAAACTAAATCCATCCGTGAAAATGTTCACCGTGCTGATCTGCGCCATTCTCTTATCGGTTCAGTATCTGGTAAGCTTAAATGTCACGGTGTTTCTCATCTCCCTGTTTCTGCTCACATTTTTTTCCAACGCGCGGATGAAGCAGGTGCTGACCATTCTGATTCCGGCCTTTATCGCCGCTTTCGGCCTGTTTGTCACCGGACTTTATTACGCCAGAGGAAGCAGCATCGATGTAACAGAGCTGGAAAGCCTCTCCGCCGTCCCTTACGCGGTCCGGGCCGCCATGTCCACGAACCTGTACACCGCCATGCAGCTTTCCACAAGACTCCTTGCCTACGCGGGTCTGGGAATCCTGTTCGCGCTGTCCACAGATGGTGAGTTTTTCATCTCCAGTCTGATGCACCAGTGCCATCTTCCGCCCCGGTTTGCCTACGGCATTCTGGCCGCCATTCACCTGATGCCGACGATGACACGCGAATTTTCCAATGTAAAGCTGGCCTTCCGCACCAGAGGAATGCGGGTTCACTGGTACTCCCTGAAGCCAATTTTTACCATGCTGGTCAACAGCATCCGCTGGTCAGAAAGCGTTGCCATGGCCATGGAATCCAAAGGCTTTTGCGGCGATGCAGAGCGAACATATTATTCCGTCCCAAAAATCCACTGGTATGATCTGGCCTGCTCTCTCGGGAGTATCGGCGCTATTGTGACGGGGATGCTTTTGCTGCGTTACTGACCCTGAGTCAGGATCCCCAGACTATCCCAATATTCCAAAGTCAATATCATAAAAACAAATAGTCCATAAATATGTGGATAAAATGGACTAAAATTCCTCTTGCATCGATATATTTTTTCACCTATAATATGACCTATCAGAAGAAAAGTGCGCTTGCGGACTTTTCTTGATAGGTCAACGACAGAATCTTAAAGCTGCGCAGCAGCGACAGATGTGCGAAGCACAACTGGATTCTGGAGTAACGAGCAGCTGATTTTTCTGCGAGTAATAAAATAAACAATGTAGCTATGAAACGCCACATGGCTGCATCATACCAAAGAAAAACGATGGAATCCATCAGTGAATAGTGAATATATGGTATTATGCAGGCAGTTACAAAGGCGGTGAATAGCACATGAAGTTCGAATGGGACGAGACTAAAAATCAGATCAACAAACAAAAACACAATATTTCTTTTGAAACCGCAAGACATATTTTTGAAGATCCCTATTACATCGAAATGTACGACTTTGAACACAGTATTGAGGAAGACAGATACATTGCAATCGGGAAATTCAGGAATGTTCTCTTCGTAGTCTTTACAGAAAAAAAGGATGCAATTCGATTGATTTCTGCCAGAGCAGCAACCAGCGCAGAAAGGGGGCTTTACTATGATCAAGACATATATTACTGAACCAGGGGAAATTCCTACGGAAGAAGAAATCCGGGAGGCAGAGGAAGTAGAAAAGTATCCGATTGTTTTTGACGAAGACTGTCCCGAGCTTTCACCTGCTATGATGAAAGCTTTCAAAAGTGCAGTTGTACAGCGCAATCGGAAAAAAAAGCGTAGTTAAAAAGGGATGGGGCAAACCCTCGTCCCTTTTTGTTTACTTTATTCTTCGTCCTCCACAATCTCAATATCCATATGCACCTGCTCCCGCACCATCTCGTCAATCTCGATGTTTGAAAGGGTGCCGCGCTGGATTCCCTGATCCGAAGCCAGCACAAATTTTACTTCTACCTGTATTCCGGCACGCTCTGCGATCAGCTGCTCCAGCTCCTGTTTACGCTCCGCATTATTCAGATAACGTTCGCCCAGAAAATCCGCAAAGACCACATAGAGCTTTGTATCTTTTTCGTCCTGCGAATTGTACTTCGGCGTCGCCGAAGAGAGAACGATCTTAAACATCCCATCCGTGCCGCCGATGATGTTTTTCCACATTCCGCAGACCTTTTTCAGGTCTTCGGGTGCTGCTTTCGGCAAAGAAGCCGCCCCGTATGCCTGCGCTGCAGCGCCTGAAGCATTATTTGCTACACCAGAGCCTGTTTCGCCTTCCGCTCTGCCCCCGGAGGCATGCCCCATTGCGCCTGCTTCGATGCCCGCTCCCATACCGTCAGTGCCATATCTGGCCGCATCGTTTGAGGCATATCCGACCGCTCCCGGCACCCCAACCTGACCGGCGCTTCCTTCCGGCACAAATATCCCGTCTTCTATCTTTTTTTCAATTCTCCGGATCCTCTCAAGCACCGACAGTTCATCGCTCTCCGTCTCCGGATGACACAGTTTGATCAGTGCCATCTCGACCTGCACGCGCTTGTTTGTCGAGTTTCGAAGAGAATTGGCCAGTTCGGAAAAAATACGGATGTAGCGCATCAGCGTGTCGCTGCGGATCATTGCCGCCTCCTCGCGAAGCTGCGCCAGATTCTCGGCAGAGACATCGAGTACCTCCTCCATGTCGTCGGAAGCTTTCATTAGCATCAGGTTGCGCATATACCAGGTAAAATCATTCACGAACTGCGTCAGGTCGCTGCCCTGCATGATCAGCTGCTCCAGCGTGCGGATGGCCCCGGCCAGATCTCCGGGCAGGATTTTGCGCAGCAGATCGCTGTATACATCGGTATCCACCGCGCCGAGCACTTCCAGCACACGGTCATAAGTGAGCGTTTCTCCCATATAAAAAGCGATACACTGGTCGAGAAGGCTTAAAGCGTCACGAAGCGAACCGTCGCCTTTTCTCGCGACGTAGCGCAACGCTTTTTCCTCGGCATCGACCTGCTCCTCAGCCATCAGCTCCTGCAGCCTTGCCAGAATCGTCTCCTGTGAGATTCGGCGGAAATCATACCGCTGGCATCTGGAAAGGATGGTGATCGGTATCTTCTGCGCTTCTGTCGTCGCCAGGATAAAAATAACATAAGAGGGCGGCTCTTCAAGTGTCTTTAAAAGAGCGTTGAAGGCCTGATTTGAGAGCATGTGCACCTCATCGATGATATAGACCTTAAACCGCCCCTCTGTCGGCGAATAGGAGACTTCTTCACGAATCTGACGGACATCGTCCACACCATTGTTGGAAGCGGCATCAATCTCAATCACGTTCATCGCCGTTCCAGCCGCGATCGCGCGGCAGGAGGCGCATTCCCCGCAGGGATTGCCGTCCACGGGATGCTCGCAGTTCACCGCTTTCGCAAAAATCTTCGCCACGGAGGTCTTACCGGTACCCCGCGTCCCGCAGAACAGGTAGGCGTGCCCCATGCGATCCGCCCGAATCTGATTTCTCAATGTCTTTACGATATGATCCTGCCCTTTCACCTCATCAAAGGTAGCCGGGCGGAATTTCCGGTACAATGCCGTGTAACTCATGTCTGATTATTCTCCCATCATGTCAGGAGCTCCCTGTATAATCAGGGAGCTCCGTATCAATTCAGTCTCCGAAGCAGATATCCATCAGCTTCGCCTCTTTGATGATCTCGTCCTTCGGTGAAACGGTCTTCAGCTTGCCCGCCACATCACCGAGCGGCACCTTCTTCATCTTGTTGTTCACGATGCCGACCATGTAGCCGTACTCATCATTGAGAATCATCTCCGCGCACTTGAGACCGATCCGTGTGGAAAGCACACGGTCATACGGACATGGGCTGCCGCCTCTCTGTGTGTGTCCCGGAATCGTGATGCGCACCTCCGGTCCGTTCGCCGCCTTGATCTCATCCGCCAGCTCATGGGCAATGGAGGCGTTGCCTCTCTTTTCAAGCTTCGCCGCGTACTCCTTCTTGCTGAGCTTCGCATCCTTCTTGGAGATCGCGCCTTCAGCCACCGCGATCACGGTAAAGCCCTTGCCGGCCTTCGTTCTCTTGTCGATCGCCGCCACGACCTTCTTGATGTCGTACGGAATCTCCGGAATCAGGATGATATCCGCGCCGCCCGCAAGTCCCGCGTACAGCGTCAGCCAGCCAACCTTGTGACCCATGACCTCAACGATGAATACACGGTTGTGCGAAGCCGCCGTCGTATGGATGCGGTCAATCGCGTCCGTCGCCACATTTACAGCGCTGTAGAAGCCGAAGGTCATATCGGTGCCGAAAATATCATTGTCGATCGTCTTCGGAAGATGAATGATATTCAGCCCTTCCTCGCGAAGAAGATTCGCTGTCTTCTGCGTGCCATTGCCGCCCAGGATCACGAGGCAGTCCAGACGCAGCTTGTAATAATTCTGCTTCATTGCCTCAACCTTGTTCAGTCCCTTCGCGTCCGGCTCACGCATCAGCTTAAACGGCTGACGGGAGGAACCCAGAATGGTGCCGCCCTTTGTCAGGATACCGGAAAAATCCTTTGATGTCAGGAGGCGGTAATCACCGTAGATCAGCCCCTTGTAGCCGTTCATAAAACCATAGACCTCAAGCTCGTCCAGATTGCTCGAGAGGCCTTTCACCACGCCGCGCATCGTCGCGTTCAGCGCCTGGCAGTCGCCACCACTTGTCAACAGACCAATTCGTTTCATTTGACTCACATCCTTTTCTTTTATTTGCCACAGATCTCATCTTTCTGAGCCCTGTTTCTGTGTGTTACCACTTCCGGGAAATCACCCGCCCCCGGACTTCCTTTACGATTTGTTTTTCCTGAGCTTTAGTATATCGCAAAATCCCGGATGACTCAACTAAATAATTCCATTTATTATTCGTTTTTTGCTTAAATTTATGGTATACTCTGTCAGATGATGTGTATATGCGGCTTTTTTGCAGATATCTTTCAGCCCATGATGTGTTCCGATAACGTGCACATGCGGCTCCGATAAACAGAACAGAATCGAGGAAACCCTTCTATGAAGAATATCACAGCAAAAACAAAAATCACTTACGCCGTCGGCGGCATGGGGAAAAATCTCGCATATGGATTTGTCGCCTCTTACACGCTATACTATTACAATACGGTCCTCGGTATCAGCGCCTCCTTCGTCGGCATCCTGCTGATGGTCGCACGGATCTTTGACGCCTTCAACGATCCGTTCATGGGCGTGGTCGTAGCAAAGACAAAAAGCCGCCACGGCCGCTACAAACCGTGGATTTTAAGCGGCGCAGTGCTAAATGCGCTGGTGCTCTACGCAATGTTCGAAGTACCGGCGGCCTTAAGCGGCGGCAGCCTTAAAGCCTATGTAGTCGTCACCTACTTTCTCTGCGGGATCACCTACACAATGAGCGATATCCCCTATTGGTCCATCATCCCGGCAATCACACGGGCGGGATCTGAACGTGAAAGCCTGACCGTCTTTGCGCGGACCTGCGCCGGTTTTGGCGCTGTACTGCCCACCGTCCTTACCATGAGCCTGCTGCCGCTGATCGGCGGCGGAACCGATACAGAGCACTACCGCAAGGGTTTTGGCGTGCTGGCTCTGATCATCGCCATCTTCTATGTGGCGACCACTATTGTCACTGTCCGGAACCTCCCTGATGACGAATTGGAAGAGCCGCGGGATACCTCCGTCAGGGAGCTTTTGAACGCCCTGATCAAAAATGACCAGGCGCTGAGCCTGGCGGTCATCATTATCCTGTTTAACGCGGCAATCTACATGACTACCAACCTTTTGCTGTACATGTTTCAGTATGACGTCGGCGACGAAGGTCAGTACACCCTGTTCATGCTCATAAGCGGACTTGTGCAGTTTGTAACGATGACCATCCTCTATCCATTTTTCCGAAAAAAATACAGCAACCGACAGATTTTTTCTGTTGCCTGCATCGTGGGTATCATCGGCTATCTGGGTATGACCGGCCTGATTTTCGGCACTCATATGACCCTGATAAAGCTTATGATCCCGGGCGTCTTTATTTCTCTCGCAAACGGCATCGGCTATGTCCTGACCACTGTCTTCGTGGCTGACGCGGTCGACTATGGCGAATCAAAAACTGGTCAGCGCGAGGACAGCGTCGTTTCTTCTTTGCAGACCCTGATGGTCAAGCTCGCCACCTCCGTCGCTTCCTTCGTTGCCGGTATCGGCATTGACCTTACAGGAATTGACATCGCTTCTGAGACGCAGACCGCCGCGGCGAAAGTCTCCCTGCGCGTCCTGTTCGCTGTCCCTTCGCTGGTTTTAATGACAGGAGCTTTCCTTGTATTT
This sequence comes from Lachnospiraceae bacterium, assembly GCA_021199655.1. Classification (GTDB taxonomy): domain Bacteria; phylum Bacillota; class Clostridia; order Lachnospirales; family Lachnospiraceae; genus Choladousia. The sequence continues at coordinate 100,019 of JAJQHQ010000103.1, read as the reverse complement.
CTCCGAAAAAAAGAAATCGGGCAGGCCTGTTAATCAGGCTGCCCACATCAGCTAACCATCCGTTTCCACATAGCCCCAGCCATAGGTCGTATCGTATCCGCTCTCACCCAGATCCACTGCTTTATCCAGCAGTATCTGCCGCACCGCGTCAGCATCCGCATCAATATCCCCATCCGCGTCCATGTTTCCAACCGCGTCTATGTTTCCATCCGCATCAATGTCCCCATCACCATCGGCATCTTCCTCACCATCGGCATCTTCCTCAGCTTCTGCCACCGGGTGTTCCGCCAGATAAGCCGCGACGACGCCCGAAATCCGCGCTGCCGCATAGGAGCTTCCTTTTTCGTCTCCGAATTCGCCGTTCGTGCAGACATAGACCGCTTCACTCGCCAGATACCACAGGCTGGAAACAGGATTTCCTTCCTCATCAAGATCCACGCCTCCGATTCCGATGACTTCCTCCCACAAAGCGGGATAAACCTCGCTTCCAGGTCCCGATATCAGGCTTAAGTTTCCTGCGGACGCGACCAGCACCGCTCCGCTGCCGGCAGCATACTGCACTGCCGCAAGCAGCTCTTCATCCTCTTCGCAAACGGTCCAGCTCATATTAATGACATCAGCATGGTAATCGTCCACCGCGGCGTACAAAGCCGCCACAATTGCGTCACTATCCGGAGAGAGCGACTCGTCAAAGCATTTCAGCATGACGATCTCCGCGTCCGGCGCATTTTCCGCGATCAGAGTGCAGATGTCCGTGCCGTGCCCCTGCTCATCCGTAATATCGTCAGAGTCATCCAGATAATTCCAGCCGCGGATGATTCTTCCGTCAGCGGTATCTCCCATGTCGCCGCTGTGCTTCGTATCACCACTGCCCTCCGAACCATCGCTGGTCTTCGTATCATCACTGGCATTCGTATCATCGCTGGTCTTCGAATCGTCGCTGGCATTCGTATCATCGCTGTTCCCGGAATTATCCATATCCGCCGTACCGTACCCGGAATCCAGTACGCAGACAACGACCGCATCCGAATTCCCGTCGGCCGTGTCCTCATATGTTTTACATTCCGCAGCATCCTTTATCTGTCCTGTAATGCTTTCCTCTTCCATATATGCCAAAACACTGCTTCCTGATAAAAACATCGCCAGGAGTGCAGGCACTGTGCATCGCAAAAAAAGCCGCAGCCATACACGCAGAGCATTTCCGCGTGTGCAGACCAGCTCTGTCGTAAAAACGCCGCGCTGGTATCGTCCGTCACTGCAGCATATATTCTTTAAGCTGTTTTTTATCGGTGATCGCCAGCTTTTCATAAATGATCTCCACGTGCTTTTTAACGGCGGAAACCGAGATTTCCAGATGAGAAGCCACTTCCTTTTTCGTCCAGCCGCGGCTGTACAGCATGGCCACTGTAAACTCCGTCGTCGTCAGATTGTCCGCAACATTCTTCGAAGTCTGCAGGCTGTGCAGCTTCCTCCAGCCCGCGCTGAACGTATATGTAATCTCCGTGATGCGCCGATATTCCTCCGGTTCCGCCTTTTTGAAGAAAATCTCGACCATCCCCTGCAGGAGGCCATGGTGCTCCGCAAACGGTTCGATCAGGTCGTCGGGCTTCGCCAGCTTCCACGCGGCCAGAAAATGCGTTTTTGCCTCTTCCGGACGCTTCAGGCTCATCAGATCCATCACAGCGACCAGATGATTGTAAATAGCAGCGATCGGAAACACCTCTATGTACATGGACAACGCCATATCTACGATAGCCAGAGACCGTTCGTAATTCTCCGTCAGATATGCTCTGTGTGCCAGCAGATACCATGCCCAGAGCTGCTGCCCGGTCGGCAGATAGCGAATATAATCCTCCAGCGACAAGGCCGTGGGAACCGGCAGATGAAGCAGCACAGCAGCCGCTGTCGATATCATGGCTGCCATCGCGCGGGACTCCACAGACGCATCTTCCCTGCAAAGTAAAGGCAGCTCTTTCGATACCTCATTCATTGCAAACTGCGCGAGATGGATATGACCGCGCGACAGATTCGCAAACGTACAGATCAGCGCGGCGGACAATGCCTGCGCCATCTCTTTGCTGTCCAGATATGGTTCCACCGTCCTGGCTGCCATCTCAGCTTTTCCCGTAAAATAATAAAACTCTCCAAGCGCGATCGCCCGATCGCCCTCATTATGAAATCCCTCCGCGTACTTCCTGCAGCTTCCAACCGGAAACGCGCTGCCAAGAAGCGGCATCGGGATATGACATGATTCCTCTTCCATACACTCTCCTGCTCCCTTAATTCTGATTACGTAACTGGCTGGTATTTCACACTTACCAGAGTTCTATTGTTAATCGTATGTTATTTTCTGAAGGTTACGTTTCAATTCCGGTAAATCGTCCTGAATTATCTCCCATACAAGCTGAAGATTGACGCCTTCATAATCATGTACAATCCGATTCCGTAATCCATATACCTGATTCCACGCAATCTCTGGATATCTGTTTCGAAAAACGGAATCCGTCTTATTCGCCAGTTCTCCCAACTGACTCAAATTAAAAACACATGCTTCCAATACAACCTCATTTTTTACAAAAGTATCATATGTCATTCCGGCAGAATAATTCTGTATTTTATCAATATATTTCAGCATTTTCGTCACAACCGCTTCATTTTTCATAAATCACCACCCCGGTTTTACTTATTTCAGAATCCATCTCCGAATCTTTTTCCAAATGAGAGACATCAAAAAGATCTACGTCTTTATCAACTACTGTTCGCACATCCTCAATGAGCCCTACAAACTTCAATCCTCTTAATCCACTGTCAACAAGCAGATCAATGTCACTGTTCTTATTTGCACACCCTTTTCCATATGAACCAAATAAAACGGCTTTTTTTATATTGTACCGCTGAAAAACAGGGGTCAGCATTTTTTTAATCTGCAGAACAGTATAAATCCCATCTGACACTAAATTCACCCCATTTCGCCGTTGTCACACACAAATTATTCAATCTGCGAATTCGTTGATATTTATCAGCAGTATAACATAGCCCCGCAAAAAATGCTACCGGCAAATGAACGGTCTCTCTGCCACATTAACGGCAAGCACTTCGCAAAACTGCAGAACGCACGGGGAATGTTCCCCGTGCGTTCGTTTTCGAAATGCCATGTCTCACTGCGTCTCAACCGCCGTCTCGGCTGCCGGTTCAGTCTGCGCCTCGGTTGCCGCTTCGGTGCTCTGCGCCGCTTCGGTCTGTGCTTCGGTGCCCTTCTGTGCTTCTGTCGCTGCTTCCGTCGCTGCTTCCGTTTGTGCCTCAGTACTCTTCTGAGTCTCAGCTGCTGCTTCCGTCTGCGCCTCGGCGCTCTTCGCCGCTTCCGTCTGCGCTTCGGTACTCGTCTGCGCCTCGGTTGCCGCTTCCGTCTGCACCTCCGTCGCTGCCTCTGTCTCTGCTTCTGCCGCTGCCTCGGTCACTGCTTCCGTTTCAGCAATCGCGCTCAGCATGAGGCCGGATGATGCCGCAGCCAGGCTAAGGGATGTACTGCCGCTGTGCCTATAAAGATCAACCCCCATATGTACCGTTATATTATTCGTTGTCGGTTTCATCTGATCCCAGTCAAAACCAAAGGTTACCAGAGAGCGAGCGTAATTATTTTTACTAAATTCGCCTTCTGACGAAATCGTCATCAAACCACTGCAAATTGTCACCTCAGATCTATCCTCAAAGCAGCAAGGTGTCTGACCATTAGCCAACGTATGAGTATAGGTTTTTCCATCGCATGTCATTGTTATATCATATACATGATAGTGTTTGGTAACATGTTCCAGTTCCCCCGGATTAGCCAGATAAACATAAAGCTTTACATAGCTGGTTTTGTTAATATCCGGCTTCGAAGTAAATACAGCTTTATCCGAACCACTTGTTCCATGATCATCGCTAGTGGTCGTCAGTTCCATCACTACAGGAACAACAGTTGAGCCAGAAATTTCACTTCTGCTAAACGTAATCGTCAGCTTCTCTGTAATCGGCACCGTTATTGTCTTGATGGCTGTTCCATAATTTGTCGTATCGTTCGGAGTAAATACAGCGGTATACTCTTTGTTTGCTTCCACGATTGGCATCTTACTCGAATCTGTAACTTCCCATGACCATGTCCCTGATACAGTCATCGTATCATCATTCGGGTTCACTCCATCTTTATTTGCTGATAGCGTTGAAGCATCCAGCTCCGTCCAGCCCCACTGGAATACCTCAGACGCGGTCACGGTTACATCCGAAACATCGGGTGTTACTTTTACCACTGTAACTGTAAAGTCTACCTCAGCTGTATCATAATTATTGGTTGAAGTCGGTGTAAACACAGCTGTAACAGAGTAACCTTTATTATTAACACTAAGCGGCTGTTCCAGGCTCTCCACTGAAGAGGACTTCCAGCTCCAGCTTCCTGCCACTGATTCCATAGAGGAGGAATCTACTCCGGCATATACCTTCACACCAATGATCATACTGTTCGCCGTACCTGTGGCTGTATAAGCACCCCATACCAGTTTCTGCCCATAACCGAGCGCCGTGACAGTCGCATTTGTTGTATCAACGGTAAGCGGCGCCTTGTTTATTACAAACTTTAACGTCAGAACTGCTTCATTGCTGCTGTCAATTGTTCCATTCGTATCAGACCAGCAATAATTCTCCGCGTCTATGAGCTTCAATTTCACAGCATAGGTCTCTGCGTCTGTGCCGCCATTATTTTCTTCAACTGTATAAAGCGTATCCAGATCATCCGAAGTGATTTCAGCAGTCTGCAGATTTCCATTATAAGTGGTCTCTGCGATCGTTGGCGCTTCGACTGCCTTCTTCGCCACCGTCACGGTCAGTTTCTTTGTCCCACCCGCATAGCTGCCTGTCTCCGTATTGGTCGGCGTGAAGGTCATGGAATACGTCTGCTCTCCCGCGGCAGTGACATTCTGACCCGAAGTCGTCCAGGTCCATGTACCATCAATGGTCACGATCTTTGTGTAATAATCGTACATATAAGCAATTTTCACTGTTCCGCCGCTCAGCATATTGTCATTCAGATTATCTCCATAGGTGACTGTCGACGTGGTCGGCAATGTCACCAAAAGGGTCGTCTTTCCCGTATTTCTAAACGGTACCTGCAGGATATTTGCCCTCGCAGGGGAGGTCGTTCCTGACGCCAGATCAATGGTCTCACTGGTTGTTGTAGTTACCAACGCGTATTTCAGTACACTTCCGCCAGGCAGAGTATCCATATCCGTATCCACGAGGGTATAGCCGGAGAATGTCACGCCCACATTCGTTTCCACTGCTGTCTGCGAGAAGTGGTATTCTCCGCCGGAAAGCGTCAGCTCCGAGGTGAGGTCCGCTCCGGTGTCCGCGTCAGTCAGGGTATAAGTGCCGCTGGTCCGGGTCGTCGCCGCGATGTAATAACGGCTGTCCGCACTTTCAATGTACACGTTCACCCCGGTCTGGGTCGCCACTGCTGTATCCACAGTAACAACCGCATAGTTCGCGGTATCCGTTGGCGTGAAAGTAACGGAATAAATCACGTTTCCGTTATCTGCTGCCTTCGGCACTACAGTACCATCCGTCCAGTCAAAGCTGCCTTCTACTGTGACAGAGGTTGTGTTTCCATCCGTACCGGCCTCCTCGTATGCGGCGCTTCCTCCGGATAACGTACTCGATGAGAGTGCCGCACCGTAGGTCAGGTCGGATGCGGACGGCGCGGTGACGGTCGGCACGCGCTTGTTTACGATCGCCCGCACGGTTCCCTCTCTCTCCAGGGCATTCCCGTCATCATCCGTGTAAACGATAGCCGCCGTAAAGATCCAGGTATAGCAGGTATCATCTTCCACAGGATTGTCCGTGCCCTCCGCTTTTGCCAGCTCCAGCGTCAGGGTAATCTCATCCGCGTAGACTCCGGTTTCCGCGTCCTCTTCAAGGGCGGCACGCGCTGCCTGATAGATGGAAGAGATTTCTTCTGTTCCTTCTATGTAATCGTCCAATTCAAAGGTATAGTCGCCTTCCACCGCCCCGATCGCGTTATCCGCGATGATTGCGGATGGGTCGGTCGTGCTCCAGACCGCCGTGTAGCTCCTCTCTCCGATGGAACCGGCCGGGATGGTCACAGTTACCGTCGCTTCCGTAATGTCCGTACCGGTCCAGCCCTCAAAGATATATCCTTCCTTCTCCGGGACAGGGAGTACGATATCCGCATCCTCGATTGTGTAGGTGGATGGGATTTCACCGGTCAGGGATCCGCGTAACAGACTGTAGGTGATCGGATAGGCAATCGGCTCCCAGTTCGCCGTATAGGAAAGCGTACCGGTTGTTCCGGTTGGGATAACGACTTCCATCAGGGCTTCTTCTATATCTGTTCCCGTCCAGCCTTCGAAGGTATAACCTTCTCGGGTCGGTTCTGCGAGCGTGATATTTGCGCTCTCGATGGTATAGGAAACCGGGTTCTCCGCTGCGTTCTCACCGCCTTGCAGGTCATACGTGATCCCGTATTCATTTGCCGTCCATCCGGCGTACAGCGTCACATCGCCTGTCAGCAGGTAAGTGGAGAAGTCCACATACTGCTTCTCTGCACACGCTTTTCCGGTGTACCAGCCGGTAAAGGTATAATGCTCACGCTGCGGATCTTCCGGGACATACCCAAGCTTCCTTCCGAGATATCCCAGAGTCCAGAAATACGTGCCAAGCTCCCCGTAATTCCAGTCAAAAGTCACTGAGATGATCTGTTCCCAGCGGGCATAGATCGTGATTCCGCCGCTCAAAGTATAGGACGAAAGGTCAATCGCTTCCCCGCTGTGGTCAGACGTCAGGTACCAGCCGGTCAGGACATGCCCCGAATAGTTCGGCTCCACAAGATCGAGCAGCTTCTCCCCGACGCGATGCGTCGAGTAGGTAAACTGATAATACTCCGTGGTATCATTTTCAAAAATGCTCTCCGGCCATTCGGATCCTTCCGGATAGTAGAGCGCCTCGCCTGCCACTTCACCAAAGACTACTGTGACGTCGCAGGTCCAGTCGGCGTACAAGGTCAGGTCTTCTGTCAGAGCCTCACCGAACGCGAACAGTTCACCCTGGCAGTCTTCGCTTAAGTACCAGCCGCGGAAGGTCATCCCCTCGATTTCCGGATCGGCCGGAGCCGCAGTCGTCTCATTTTCCGCGACCGTAACGCTGGTATAAGCCGCATATGTGCCGTAATTATAATCAAATGTCAGTGTATTCGTGCGGAGTGCCTCCGTCTCGGATTCCGTCTGTTCCTCCGTGACCGGCTCCGTCTCAGATTCAGTTTCCGGTGCGGTCTCGCTCTCCGTCTGCGGCTCCGTGACCGGTTCCGTCTCAGGCTCAGTTTCCGGTTCGGTCTCGCTCTCCGTCTGCGGCTCTGTGACCGGTTCCGTCTCAGACTCTGGCTCAGTTTCCGGTGTGGTCTCGCTTTCCGTCTGCTCCTCCGCGCCTGGCTGCGTCTCAGATTCCGGTGTGGTTTCGCTTTCCGTCTGCTCCTCCGTTCCTGGTTGCGTCTCAGATTCCGCTGCGGTCTCGCTCTCCGTCTGCTCCTCCGTTCCCGGCTCTGTCTCTGATTCCGGCGTGGTCTCGCTCTCCGTCTGCTCCTCTGTGCCTGGCTGTGTCTCAGATTCCGGCGTGGTCTCGCTCTCCGTCTGCTCCTCCGTTCCCGGCTGCGTCTCAGATTCCGCTTCCGTATCCGCTTCACTTTCGAGTTCGGATTCCGTCTCAGTCTCCGTCTCTGTTTCCGTCTCGCTCTCCAGTTCTTCCAGATTGATCTCAAATACCACGGTGTCCGACACTTCCCGCCCGGTGATCACAAAACCGGTATCTTTCTGCGTACCTCCGTTCACCTCCATCAGAAGCGGGCGTGCTGTCCCGTTAAAGAGCGTCCTCTGTGTGTTAAGCACCCATTCCTTCTCCGACGTCTGACTGCTGCTGAAACGAAGAGTCCGCGCCCCGGTATTCACAGAGAACCCATACAACTGCTCTATCTCGCCGATCAGGCGGACAATGTACTGAATCGAACCATCGTAGCCCTCATAGCTTCTCGCGTACAGGTAGAAGACAAGAGAATACTCATCCGTTCCCGGGCGCACATCATAGCGGATGGTGCCGCTCTCCGGCGTCAGATAACAGAAGTTACTGGTTTTCGGAACGCTGTACTCTACCGACCCATAGATCGAATTCCGTGTCGGGTCATACCAGGAAAGCGTCGCCGTCTCCAGATCCTGATGCATACTCCGTGCCGCCGCCTCTATCGCCGCAAGGTCGATGTCGCCGGTCGCCGTCGGCTCTACACCGGATCCAAGGATGTGCCCGGTCTCATAGGAAGTCGTATAGACAGTCGCCCCATCCCAGTCTGCCGCCTGGATGCCCCACGCGTGCGAGCACCAGTCATAAAGCATCACTGATACATTTACTGTTGTCGTCGCGATCTCAAATTCCCTCTCCAGCTCGAAGATATGCGACTGGCGTTTCACCAGAGTCGAGGTCTTCGGGTCGTCCAGAAGGATCTCGAGTTCACAGGAAGCTTCCGTGATCTCATATTCCACAGCCCGCTCCTCATTTGCGTAGACACGACCGAGGGAATATTTATCCGAACCGTCTCCGACAAAGAAGATATCCCACTGCGGATCATCTTCCGTGATCTCCTCGCCATTTACCGTAACGGCAACCACACTCAGAGAAATCACTTCTGTGCTCTCCCAGAGCAGCTCATTTTCTACCAGGGAGCCATCCAGCAGAGTCCAGGTCTTCATTGGAATATAATCAAGTCCATAGGAAGATTTTTTATTTGCATTCTCAGATGCATTTTTCCACATAATATCAAGCTGTTCGATGTCCATATAGGTCATCTTGCTCGATTCAGACAGGCTGTAGAGCGGCCACCGGTCAGACCACACTGTCCAGCTCTTTCCAATTGTAAAAAGTCCAAAGTCCACGCCCAGAGAAAGTTTTACATTCGCGTCAAGCCCCACCTCAAAATACAGGGCTCCCACCGATGTGCTGGCTTTTGAATCCAGAGCCATCGTATAGTAATACAGTCCCGTCAGCTCGGCATATGTATAAAGCGTTCCCGATATCGATGTCTTTGCCACCAGACAAATGATAATAGAAAATGTCAGCCTTAACCCCAACCGGACGCCTACCTTACCGACCACGTAAATGTCCATAGAAGTATTCGTCCCCAGCTTTTCCGAGTAGGAGCTGCCCGAAAGCTTCTTGAAATTATACTTAAAGCCGATACGCTCGCCGCTGATTATCTTGATTTCCAGGCCAAAAACAGCCAGGACTTTCATCTCTCCGAGAAGATCAATGTCCACCTTGAAGGTGACAATATCTTTGAAGGAAATTTTTGCCGTGAGAAGAGTTACCTCGAAAAGGTCACTGTAGTCCAGGTCCATGTTGATAAGCGAATTCATTGTATTCATCATCCGGGATACATTGGTTTCATAATCTACCGTATCGTCCACACCATCCGGATCAATCATCTCATCAATCGTGTCTCTGGCCTCTTCCAGCACAGCCACATCACCGCCGCTGACGGCATAGATCTCAAAACGGAACGTCGAAGTCGACTGGAGGGTGACTGCCGCATCGATCCACAGATATCCGCCGTCGATCGTGGAATTTACCTCCAGTTCCTCTATAAAAGTCAGCTTAGGTGTTATTGTCATAAAGGTCCCCGACTGACCAGACACTTCAAAATCCTTAGAGACATAAATGGTCGCTGTCGCCTTATTCCCACTGAATGAGACCTTCGTGTCCACATCAATGCTGGACGAACTGCCCATCGAAGACGCCAGGGAGTAAACGCCCACGCCATAGGTCTCATCGAGCATATCCTGTGTCTTCTGCGATGTCATCACAGCGATCTGCATCTGCGCCGAAAGTTCCTCATTCTGGCTCACCTGGGTTGTGATCGACTGTTCGATCTTCGTGATCTGCGCTTCGCTGATCGAATCCTCCAGATTGACCTCGCTCGTGATATGTACGTCCAGATCCGTAATGTATTCCGTCGGACTGGCGTTTATAAAGGAAATCTCTGTTCCGGCATCCGATTCTTCCACTTCGGTAATCTCCACATACATGGAATAGCCGTCAAGCGCTCCGCCTTCCCAGGACAAAATACTTTCCTCGTCATCGTCAATGCTGCCGTCATAAAATGCGACAATATCGCCCACCGCTACCTGAATGCCGCTATCCAGGGTCAGGCTTCCGGGGATTACCTCCTCTTCTACCTCTTCCTCCGTATCTACGCTGTCCGCGGTCAGCTCACCCACATAGCTGGTTGTGCCTCCGGAGACTGGAACCAGATCCGACACATGCTCCCAGTTTACCCAGATCAGATCTTCAGAGTATTCTACCAGCTCCACTTCTTCTTTATATACAGATACAGTCAGTGTATCAATATACTCTTCATAGCCGTCAAAACAGATACCGTCCGAGACGGTAACCGTAAAGGTCGCGCCAGGCTCGAAGCCGCTCTCGCCGCCCTCATTATGATATGTGCCGTAAATCTCCGTGCCATTGTCCGTCTCGCGGAAGGAGATTTCCGGATCCTCCCCGCCGGTACCGGCTGCGATGCTGACGTGCTCCATCGCTTCCAGAATCGTCATACCATCCGGGAGTATCAGACCAATGCTTCCCTGCCAGTCCAGATCGACCAGTTCCGCGACTGTACCTTCCTGCTCCTCTTCCTGAATCTCATCGGACACATAAAACGCATAGAGTATCATACTTTCTTCAATAGCCTGCGAATAGCCGAAGGCCTCGGTGCAGTCTTCATCCACACACCAGCCGCTGAAGGTATATCCTTCCTTGCTCGTGTAGAGGCTGCTAATATCCTTCGTCAGGAGCGTCTCGCCTCTGGCAAAGACAAGGGGCTCCAGTTCCCGGCCGCCAAAGGTCTCAAACGTCACCGTCACCGCGTCCGCCTCATCGACGAAGCGCGCGTACAGTGTCGTCTCCTCATCCACTGTATTCAGCATGGAATACGGTTCTGTATAATCCTCATCCGTATACCACGCTGTGAAGATCATGCCTTCCAGTTCCGTCTGCGCCAGCGTAAAGTCCACCGCGCTTCCGGGGGAGACGGTCTGGGACTCAACCGGAGTCCCATCCGTCACAAAGGAGACAAGATATCCGCTAAGTATAAATTCCACCTGCTCTCCAGGCTTCAGGGTGACTTCCTCGTGATCCGGTCCGGTCACGGTAATATCCGCGTCTGTCTCATTGATCACGGAACCCGTCGCCCGCACCGTCAGGGAATCCACCCCACCCATGACGCGCACCACGCCGAGAGAACCGCTGCCTTCGATCACCACGTCGTCCGCCTGCTCCAGAATCACTTCCGGCAGTCCGGACTCGCTGTCGATATGAATATAAAGGCGCCCGGCGTCCTCATCGTCCGCCGTATCATTTGTGCCGTCAGCCGCATCCGCCGCGTCTTCCACATCTTCTGTCGTATCATCTGCCGCCGCTTCATCTGCGCTGCCAGCCGATGCATCGTCTGTGCTATCTGCTGTGCCAGCCACTGCATCGTCCGTTTCTTCCTCATCCGCATCTTCCGCTCCGCCATTGACCAGCACACGCCCGATCTCAGCCGCGTTCAGATCCATCTCGACATCCACGTCGGTCAAGGAGATTGCCTCGGCCGTCACAGAGCTCAGCTCCAGGGAACCGCTCTCCCCAAGAGCGATCCGTCCCGCCTCATAGGCGTTCAGGAAAATATCCTCTCCGGACATCGCCAGGTTCTCCGGATTCTCCTGCGAAACAAGGGCTTCCGCATCTTCCTGTGTGTACACCGCCGCCGCGAACGCCGCGGTCAGCAATTCTTCATAAGTTTCCTTTACGATCACAGCGGTCGGATTGATCGTTTCACTCACGCCGTCCAGATAACCGTTCTCAGCCAGGATCGCCAGATAGAAGCTGTCGTCATCAAGGCTCAAAGAAGAGATCCGCTCCGCGTATGCGGTCAGATCCACGTTCGCTCCATCTTCTTCAATGAAACCAAGCAGCCCGGATAATATGCGGCCTGCCTGCGCCCATGTCAGCTCCTCTTCACCGTATGTAAATATATCCGACAGCGAAAGCTCCGCCTGTCCGGATGTCTCCTGCGCGGACACGCTTTCCTCAGCGCCGTCCGCCACATCACCCGCGGCAGCTTCTGTGCTGCTCTCTTCTGTCTGTACAGCACTCACCGCTGTGTCATCATTTTCTGCCGCTGAACCAAGTAGCCAGTTGTTCCCGACTGTGGTCATGAGCATCGCCACCGTCAGCAGCAACGCAATACCCCTTCTCTTCCAGTTTCCGTTCATACAATGCCTCCTTCCCCTGCGGCTTTCCCTTTTGCCCGCACATACATACTTCACGTATTCTGATTATTCTGATATGGTTACATTTTATAAGGAACATTGCACCCTGAACAGGGTCATTTGAAAGGAAAAATGGCTACTCTTTCAATTCACACAACATTTACATGTTTTTTATTTATTACTTGACTCTTTTGGTTTATAATGTTATCCTTATTGTCAGATGTCCTCATTTCTGTAATTAAACATCATTGCAGCTCATCAGGGCCAAAGTCTGTCAGCATCCGGTATTTGTCCGTGATTTACGCAGTAAATCATGGACGTAGGCCAAGCCATCATTCCGGAGCCATTCAAAAGAGAAACGGATGCGAATTTTCCATCCGAAGGGTTTTCAATTTACATCATTGGTAGTAAAATTAAGGAGGAAACTGAATGGCAGAAAAAGATGTAACTGAAAAGCTGTTGGAAGATTATCCGGATGTCTTTGCCGATATCGTCAATGTTCTTGTTTATGACGGTGAGGACAGGGTGAACGCGGCCGACCTAGAAGTGACCGGCGCGGTCAGCCAGTATAAGGCAGCCAATGTCATCCACTGTCAGGAACGCGATGTCGCAAAGTATTGGAAAAAGGAACAGGTTCGCATTGGTCTTCTGGGATTAGAAAATCAATCCTCACGCGATCCGGACATTGCACTGCGGGTCATCGGCTACGACGGTGCCGCATACCGGGATGAGCTGAATCAGGGCAAAGAACGATACCCCGTGGTGACCCTCGTCCTGTACTTTGGCACAGACCAGCGGTGGGGTCAAAAATCCCGCAGCCTCTGCAGTGTGGTCGGTTCCCCGGATGAAAAGCTCGCCCAATTCATCCACGACTACAAGGCAAACGTGTTCGAAATCGCCTGGCTCGATGATGAAACCGTAGCCAAATTTAAGAGCGACTTCCGCATCGTAGCAGATTATTTTGTACAAATGAGAAAAAATCATGACTATGTTCCGTCTACGGAAGTCATGAATCACGTAGAAGAGGTACTGAATCTCATGGCCGCTGTGTCAGGCGACCGAAGGTTTGAAATCGCGCAGAACGAAGCTGCAGAAAGGAAGGTATCGAAAATGGAGGACTGGTTGACGAGAAGACTGAATAAAGCCAGTGCTGAAACACTGGTAAATGCCGTTGAATCCCTTATAAATAAACAGGGACTTTCTTTGGCGGATGCCTGTGACACTCTGGACTACACGGTAGAGAAATATCTATCAGCTAAAAAGCTGCTGGCTGATACAGCTACAGCAGTATAATCAAGGAACAGTTTTACCTGTACCTGCAAAAACGCACGGGGTCTCCCCCGTGCGTCTGTTTTTTTATTGGTCTTTTATCTGTTTTACTGCTCGTAACTGTTCAGTACCTTCACAGTTACGAGGGAAAAGCCCATTTAAAATCGCTTTGCGATGGGGCTTTTCCCCACATGCTATATACTTTCATACGTACCTCGCAGCAAGTGCGAGGTACTGTCCTGAATAGTTACTACTGCTCAAATGATTCCGGATCAACCTTGACCTCGACCTTATCCAGGTGCCAGATCTCGTCGACATACTGCTGGATCGTACGGTCGGAAGTGAACTTGCCGCTGCAGGCCATGTTCATCATTGCCATCCGCGCCCAACGGGACTCGTCGCGGTATGCTTCCTCAACTCTTCTTTGCGCTTCCGCATAGGACTTGAAGTCCGCCAGGATAAAGTAGGTATCCGCGCGGTCCGAGCTGTTGGTGTTCAGCAGGGAATCGTAGATGTCGCGGAACAGCTCCGGATTGTTGTGTGAAAATTCGCCGTTGATCAGCTGCATCAGCACGCGGCGGATGTCCTGATCGTTGTTGAAGTAGTCGGTCGGATGATAGCCGCCCTCGTTCTCATAGCGGATGACTTCGTCCGCGGTAAGGCCGAAGATGAACGCGTTCTCCTCGCCGACCTCCTCGACGATCTCTACGTTCGCGCCGTCCATCGTGCCGAGTGTCGGCGCGCCGTTCAGCATGAACTTCATGTTGCCCGTACCGGACGCCTCCTTGCTCGCGGTGGAAATCTGCTCAGATACATCCGCCGCCGCGAAGATCAGCTCGCCGTTCGATACGCGGTAATCCTCAATAAATACGACCTTCAGCTTGCCGTTGATGGACTTGTCGTTGTTGATCACGTCCGCCACGTTGTTGATCAGCTTGATGGTCAGCTTCGCGCGGTGATAGCCTGCGGCCGCTTTTGCACCGAAGATAAATGTTCTCGGATAGAACGGCATCTCCGGATGATCTTTGATCTGATTGTACAGATACATCACATGAAGGATGTTCAGCAGCTGGCGCTTGTACTCATGCAGACGCTTTACCTGCACGTCGAAGATCGAACGCGGGTCTACGTCAATACCATTGTGCTCTTTGATGTATTTTGCCAGACGCACCTTGTTCTGATACTTGATGTTCATGAACTCCTGCTGCGCCTTTTTATCGTCCACATAGACCTTCATCTTCGCGATCTGCGGCAGATCTGTGATCCACTCGTCGCCGATGTGGTCGGTCACCCAGTCCGCGAGCAGCGGGTTCGCATGAAGCAGGAAACGTCTCTGTGTGATACCGTTCGTCTTGTTGTTGAACTTCCACGGCATCATCTCATAGAAATCCTTCAGCTCCTGCTTTTCCAGAATCTCGGTATGCAGACGCGCCACGCCGTTGACGGAATAGCCGGCTGCGATCGCCAGATGCGCCATCTTCACCTGTCCGTCGTAGATGATCGCCATCTTGCGGATCTTCTCCTGATTGCCCGGATATTTCGCCTGAATCTCATTCACAAAGCGGCGGTTGATCTCCTCGACGATCTGGTAGATACGCGGAAGCAGTCTGGAGAACAGCTCGATCGGCCATTTTTCCAGCGCCTCTGCCATGATCGTATGGTTCGTATACGCGCAGGTCTTTGTGGTAACATCCCACGCCTCTTCCCACTCCAGATGCTCCTCATCAAGCAGGATACGCATCAGCTCTGCTACCGCTACGGTCGGGTGCGTATCGTTCAGCTGGAACGTCACCTTCTCGTAGAACTTGCGGATGTCGCTATGGTTCTTCTTATATTTCTCCACCGCGGTCTGTACGCTCGCTGAGATGAAGAAATACTGCTGCTTTAAGCGCAGCTCCTTGCCCGCGTAATGGTTGTCGTTCGGGTAAAGCACATCTACAAGGTTCTTCGCCAGGTTCTCCTGCTCTACCGCCTTCTGGTAATCGCCCTTGTCAAAGGAATCCAGCTGGAAGTCCGTGATCGCCTCCGCGTCCCAGACACGCAGGGTATCTACAAGGTTGTTGTTGTAGCCCAGCACCGGAATGTCATACGGTACCGCGCGGACGGACTGATATCCTTCCTGGATGAAATTATTTCTTCTGGTCTTCTCATCGTATTCCACGCGCACATAGCCGCCGAATTTGACGATCTTCGCGTACTCCGGACGGCGGAGTTCAAACGGGTTGCCGTCCTTCAGCCAGTTGTCCGGCACCTCTTTCTGGTAGCCGTCCTCGATCTTCTGCTTGAACATGCCGTAGTGATAACGGATGCCGCAGCCGTATGCCATGTAGCCGAGGCTTGCCAGGGAATCCAGGAAGCAGGCCGCCAGACGGCCAAGACCGCCGTTGCCCAGTGCCGCATCCGGCTCCTGATCCTCGATCACGTTGAGGTCGAAGCCCATCTCATCGAGTGCTTCCTTGACCTCTTTGTACGCGGTCAGGTTGATCAGGTTGTTGCCCAGGGCACGTCCCATCAGGAATTCCATCGACATATAGTAAACCATCTTCGGATCATCGATCTCGAACTGCTTCTGGGAAGCCAGCCAGTTGTTGATGATCTCATCCTTCACCGCGTAGGATACCGCCTGAAACAGCTGCTGCTGCGTCGCCTCTTTCAGCGTCTTACGGTAAAGCGTCCGGACGTTGTCCTTCACGCGGTCCTTGAAAACTTCTTTGTCAATTAATTTGTTCATAACAAAGTCCTCTCTTTTCCGTCTTTTGTTATCTTTTCGTAACTGTTCAGTACCTTCACAGTTACGAGGGAAAAGCCCATTTAAAATCGCTGCGCGATGGGGCTTTTCCCCATACAATCTACTTTTTCTTACGTACTTCGCAGCAAGTGCGAAGTACTGTCCTGAATAGTTACATTTTTTCCATAATTTATATGAAAATCGCAAATTCAGCGATATTGTTTTAGATTTTCTCGACGCCCAGCGTTGCCGTCTCGCCGTTGATGCCCCATTCCTTACTGTAGCCGACCGTCGCGTCATAGACGGCTTCCACAGCCATGACCTCGGAGAGAATCTGCTGTTCAGCACCCTGCATGATGCCGGTCAGCTTCGCATTGCCGGTCAGCGATACGCGGATCCTGTCCATCACCTCGAAGCCAGCCTCCTTGCGCATCGTCTGGATCTTGCTGACGAGTTCTCGGACAAAACCTTCCTCGATCAGCTCCGGCGTCAGCTTCGTGTCAAGTACCACGGTGATCTCACCGCCGCTCTCAGAGACAAAGCCTTCTGCCTGCGCTGTGTCGATCAGCAGGTCTTCCTCACTCAGAAGCACCTCATTGCCGTCAATATCCAGCTTCAGGACGCCGTTCGCCTTCAGCTCGGCCATCGCTTTGTTGCCATCCAGCTCCGGCAGGATCTGGCGGATCTTCCCGAGCAGCTTGCCGTATTTCGGACCGACCGTGCGCATCTGCGGCTTAAATGTGTAAGAGATAAACGCGCTGACATCGTCGGTGAACTGCACCTGCTTCACATTCAGCTCGTCGCGGATGATGTCGATAAAATACTGCGGCATGGCATTCGCGGCTTTCCCGTCAGAATCACCCTCTGAAGCGTTGTTCTCCGCATCCGACGGTGCTGCAGAGGATGCCTTTGGAGTTGCTACGTACATCGCTGCCAGCGGCTGGCGGTTCTTTAAGTTCGCGGCGTTGCGGCAGGCACGCCCCATCACCACGACTTTCAGCACCTCATCCATATTCTTTTCCAGTTCCGGATCGATCTGTTCCTCGCAAGTCTCCGGGAAAAGGCACAGATGAATGCTTTCCGGTGCGGACGGATCGATCTTCACCACGATATTCCGGTAAATCTCTTCTGTCATGAACGGAATCATCGGGGCGGCAGCCTTGCAGGTATTGACGAGCGCCACATAAAGCGTCATGTACGCGCAGATCTTGTCCTGCTCCATGCCTTTCGCCCAGAAACGTTCACGGCTTCTGCGGACATACCAGTTGCTCATATCGTCCACAAACTCCTGCAGCGCTCGGCCCGCCTCCGGAATCCGGTATGCGCCGAGGTTCTCATCCACGGATTTCACCATCGTGTTCATCCGCGAGAGCAGCCATTTATCCATCACCGGCAGGTCCTCATAATATGCCTTCAGGTAAAGCGCCGCTTTCTCGGAAGCGTCCTTATTCCTCTCGCCCTCCAGCGCGTAGCCTTCACAGAACTCGTCCACGTAATCCATCGGGTTGAAATCATCAATATTTGCATACAGCACATAGAACGCGTAGGTGTTCCACAGTGTACCAAGGAACTTGCGCTGTCCCTCCGTCACAGCCTTGCCGTGGAAACGGTTCGGCAGCCACGGAGCGCTGTTCACATAGAAATACCAGCGGATGGCGTCCGCACCGTACTGCTCCAGCGCGTCAAACGGATCGACCGCATTTCCCTTGGACTTGCTCATCTTCTGGCCGTTCTCGTCCTGTACATGGCCGAGGACGATGACGTTTTCAAACGGCGCCTTATTGAACAGCAGCGTTGAGATCGCCATCAGCGAGTAGAACCAACCTCTTGTCTGATCTACCGCCTCCGAGATGAACTGCGCCGGGAAATGCGCCTCAAAATAGTCTTTATTCTCAAACGGATAGTGATACTGCGCAAACGGCATCGATCCGGAGTCAAACCAGCAGTCGATCACTTCCGGTACCCGGCGCATCGTGCCGCCGCACTTCGGACAGCGGATCTTCACCGCGTCAATATACGGGCGGTGCAGCTCAATATCATCCGGGATGTCTCCCGATCCGTCCTGCGCATCCGCCGAACCGGAAGCAGAAGTATCATCTTCATCTCTCCGCTCCGCTCCGGTCGGTGCTAAACGGACATCCACTGGATGTCCAGCACCTTTCCATTCTCTCCACAGCCGGAACAATTCCTCCTTACTGCCGATCGAATGCATATGGCCGCACTCACACTCCCAGATATTCAGCGGCGTGCCCCAGTAGCGGTTCCTGGAAATGCCCCAGTCCTGCACATTCTCCAGCCAGTCGCCGAAACGGCCCTTCCCGATGCTCTCCGGGATCCAGTTCACCGTATTGTTGTTGCGGATCAGATCGTCGCGGACCGCAGTCATCTTGATAAACCAGGATTCGCGCGCGTAATAGATCAGCGGCGTGTCGCAGCGCCAGCAGTGCGGGTAGCTGTGCTCGAACTTCGGCGCCGAGAAAAGCAGACCGCGCTCATCCAGATCTTTGATCACGTCCAGATTCACGCCCGGCTCATTCTCCAGATCCTTCCGCAGAATGCAGGAATGTCCTGCCCATTTGGTCTCCTTCGTCATCATGCCGTTGTCGTCCACAAGCTGCAGGAATGGAAGGTCATATTTTTGACCCACCTTGTAGTCGTCCTCACCAAACGCAGGAGCGATGTGAACCACACCGGTACCATCGGACATCGTTACATAATTGTCGCAGACGACATAGTAGCCTTTTTTCTTTAATTCTACCGGGTAAAGCGCCTCATATTCGGTAAACTCGAGGTCTTTGCCTTCACAGGTGCCCAGCACCTCATAATTTCCCTCTCCCAGCACCGTATCACACAGCGCCTGAGCGAGGATATAAATATATGTTTTTCCATCTGCTGCTTCCTGCGCATCAGCCGCGGCCTTATCTGTATACCGCACTGCCACATAGGTCTCATGCGGGTTCACGCACAGCGCTACGTTCGACGGCAGTGTCCACGGGGTCGTCGTCCACGCCAGGATATAAATCTGATCGCCGACAGCTTCTGCTTCCTTCGCAGCCGCGTCCGCGAAGCAGGTCTTCTCCGGATTTTTTACTTTAAAACGCGCAATCGCCGAGCGCTCCTTGACGTCCTTATATCCCTGCGCCACCTCATGGCTGGAAAGCGGCGTCCCGCAGCGCGGGCAGTACGGCACGATCTTGTGCCCTTTATACAGAAGCCCCTTGTTCCAGATCTCTTTTAACGCCCACCACTCGGACTCAATGAAATCGTCGTGATAAGTCACATACGGATCATCCATATCCGCCCAGAAACCGACCGTCTGTGAGAAATCCTCCCACATCCCCTTGTACTTCCAGACACTCTCCTTGCAGTGCTCGATGAACGGCTCCATGCCGTATTCCTCGATCTGCTCTTTTCCGTCCAGACCGAGCGAACGCTCCACCTCGAGTTCCACAGGCAGGCCGTGTGTATCCCAGCCGGCCTTCCTCGGCACCATCTCACCATTCATTGTGTGGTAACGCGGGATCATATCCTTGATCACGCGCGTCAGCACATGCCCGATATGCGGCTTTCCATTCGCAGTGGGCGGTCCGTCATAAAACGTATACGTCGGCTGTCCCTCGCGGATCTTCATACTTTTCTTGAATGTCCCGTTCTCTTTCCAGAACTCACCGATCTTCTTCTCGGATTCCACATAATTCCGATTTGTCTCTACCTTATCATACAGCATGATCTGCTTCCTCCTCATCCTCAAACCATACCTGTGCATACCCGGTCACACCATATATCTCTTTTCAGATACATCCTCATGCATCGTTCCATTAAGAAATACTTCTGCTTCAAAAGCCGGCTCTCCCTGCTCAGCGTCAGGAATGTCCGTGCGGCAGGCACACTTGTTTATTATAGCCCACCCCTAACAGGCTTGTCAATTTGTGAATCGTGAAAAATCCACGATATTCATTGATTTTTTAGGCCAAATCGACTATACTGTTTCCCATATAATCCGCGCAGGCGAAGAAATTTATATTACAAAAAAGAAAGAGTGATACGAATGAGTACTTTATTTAACATGGACAATCCGCTCTGGCGGGGGCTGGGGAAGGTGGCGGACCTGATGATCCTGAATATCGTGTTCATTATCTGCTGCATTCCGATCTTTACGATCGGCGCTTCTCTGACCGCTCTCAACTACGTAACTCTGAAAATGCATGATGGGGGAGAGGGCTATATCGTCCGAAGCTTTTTCCGGTCTTTCCGGCAGAATTTCAAACAGGCAACCGGCCTGTGGGCGATCATGCTGTTCTCCGGCCTGATCCTGGTGCTTGACATCATGATCTTAAGAAGTATGGAAGGCGTGTTTGCCAGCATTCTGACCGTTATCATTATCATTGTCTGCATCATCTGGTTCATGGTGTTCCTGTATCTCTTTGCGGTGCTTTCCCGCTTTGACAATACAGTGACAAACTCGCTCCGGAATTCATTCATCATGGCGATCGCGGATTTTCCGAGGACGTTCCTGATGTTTCTGCTCTATGTGGCGGCTGTTATTGTCACCCTGTTCAACAGCACGACGCTGACCTGGGCCCTTCTGTTCTGGATCATGTTCGGGTTTGCGACCATGTCCTACTGGTGCACTTCTTTTCTCGGCAAAATCTTTCATAAATACGCGCCGAAAGAAGAAGACAGCAGCGATCCGGATCACTGGGATGTGGATGAGATCATGGGGGATGGTAAGGCCGTGGATGCGGTTTCTGCCGACACAGAGGCGGCCGACAGCAGGGCAGACGACGCTGCCGCAAAAGAACCCGGCACAGGCGCGGACAGTACCGCTGCAGGATATGAGCTGCCGGATGCCGGCGCCGATTCGGCCGAAGGCGAAACCGACAACTGATCTCCGTTTTCAGAAATCGGACAAACAAATACCCGCACCTGCCAGTTTACTCCAATCGACATGAAAATCCCGCTTCGGCGACTGCCGGAGCGGGATTCTTTGTTATGCGCACGGCCGCACAGGGAATATCTCTGGCTGGCGCCAGACGCGGCCGGCGCAGGCGAGCAGGGGAAAAATCCCCCTGCTCGATTACGGCATCTAACCGTTTGTCATTCGGCTTCAATCGTGTACAGCGCGACCTCGTCAATCTCACGGTTTGTAGATACCAGCATATCTTTTCCATCTTTTACGTAATGATATACATTCGCGGAACCGCAGTCTCTGTCGATGTACTCCATCGCATAGTTTCCTTTTTCCGCATCGTAATAAAATGCCATCAGATCCCGCTGGCCTTTCCTGTGGCCAGTCACAAACATCGGCTTCCCGCAGATCGTCCCACCGAAGATGGAATGTAAGAACTCACATTTTTCCTCATATTCATACTCGAGCGCGAAAGCCCCATTCTTCTTTTTGTAAAAGCGGACCGTATCTCCATGGAAAGGAGATAATGCCGCAAGCTCCTTTTCTCCGTCGCCGTCAAAGTCCAGAAGCAGCGCATCGCTGGCCGGATCCGATACGAGCTGCTGAATCTCCCATTCTCCGTCCGGCTGTTCCGGCGGCACAAAGCGGTAGACGCCGCTGTCGCTGGAGATCACCGCGGCCGGAACTCCCTGCTCCATATCACGGTAATAGCCATGGTTTTTCAGCATATCATCCTTAATCACGGTCATCGGAAGAAGATGCTCATCATCGAATCCGCTCAGGTCCTCCGGCAGTACCGCCGCGTAGACCTTACCCGGGAAACGCCAGTCATCCTTGTACTCATAGTCGGATTTGATAGTGCAGGCGATCAGATAGCGCACACCGCCGCGCTCCAGGATATCAAAGCGATGCACACAGGGCAGATTAGCGAGCGTTTTGACTTCCCAGCTGCCCATTCCATCCGGCGTTACCACTACAAGCTTCGCTTCCTTCGAATCGTTCGGAGAATAGAATTTATGGGTTGCCAGAAACTGGCCGTCAGTTCCCGGCACCTGTACCATCGTCATCACTCCGCCCGGTTCTTCCCAGACGACTTCTTCATGATTTCCTTCCGGGTCGAAAAGCAGACATTTATCCACTTTTTCCGCCGCTACCAGAAAGTGTTCTTTTCCTTTATAAAACAGCGGTGCGATCGAATAGCACTTTGTAAGATTGGATATTACCTTTTTTTCTACTTTCATACTGTCTGGTCCTTCTCCTGTCTGTCGTAACTGTTCCGTACCCCACAGTGAGTGCGCGGCACTGTCCTGAATCGTTGCCAGTACCTTCACAGTTACTGTCTGTCTAATATTTCCGACATCATCTGATACGCTTTTGTCAGGTCATCCTTCCACGCTTCATTTCCTTTATACCAGAATTCCGTCACATATCTGCGAACTCCCATTTCCCAGGTTTTCGCAATGGCCGCCTCAAAATTCACATGACCGGTACCATAAGGAACCTCACGATAAACATCCGGTTTTGTTTCCTTTAAGTGAAGCGAAGTAATATTACTGCGCCCCAGCTCCAGATCCTCCAGCACATCACTCTGATAGCGAACGGCCGCATTGGTCAGATTGCCGATATCCGGATACACTTTCAGGTAATTCGAGCCGCACAGGACGACATACTTCATTGCCTTTTCCACAGTATTCATAAAATCGTTTTCCATCGTCTCGAGCCCCAGAATGACGCCGGCCTTCTCCGCGATCTGCACGCCCTTTTTCAGATTTTCCAAAAAGCGATGCTTTGTTTCGAGAGTCGATGGCTCATAATACACATCATACCCAGGGATCATCACCACCCGGATGCCAAGATCCTCCGCAAGCTCTACTGATTTTTCGAGTATTTCCATTCCTCTTGCGCAAAGCGCCGCATCCTCACTGCCCAGCGCATATTTGGTCAGGGCGCTGACACACATCGTACGAATGGGAAGCTCTGTCTCATACATCGTGCGGATCATTTCGAGCCGTTCTGCTTTCGGCATATAGATCCGTTCGATCTTATCTTCCGTCGCGTCAATGCTGAGCTCCACATAATCAAATCCTGCGTCTTTTGCCGCAAGCAGTTTTTCCTCCCAGGAAAGGTCCGATGGCATAGCCTTTTCATACAGTCCCAAAGAATATGCTTTCATGTTATGCCTCCCATATTTATCCTTTTACGCAGACGCAAAGCAGCTATTCCCTATGCGATCATGCGCATCAATACGTCTTTACAGGCACGACCGGAAAGGAATGTTCTGCGGAGCTTCAAAGCAGTCCTCAAATCCTCTTCTGTGATGGTAGTACATCTTGTCCTTATCCTGCGGATAGACATATTTGCCTCCCACCTGCCAGAAGAATGGATGGAATTTATACTCATTGCGGTCTTTCTTGAAGTCATACAGCAGACGGATCTCCTCGCAGTCCGCCTGGAAATTGGTCCATACATCCCAGTGGATCGGGATCACGACCTTGCACTGCAGGTTTTCTGCCATACGAAGGACGTCAACAGAGGTCATCTTGTCCTGCATGCCGATCGGGTTCTCACCGAAGGAGTCAAACGCCACGTCAATATCATAGTCCTTTCCATGCTTTGCAAAATAAATGGAAAAATGCGAATCGCCGGAATGATAAATATTCCCGCCCGGCGTTTTGATCAGATAATTGACGGCCTTGTCGTCCATATCTGTCGGGCATTTCCCGGTCAGCTCCTCGCGGTCCGGGCCGGTAGAATCCGTGGTGACGATGCAGGTGCGGTCGAAGGAATCCAGAGCTACGATCTCCAGGTCTTTGATCTTAATCGTATCTCCCGGCTTCACAGTCACGCAGCGCTCTGCCGGAACGCCCCATTTGATCCAGGTCTCTACCGATTTCTTCGGGCCAATGAACGGCACCGGGATCTCGTTTCCGTTTTCATCTGTCGTGGTCATACCACTCTGGATCACGTGCGCCGCCCACTCTGCGGACATATGATCCTGATGATAATGCGTCGCCAGGACCGCATCCACCTGCTTAAAGGCAAACGGATCGATCACAAACGGCACGTTGCGCAGGTTCGGCTGCATCGCACGTCCGCCGCACATATTTGCCATCTGATGACCGACCTTCATTTTGCCGTCTCCGTGCGTTCTCTTGCCATTTCCGCACCAGAGATCGATCGTCACATTTGCTCCTCCCGGAGTCTTGAACCAGATGCCCGTGCATCCAAGCCACCACATTGCTACATTGCCCGGCTGTACCACTTCATTCTCAATATCCTCTACCAGCCAGGTTCCCCATTCCGGGAAAGTAGACATGATCCAGCTTTCTCTGGTCATTTCCTCTATCTTGCTCATAACGCGTTTTCCTCCTCTATTTAAGTTATTCAGACCCTTGTATCCCAGCGCCCGCAGAACACCTGCTCCTCATAATGTCCGAGGAATTCTTCTTCCCCCGCGACCTTCCTGAGCACGGAAGCGATCACATGTTCCGTCGGCGCGTAAGCATTAATAAAGGTTTTTGCCATTGGTATATCGATCAGATGGTTCGTATAGTTCAGACCGATGAACACCGTCGGAACCTCCTGCACATACCACGGGATTTCCGTAGAGTGCTTTACAGACCATTCCAGACGCACATTATTGGCCTGCGCGTAGCCGCTGACGTTGATAAAGGTAAATACCACGTCATATCTGCTTTTGAACTCTTCCACGCTGCCGATCAGCACAGATTGCAAAAGCGTATCCTTGCCGGTTCCGTTCTTCAACGCCAGGTCATAATAGCTCTCATGCATGGTCACATCATATCCGTAGCTTTCCATTTCACGCCGGATGACCTCTTTGACCGGGTCTTCTTTATTGCCGCGGAAGATCGGCGGATTGCTTACCACGATCACATACGCGCGCTTATGCGTCGACGGTTTGATGGGAAGCTGATGTTTTACGTCCTTTACAAGCGTAATGCTCTTTCTTGCGGCCTCTTTCGCGATCTCAACATGTGCGGGGCAGCCGACCACTTTCAGTCCTTCCTTCGGCGGAGTGATCGTTCCTTCCGCCTGTTTGCGCGGCAGGCCAAGCTTTGCCTTTAAACCAAGGATCCGCGTAACCGCCTCATCCAGACGTTCTTCTGTCAGGATGCCGTTCCGATATCCGTCCATCATGTATCCAAAGTCTTCGTCAATATCATTGAAAAATAAAAACATGTCGCATCCGGCCGCGATCGCGGACGGTACCTGAAGTCTTCTGGGCATCGCGCAGGTCATACCAGCCATGTGCGACGCGTCTGTCACGAGCAGGCCGTTGAACCCGAGCTCGCCGCGCAGAAGATTCTTAAGCAGTGTGGGGGAAAGCGTTGCCGGCAGGATCTCACTGTCCGTAATGTCCGGGTTGTATTTTCTCTCATAAGCTGGCATGGCAATGTGCCCGACCATGAAGGCTTCCACCTCGCCTTCCTCAATGAGAGACCGATACACTCTTCCGAAGCTGTTGTCCCATTCCTCGCAGCTTAAATTGTTGGTGCCCATCACCAGATGCTGATCCAGCTCTTCCACGCCGTCTCCGGGGAAATGCTTTGCCGCTACCGCCAGCTTTGACTTTCTGATTCCCCGTATAAACGCCAGAGAATTGCTGATGACCGTATCCGTATCGGAGCTGTAAGCCCTGGTATTGATCACCGTATTGCGCCAGTTGAATTTGATGTCGCAGATCGGGGAAAAATTCCAGTTCACGCCCAGTGCGGAGGCCTCGACTCCGCTGACGTAGCCCGTATTCTCGGCTGTTTCCGTATCAGATGTGGCCCCGCAGGCAGCCGCGCTCGCGACATAAGTGCCATTCGAACACGCTCCGTTGCCGCCGCTTTCACAGTTGCAGGCGATCAGAAGGGGAATCCTGGCGCATTCCTGATAGTGTTTATTCTGCTCATAAATCGCTTCTGCGCTCTCGTTCTCATACCGACAGCCTCCGATATGATAGTCCTGAATCAGTTTTCTGGCTTCCTCGCGATCCTTTTTCCGATCCAGCATGATAAACAGCTGGCCGATCTTCTCTTCAAGGCTCATTGATTTCAGCGTATCCTGCACCCAGGATATGTCTTCGTCGCTTAAATAAAATGGCCGCTCCTTCAGATTTACCATTTCGCACCTCCCTGTTTATATGTTTATATGTTTTTTGTCCCTTGTATCATTTAAATACCCCGTAGAAGATCCGCGGGGTATTTACTGTAAAAACGTCGTCAATAGACAGGTCTACGTCCTCGATTCGCAGGCGAATCGGGACAAATCATGCCATGCCTGCATGGCTTCAGCCCTTCACAGCGCCGGAAACCATACCTTCCTGGAAATAGCGCTGGAATACACAGTAGATCACAAAGATCGGGATGACAGAGATCACGGAAGCCGCCATGATCTGTCCGTACTCGGAGGTATACTGTGAGGTCAGGCTTCGCAGTCCAAGCTGAATCGTATACAGCTTCGAATTACTCAGGTAAATCAACGGCGCCAGGAAGTCATTCCAGGTCGAGGTGATCGTCAGGATCGCCAGAGTCAGCATGGAAGACTTGGACAGAGGCAGCATGATCCTCCAGTAGATTCCAAATTCTCCCAGACCGTCGATCCGCGAAGCTTCCAGCAGTTCGTTCGGTATCCCGTCAAAGAACTGTTTCATCAGGAACACGCCCATCGGTGTAAACGCCTGAATCAGGATCAACGCCAGATGCGTATTGGTAAGTCCCATGTTGCGGATGATCGTAAACTGCGGGATCATTACCACCTGATAAGGAACCATCATCGTCGCCAGATAAAGGAGAAACAGCGTCTCTCTCTCCGGGAAGTTGATCTTGCTGAACGCATATGCCGCCAGCGTACTTGTGAGCAGCTGAAGGACCGTGATGATCGCTGTCAGCTTGACCGTGTTGAAGAACAGGAGGGGATAATCCAGCTTTTCAAACACAGTTGTATAGTTTTCCCAGTGGAACGTTTCCGGTATCCACTTAATCGGGAATGTGAAAATTTCCGCATTCGTCTTTACAGATGCCGAAAGCATCCAGATAAACGGAACGAGCATTGAAATTGTAAGAAGAAGGACCACTGCATATTTAAGAATCGTAAAGGCAATCGTCCTGGCAGATTTTTGTTTTACCATAATTCCATTCCTCCTAAGCTTCCAGCTTCTTGTTGTGATAATACTGATACAACGTGACAATAAGAATCATCAGGAACAGAACCATGGCCTCCGCCGAAGCGTAGCCGAACTTAAAGTTGGTAAACGCATCTTCATAGATCTTCAGCACCAGCACACTTGTAGCCCGTCCGGGTCCGCCTCCTGTCATTACATAGACCGGAGTAAATACCTGGAAGGAATTGATAATACACATGATCGTCGCATAGAAGGTCACCGGACGCAGCTGCGGGATCGTCACATAGATCAGCTTCTGTCTCGCATTCGCGCCGTCCATTGTAGCCGCCTCATACAGGCTGGTCGGGATGCCCTTCAGACCTGCCAGATAGGTGATCATATAGTAGCCGATGCCTTTCCAGATGATCATGATCATAACCGCTCCAAGAGCCGTATTTTTATTGCTCAGCCAGATTGGCAGATCCGTAAAACCAAGCGCGGTAAGCATCGCGTTGATCGGGCCTTTTTCCGCATAGAGGAATCTCCAGACAACTACTACCGCGATAATTGACGCGATATGCGGGAAAAGCATGATCGCGCTGTAGACCGCTGATCCCTTTACACCGCTGTTCATCAGAACGGAAACCAGCAGGGCTAAAATAATGACAAACGGAACCGTACCGATTGTATAAATCAACGTATTCCTCAAGGCAATGATGAAACTGGAATCGTTGAAGAGCTTTACGTAATTGCTCAGGCCTACGAACGACATTTTGGTATTGCCGTCATAATTCGTAAAACTGTAAGCCAGAGCCATAACAACCGGCACAAGTGTAAATATTACAAACCCTATAAAGTTGGGTGCGAGAAACAGATACGCGTGAAGCCGGTTTCTCCTTGTGATCGCATGATCTCTTTTTGTTTTATTATTTGTTTTACTCATCACGTACTCCGCTTTTCTTCACAGATTAAATGAAAACGAACCCGCAGATGCGTCGTTTTCAGACTATTACTATCCGGGCAGATGCCCCATTCAGAACATCTGCCCCTAAAATCATCAGATCACATGCTTCAGATCAGTCTCCGGCTTATTCCCCCTTGACCGCTGCAAAGGACTTCCGCAGTGATCTTATTTATTGTCCTGCATCGTTCACGATGCTTATCTGCAGAGATTTACTCATTCTCAATGATCTCTTCCCTCTGGTCAATGATGCTTTCAATAAATGCTGCCGCGTCCTCATTTCCTGTCAGAACAAGCTCAAGCTCTGTCTGGCCTGCGGAGATGATCTGGCTGAAGGTAGTGGTCGGCTCGCCGAAACCATGAGTCGTGTTGTTTGTCAGAGCCTCGATCGACTGATCGTCAAGATCAACATTCGCAAGATAGGACTCCAGAACCGCATCATTCATATAGCCCGGTACAAGGTTCGTAGTTGCCAGAATGGATGCGCCTTCTTCGCCACAGACGAAGGTCAGGAAACGATATGCTTCATCTACGTGCTCTGACGCGGAGCTGATGCACAGCGGAGTGGAAGTAACGAAGTTGGTCTGCTCGGTACCCTCAAAATACGGCTGGTTCGCTACGCCCCATTCAAAGTCAACGGAATCGGCGTTCTGTGTCAGGTTCTGTACATACCAGGAGCCGTTCCACATCATTGCCCATTCTCCGTTGTAGAAGTAGGTCTGATCCTTGCTGAGGGACTGAGCGCTTGAATAGCTTTCCATCGCGCCGTAATCTACCAGATCAAGGATCCAGTCGATACACTTCTCTGTGCTCGAGAAATCTGTCGTGGAAATATCAAAGCCATCTTCTCCCTCTGTCAGGAACGGGAAAATGAAGCCGAGCTTCGGGTTGAATGAGAAACCATAGATGCTGTCGTCATCCGTATTGTCAACGATCTGCTTTGCAAGGTCAGAGATCTCTTCCCATGTCATATCGTTTGTCGGATAGTCTACGCCGGCTGCGTCAAAAATGTCCTTGTTGTAGAACAGAAGCCAGTCATTGGTCCGGAACGGAAGCGCATAAACACCGCCGTCAAAGGTCATCTGCTGCTCCAGAACGGTTCCGTAATTCGTAAGATCATAGCCATCCGCTTCAAACAGGTCGCTCAGATTCAGGCAATAGCCTCTTGAATAGAGTCCCGGAAGGGAAGTGTTGGACTTCGCGAAGAAAAGGTCAATGTCATCGCCGCCGGCCAGCATGGTCGTCAGCTTGGTCTCATAATCAGATGCAGACGCGTTGACGATCTCAATCTGAATGTCCGGGTTAGCCTCCTCGAAAGCCTCAATGATGGGATCATAGGTGGTCGGCCCGTCGATATCATAATCCCATACAGCGAGTCGCAGTGTAACGACCTCGTCTGCGCTTGCAACCGGTGCGAAAGCAGTCGTTGCAACCAGGAGCGCCGCTGCGGAAGCAGCCACCAGGTTCTTCTTGGTAATTCGTTTCATTTTTGTTTCCTCCTTTTTTGTTGTTTATTGGTTACTATTCACAGCTGCGCTGTGAATGTAACGATTTCGCCCCATTTTAAATGCATCTTCGATGCATGGGGCGAAATCACACATCCAAAGCGTGTTCTGGCGCAGCCTGACAGCAAGTGTCAGGCTCGCCGTGAATAGTAACGTTTATTGCTCAATTATGCCGATATCTGTCAGCATAAATGTCAATCATGGTCATATATCCGGATGCCGCATTGCCGCAGCCGGAGTAAGCAGCTCCTGAAGCTTCTGGAAAGGTATGGACTCGTATAAAAGCCTGCGCGCGGCATTCGCCGATTGATAGATACGTCCGGTATATGGATCCGGTATGTATCGTTTTTTCTCTCGGAACAGCTCCGAGGTCTGCACGACTGCTTCGCAGGAATCATACAGTCCCAGGGCCAATACCGCCTGAATCCATGCACCTGCCGCTGTCGTCTCTTCCACTTCCAGAAGTCTAACGGAAGCACCTGTCATATCCGCCATCATCTGGCCAAAAAAGAGCTGATTTTGCAAGTCCGCCCGCCAGTGTGATCGTCTCAGCCTCGCCCGCAAAGG
This sequence comes from Lachnospiraceae bacterium, assembly GCA_021199655.1. Lineage (GTDB taxonomy): Bacteria > Bacillota > Clostridia > Lachnospirales > Lachnospiraceae > Choladousia. Next base: position 69,636 of record JAJQHQ010000103.1, on the reverse strand, counting down.
TATTCCGTTTTGATTCGTCCGCGGAGCCAGGCGTCGCAGCTTCCTCCGCAGGATCGATCGTCTCCGCTTCGCCTGTGAGCTTCCCAAGCTGCCAAAGTACGCCGACACATTCCGCCACCTCAGCAGCGATCCCTTCCAGAACCGCTCTTGCAAACTGTGCCTTCGAGGTCTCCGTACTGAAATTACAAAATACGCCTCTCGCTGAGAGATCCCAGTCCGGACACCCCTTTCCTGCCAGTAAAGGAAGTGCCAGAACGCCGCCGCATCCCGGAGCGACCGACTCGATCGCACGGTTCATATCCTCAGTCGTCTTATCTTCAAAAAAATTCTGGCGAAACCAGTTGTAGGTCAGCCCTGACGAAAAGGTACTTGCTTCCGCCACCCATTGTCCCGGAAGCGCGGCTGCGTTCAGATTCAAGCGCTGTTGCCGGTCTTTCTTCGGAGATCCCATCGCCATGCAGGCGTAGGCGCCGGTACCGACTGTGACTCCAATCTGCCCGTCCGCCGTGATTCCCTGACCAAGCACGGAGCACTGCTGGTCACCGCCTGCGCTGACCACCGGTATCCCTTCCGGAATCCCCGTAATCTCAGAAAAGCTTCCTGTGACTTTTCCGATCACGTCTCCGGGGCGTGCCAGCCGGCAAAGCTTCTCTTTCTCAATGGAAAACAGTTCTAACAGCCTGTCCGACCAGTTCCCCGTAGCGACATCCAGGAGGCTGCTCCTGCTCGCCAGAGACGTATCCGTGACCGCCTCTCCTGTGATCAGCAGGACAAGGTAATCATGAATTCCAACCAGCTTCCATGCCTGATCGTATGTCTGCGGAGCAATTTTCCGCATCAGGACCATTTTGGGTGCCGACAGCGTCGGCGTCAGTCTTGTCCCGGTGATCGAATAAATCTCATCTCCATAAAGCCGGTTCATCTCGTCGCAGTAAGCGGCCGACCGTTTATCGTGCCACATGATAAAATTTCCAAGCGGTTCCCCGTTTTCTGCCAGAGCAGCCACGGAAGACCGCTGTGATGTAAGAGAAAGGCCCCGGATTCCGCAGCGGTGTTCGTATGCCCATCCTGCGGCTTCCTTACAGACTTCATATAACGCATTCGAAAAAATCTCCGCTTCCATCTCACAGGAACCATCCGCTTCCTGTGCCATGAAATACTCGATCCTGTCAGAAAAAAGAGTCCGTCCCTCTTCATCCATCAGAATTGCCCGCATACTCGAGGACCCCGTATCAATTACCAGCACACACATATTCAAGCCTCCACCAGATACCTAATCTACCAGATACACCTCTGTCCCTTTTTCTCTGAACGCTTCTACCAGCTCCAGCGAAGCCTCACGGTCCGTAATGATATTCCCGATCATTTGCGGCGGACAGGATACAAAGCTGCTTCTTATGCCCAGTTTGGAACTGTCCGCTAATACATATGCCTCCTCATTTGTCCTTTCAAACATCATCTGGTTCAGCCTCACCTCGTTCAAAGCTTCGGTCGTCATCCCCCGCTCCGGGCAGAGACCGCCGCATCCGATAAAGCATTTCCTGACTGTCACCTGCATGAGATTGTTGATAGTAAAGTCTCCTACCATGGAGCCTTTTGCGTATCGGAGTTCCCCTCCAAGCAATACGACGGTAGCCGTCGAAGGAATCTCTTCATTGATGATGTTCCCATTATTCGTAATAATCTTCACATTTCTGCCGGTGATATACTTCACCATCGCCAGCGCAGTAGAACTGGTATTGATAAAAATACTGTCTCCGTCCTTTACCAGGCTGGCCGCAAATTTCGCGATCCTTTCCTTGCGGAACTGTTTGAAATTCTCAGGATTCTCTGCCTGCAGGCCATCTGCACTGCTTCTGGCGCCGCCATAAAACCGTTCCAGCAATCGATGATCTTCCAGATACTGCAGATCACGGCGTATCGTCAAAAGAGACACTGAAAACTGTTCTGATAATTCCTGCACTGACACATCGCCGTTTTTGCGGACACACTCCAGTATCTTTTCTCTTCGACTATTGACAATCGAACGGCTTGACTTCATAGCAGTCCTTCCTCCCCGTTTTCGCCAACATCAGCCCCTCCTGTATAAGCAATCTGCTCTTCTTTTTATTCTCTGAACTAAATTTTATGGGAATAATGCTAAACCCGCAACGCGGTTTATGATTGTTTCATTTCATATAAGAACGTTTTTGAAATTCAGTTGTAATTTTGTCAAAAATTTATAAAATACCTTTCTGTATTTTGCAGTTATTTCTTCTGTTTTTGTCTGTTTTGACCACATCATTCTTATATTTATGAACGTTATGAACGTTTTTATGAATATATATGTTTATTTTTCATAAACTCGGGCCAAAAGAACGATCAAATACTGGATATTATTAGATATTATTGAAGATATGATCGAAGCGAAGCGCAGACGGGTGCGGCTTTAGCCGCAAAAACACCCTGCCCGGCCCTGCGCACCAAAATAGAAAAAAGAAGGGTTCTTCCTTCAGGAACCCTGAAGATAAGAACCCTTCTTTTTCAAAAGCTGCCTTCCTGCAGCTCCTTTATTTTATTGTAATCTCATGCCGCGGCAGCTTTTCCGTCAGCCCGGCGGCGTTTCCGAATCTCTGCGATCCGGCTATCGATCATTTCCAGATGGATGCATATACCGTAGCGATCTTGGTGATCTGAGAAGTCGTCAGCTTGTTGAGCGCTGCTTCAATCGCCGCGTAGGTCTGCGGTCTGGAAGCTTTCAGAGAAGCCGCATCCAGTGTGTACTCCTTGAAGGACTCCGCGAAGTACTCGGAAGAATTCTGTAATACATAAGAAGCATTGTACTTCGTATACAGGCTCTTCTCTGCCTCATACACTGCTTTGAACGAAGAGGATGTATCCACATTGCCTGCTACAAACGCTACGAAATGTCCCAGTTCATGGTATACGGTGTCGTCCGCCGCCTTCAGCGTGATCGACTGATTCTCTGCGTCAAAGAATCCTGAATAGGAAACTCCGGAGTTGATCGTAAACTTGAATCCCAGTGTATTCCATGCAGTAACCACTCTGCTGTCCACCTTCGGAGCAAGTGCTTCGATCGTAGCCGCCGTAGTTGTTGCAGCGGATGTTGTGGAAGCTGTCGATGCCGTGGAAGCCGTCGATGCACTGGATGTGCTCGATGCGGTCGATGCGGCCGTGGTCGCCGTGGTGGTCGTCACTGTCTTGGTGGTCGTCGTCTTGGTCGTTGTCGTCTGCTTGCAGACCTTCGAATTCTTGGTGTACTTCTTTGTAACCTGCGTCTGTACGGCCGTCTTGGTCTTCGTCTTGGTGGTCGTGACAGAGGAAGCCGTCTTGGATGTCGACGTCGCTGTCTTGGTGGTCGTCTTGGTCGATGCCTTACCCTTCGAGGTATAGGTCTTCTTCGCCTTGGAGCTCAGCTTTACATTCTTCGTTGACTTGGTCGTCTTGGTGGTCGTAGATGTCGTCGTGTTCGCGAGCGGCACCGTCTCTTCCTCAACTGTAACGACCTCTTCCGTATCTACAAACGATACCAGCTCCGGTACCGATGTTGCCTGATAATTCGCAGCCCATACGCCGCCGATCGCAATCGCGGCTGCAAGTACGATCCCCGTCACTTTAACGGTCGTCTTCTGGAATAATTCTTTTACCTGTTCAGTCTTCATACGTGTTCCCTCCTGTAATACTTATTTCCCTTAATTTTACCCCTTTAAATGCTGCTTCGTAACCGTTCAGCATCCTGACAGTTACATTATTTCTAACTGTAAGCCTTATGAAATAAAAAACCGCCCGATTATTTTCATAATCAGCGGCTGCCAATAACATTTCAATCTGGTTCAATCTTCCTGTCTCTATCCTCGATGTCTCACCAATCATACGACAAATACAGATAAAACAGCTATCACAAATAAAAACATTCTGCACATGTCGTTTGAAATGCGGCAACCGGCTGTCATAGTCTTTCGACCTTAGACCCTTGGCTTTGCGTCCCCGTCTTTCGGCGGGTTTGCCTTTAAATCAGAATCAGCTTTTTTGTTACCTCTAAACTACTCCTTTTCAAGGCGTTTGTCAACACCTTTTTTCCGGAATTTTCCATTTTTTTGTTACTATTCGTTACTATTCACGGCGAGCCTGACACTTGCTGTCAGGCTGCGCCAAAACACGTTTCGGATGTGTGATTTCGCCCCCATGCATCGAAGATGCATTTAAAATGGGGCGAAATCGTTACGTTCACAGCGCAGCTGTGAATAGTAACGGATTCATGGTCATTTTCTTTTACCCGGGGCTGTTTCAGTGAACTGCTCATTTACTCATTGTCTAAAACCGCCAGGATTGCGGCCACATTCTTTCAATTTTTCTCTTTCCTTTTTTTCTTAATCTGGTATACTGTCTGTAAAACGACTTACGCCATTTATTCTATAATAATATCAGAGTTTGATAAAGGAGATTTTGATACCATGAAATGGAAGCGTCTTGTGACTGTACTGCTCTCCTGCTGCCTGCTTTGCTCCGGCTGCGGGCAGGGCGGTTCATCGCAGGAAGCCTCTTCGGATACAATCTCGTATGAAGAAGGCAAGGTTACGGTTCTCGATCCCGTGTTTGAGACCGCAGACTTAAGCTACGATCTTCTGGATGTGGATCTGTCCCATGTGGATCAGGGCTATTTTACCTGTGTGCTGAAAGAAGAAGGGGCAAAGGTGAATATCCAGATCACCGGCCCGGACGGCGTGACCTACAAGTATTTCATTGAGACTGCCGACGAAATCACTGCGTTTCCACTGACCGCCGGCGACGGTTCCTATGTGATCATCGCCTTTGAAAATATCGGCGGCGACCAGTATACCACCCTTTTTTTCTGGCCGCAGAAGGTTGAGCTGGAAAGTGAATTTCTTCCGTTTCTCTATCCCAATCAGTATGTGAATTTCACAGAGGACAGTGAAGCGGTCGCGCTGGCCGCCGAGCTTTCCGAAGGCGCCGGGACGGATCTGGAAGCGCTCAATGCTATTTACGATTATGTCATCAGCCATATCGTCTATGACGATGAAAAGGCGGCGACGGTAGAGACCGGATATCTCCCCGATATCGATGAAACGCTCGCCACCGGAAAGGGCATCTGCTTTGATTATGCCTCGCTGACGGCCGCCATGCTGCGCGCGCTGTCCATCCCCGCAAGGCTGGAGATCGGCTATGTCAACGATGTAAAGCACGCCTGGGTGGACGTCTACATCGAATCACGGGGATGGGTGGAAAACGCGGTTCAGTTCAGCGGCGACGAATGGTCCCTGCTCGATCCGACGTTGGCTTCCTCCAACAGTGACGAGGATGCCGTACGCGAATATATGAATGACAGTGATAATTATACCGTGTTATATGTACGATGACCGTAACTGCGAAGGTACTGAACAGTTACCGATGACCGGTAGAAATTCAACACAGTCCCCGCACCTGCTGCGAGATACATATGAAAATATACACCAACACCTGATGATCAGTTTACGGGAGGAATACTATGAGGCAGGTTTTGAATGACAGTGAGCTTTCCTTTCTGTCCGGGCAGATGGCAATGATCCTGCACTCCGGCATCTCAGTTCTGGAAGGGTTTACTATATTAAAGGAAGATTCTCCCGCCGGAGAAGGTCAGGAAATTCTCGGTGAGGTCTGTGATTCGCTGGAACAGACCGGCGATCTCACAGAAGCCCTGAAAAGTACCGGATGCTTTCCGGACTATTTCGTAAAAATGGCGGAGATCGGCGACCGCTCCGGGGAGCTGGAGGATGTCATGCGTTCCCTTTCTTCCTATTATGAACGCCAGCACACTCTGGTCGGCAGCATCCGCGACGCGCTCACATGGCCGCTCATCCTGCTGGCCATGCTGTTTGCTGTGCTGGCCGTCCTGATGACGCAGGTGATGCCCGTCTTTGAGGAAGTGTTTGAACAGCTCGGCATGGAGGTCTCCGGTGTGACTTCGGTCGTCTTCCGCATGGGCAGCTTCATGCAGCAGGCTTCCGCCGTCATCCTTATCATATTTGTCGCCTTTATGATACTGGTGCTCGTCTCTCTGAAAACACCCCGGCTGCGTGTATCGCTTCTTGGCATCCTCAATCATCTGCCGTTTATGCGGGAAGTCAGCGATCTGCTGACCTGCTCCCGTTTTTCGCATACGCTTTCCCTTGCCCTGCACAGCGGGCTGGATATGGGGGAAGGACTTAGTCTGGCTGCCGGGCTCGCGGAAGATCCGGCTGCCCGCGAAAAACTGGAAAAAGCCTCTCATGCCATGGATGAAGGCGCTGATTTTGGTGAAGCACTGCGTGAATCCGGTGTATTCTCAGGGCTGAACGCCCGTATGGCTTCCATCGGTTTCCGCACCGGCTCCGCAGAGTCTGCTCTGGAAGAAATCTCACTGCGATGCCAGGACGAAGCGGATGCTCGCATCCAGTCTGCGGTTGGCGCGCTGGAGCCGGCGATCACGGCGGTTCTTTCCATCCTGACCGGACTGATCCTGGTATCTGTCATGCTGCCGCTGCTCGGCGTCATGACAAGCATAGGATAAACTGTAACTGTGAAGATACTGAACAGTTACGAGAAACGGAGGGTGATCTTTATGAACCGATTTGCCCGGGAAAAAAAAAGGCACTCCCTGCTGCGCCAGATCGTAAGTACAGCCGCAATCTTCTGCTGTGCGGCTTTCCTTCTGCTCTACGGCGCGGGCACGATCAGTGAAAGTGCAAGTACCGAACAGGCAGAAAGCCTGCAGACAGCCCTTACGCGCAGTGCGGTGCAATGTTATGCGACCGAGGGCGCCTGGCCCGAAAGTCTGGACTACTTATGTGAACATTATGGAATCAGCTGGGACGCGAACAAATATGTCGTGGATTATGAGATACTGGGAGCGAATCTGATGCCCACCATCACGGTGATACCGCTGTCCTGAAACCATATATTTTACAGGAAAAAGTTCTATCGCGGCGCTGAACGTCCAGTGGACGTTCGCTTAACGCCGACCGAAGCGGCAGCGGAGACGTGATTTTAAATGAACTTTTTCCGTAACTGTGAAGATACTGAGCAGCTATTCAGGACGGTACTTCGCACTTGCTGCAGAGTATCGAACAGTTACGAAAGGAGAAAGACCATATGTACCGCAGAAAACAGCACAATACGGATTTTCTGTTCTCTTTCCTGCTTCTGATCACGTTTGCCATGTTTGCGCTGGTGCTGGCCGGAACCGGCGCTCTCGTCTACCGCAACAGTATCGAAAGCCTGAATGAGAATTATACCTCCCGTACCGCCATCTCCTACGTCGCAGAAAAAGTACGGCAATCCAATTCGGAGGGTCTGATCTCCCTCTCTTCAGTGGAAGAGATCCCGGCGCTTAAGCTTTCCTCCGACGAGGACGCGGAAACGGCCACCTGTACCTATATTTATTTTTATGACGGCTCTCTGTGTGAACTGTTTGTACGGTCTGAAACCATTCCCGAGGCGGCAATGGGAACCGCGCTGGTCGAGCTCTCCGATTTCACTATGGAATGGGACGGCGCTCTGCTTCGTGTGACCGCCGTCAGTCCGGACGGCGAAGAAATGTCCATGCTGATCAACCTGTAGCTGTTCCTGCTTACACAGATCCCGCAGCAGACAGGAGGTACTGTCCTGGATAGTTACAGCTGTTCAGTACCTTCACAGTGAAAGACACAGACTCGTTGGGATACCAGACCGCAAAGGAGGTGCGATACGCGCTTGAGAAAACAGGCCGCGGGAAAGTCCCGCACATTTTTTATAGAATTCCTGATCGTGCTGTTTTTCTTTCTGATCATCGGCACGGTCTGTCTGCGTGTATTTGTCGCCGCCCATAAGGTCACACGCGACGCGGACGCGCTCGCGCACGCACAGGCTGAGGCTGCTTCCATCGCGGAAGTGCTTTCGGCCGGTGAAAAGATTGAAGACTATTTTCCGGAGATAATCCTGCTTGCAGATACAGGTACCGCTGCGGACGGGTCAGACAATACCGCCGTGACAGCGGATGCAGACGGAGCTGCGGGTGCTTCCGATGGGCAGTTACAGCGATATCAGATGACCTGGAACAGCGATTTTTCCGCCTGTTCCGCCGACAGCGATTCCGTAAGCTATACTCTTACGCTGCTTCTGGACACCGCGGACCATATGCAGACTGCCGCCATGACCTTTACGGACGCTTCCGGAGAAACGCTCTATGAGCTCACGGTGACTTATCATCTGGCCCTGACAAGAGAGGAGGCGCTTTCATGAAAAAGACTGCCGGCATCTCTTTGATGCTTTTGATCTTCCTCTCCCTCTGCCTGATCACTTTCTCGCTGCTCTCGCTTTCCGGCGCGACCGCCGACGCGAAGCTCGCGCAGAATTCAGCAGAAAGGACCACCGAATATTATGCGGCTGTCACGGAAGCCAATGAGATATTAAATGAGATCGACACGCAGCTCGCCGCTGCCTGGCGTGAGGCTCTGCAGGAGGCACAGGCGGAACCTGACAGCGAGGACGCCGACGGCGCGGATGACAGCACAGCCGCTGCCATGACTGCCTACGCGGACGCCTGCGGCACACTCTCGATTGCAAATACGCCTCTCATCTGGACGGCCAATGTTTCCGGCAGCAATGCCAACTCAGATACCTCTGAAAGTATCGCTATAAATGATGCAGGCGCCGAAAGCCAGACAGTTTCCATTATTGGCACTTTCCAATACGACGTTTCCGTGACGGAGGATCAGCTTCTTCATGTTGAGCTTTCCGTCCTCTGGCCGGAATCCGATTCCGACACGTTTTATCAGATTACCGGCTGGCAGATCGTCTCCACCGCGGAATGGTCCGCCGATACCAGTCAGAATCTGTATCGGACCGGTTCTGCCGACTAAGGGGGATTTTTCCATGAGCATTGACATTACATCATTTTTGAAATCAGCAGTAGAGGCAGATGCCTCGGACGTGTTTTTTGTCGCGGGGCTTCCTGCTACCTATAAGGTAAATGGTACTCTTCAGCATATCGGGGACCGCCTGATGCCCTCAGATACGGAAGAGTTGATTCAGGAAATCTACAAAATGGCAGGAAACCGTCCGATCGACCACTTTCTGTCCGTGGGCGACGATGACTTTTCCTTCGCTGTACCGGGGCTTTCCCGTTTCCGCGTCAGCACCTACAAACAGCGCGGTTCGCTTGCCGCGGTCATCCGTGTGATCGCCTTTGATCTTCCGGATCCAGGGACGCTTGGTATTCCGCCCGTTGTACTTTCCCTCTCCAATACGACAAAGGGACTCATCCTCGTTACCGGCCCGGCCGGCAACGGAAAATCCACGACCCTGGCCTGTCTGGTCGACCGTATCAATTCCTCCCGCGCGGATCACATTATCACGCTCGAGGATCCGATCGAATTCCTTCACCGGCACAAGAAAAGCATCGTCAGCCAGCGTGAGATTTCCACGGATACAAACAATTATCTGACCGCGCTGCGCGCTTCCCTGCGCCAGAGTCCGGATGTCATTCTGCTTGGCGAAATGCGCGACTATGAGACGATCCAGACCGCCATGACCGCAGCGGAGACCGGACATCTTGTCCTCTCCAGCCTGCATACGATCGGCGCTGCCAACACGATCAGCCGTATCATCGATGTATTCGAGCCGTCGCAGCAGCGGCAGATCTCGATACAGCTTTCCATGGTGCTGCATGCCGTCGTCTCCCAGCAGCTGGTACCGGCCAAAGACGGCAGCCTGATCCCCGCGTTTGAGATCATGATCATGACCCCCGCGATCAGCAACATGATCCGCGATAATAAGATTCACCAGATTGAGGGCGTGATCTACACCTCCGCAAAGGAAGACATGATCTCCATGGACAACAGCCTGCTTCAATTGTACAAGACAGGGAAAATTACCGCGGAAACCGCGCTGCAGTACTGCACAAATATTGAAATGATGAGGAAGAAAGTATTATAACTGTGAAAGTACTGAACAGTTACATAGTATCCCTACAGGATATAGAACCGGCTGGAACATCATCACAGCTGAGATACCTCTTCCCATATTTCCCTGACCAGCAGCAGTGCGACCGGGCCGTACACGACGCCTGCTGCCCCGAACAGATACATCCCCGCGTAGACGACGATCACCATCACGATCGGGTAGACGCCCAGCTTTTTCCCAATCAGACGCGGCTCCAGGAATTCCCGCACAATATAGGTCAGCAAAAACAGTCCGATGTGCCCCAGAGCAAGGTGAAATCTTTTTTGCAAAAGATACACGGCAGCCATCGGCACCAGCACGGTACCAGTACCAATAAAAGGCAATGCATCCATCAGGCCAATCCCAATGCCAAGCAGCAGAAAGTAGGGATTCCCCAGCAGCCACAACCCCACCGTGCACAACACGATCACTACACCAATGATGATGGCCTGAGCCTTCATGTACATCCCGCCCTGCTTCCACATCCGCTCCGTGATGTTATGAAAATGCCGATAAAGCTGCCAGGTTCCCAGTTTTTCCCTTATCTCATCATAATCTTTGATCAGAAGCACGATCGACACAAACAGCATCAGCACAAAAAGGCCGGCGCTCGCCAGCTTTTTCAGATATTTTACAGAATAATTTACGACACCGGGAACAATATAGACTTTAATCTGATCGGTAGCAGATTCAATGCCGGAATAAATGAATTCTTTTACCGACTCTACCTCAACTCCAAAGCGCTCCTCTGCCAACAGGCAGCAGCGGTCGATAAACCCGCAGACACAGGAATAATAAGAATCAAAATTCAGCGCAACGCGCTGCAGCTGCTCCATCACCAGCCCATAGAACAGATAGATTACGAAAAAACAGACTGCCAGCAGGATTGTCAGAAGAACAGAGACGATTACTTCTTTTTTCCACAGAATCCGGCGGCAGATTTTTTCCGACACCGGATTCAGCATTCGTACCATGATATATGCGATCAAAAAGGGGACGACATACGGCAGCAGATATTTCATCAGCAGATACACCGCCAGTGTAATCCCCGCGATACTCAGCAGCTTCTTCCATTCCGACATACAAACTTCTCCGATTTTTATCACAGATTCCCGATGTGAATCTATGACGCAGGCAATGTCCCGATTTCTCATGAAAACCGAGGACTGTATGGCCGCATCGCACTCAGGGCAATTCTGCATGCGGCGGCTCTCCGATTGCTTCAACGGATATAGTATGCGTAAAAAAGGAACTGTTTATGCTAAGCCATTTCGCGAAAGATTGCCGCTTCTGGCTTTACAGAAAACGTCATCTCTTTTTGCGTACGCGGATGCCGGAATGTCAGAGATACCGCGCAGAGTGCAAGCGGTTGAGAGCCGAACTCCGTATTCAGATCCCTGCCCGCGTTCTTCGCTTCGGCAATCTCTGAAAGCTTCGCCTTCCCCGGATTGTACTTCCGGTCGCCATAAAGCGGCATCCCCGCATGCGCCATCTGCACCCGGATCTGATGGTGCCGTCCGGTCTTAAGCTCGATCTCAGCAAGGGCGAGTCCCTTTGCTGCCTGCATCAGGGCTGACTGTCCATCCAGAGCCCGAGCACTTTGACTGCTTTGACCATTTTCACTCAGTTTCAGAATCCGATAGCGAAGCTCGGCCCGCTTCGCGTCCTTTTTCCCGGCTCCGGATACAAAGGAACGGTTGTTACGCCCATCTTTCACAAGATAATCCACGAGAGTATGCCATTGATTTAATTCCGCAGCCTCTGTCAGCTCCACCACCGCGTAGTAGCGCTTTTTCATACCATCTCCTGCTGCCTGCCGACTCAATTCCGCCGCCGCGCGTTTTGTCTTTGCAAAGACCATGACGCCCTCTACCGGCTGATCCAGACGGTGAACCACATACACATCCCGAGGCTCTTCTCCGGCACGTTTCACTCCGGTGTTTTTTGAGCCGGATCTTTGCGGTTTTTCAGCTTTTACTTCGACGTCTTTGTCTGAACGAGGATGGTCTTGCCCGGAGTTTTCCTGCAGGTGCGTCCGCAGGATACTAACCATGTCCTTCGTCCTTACCGACGCGCTCTGCACTGGTACCCCGGCCGGTTTATGGCAAACGATAATATCGTCATCTTCATATACTATCATGATTAAAAATACCCTTTCGGTATCGCCTTTCCAACAAAACGATACTCGCAGAATGTCAAACGATCGTGCTCTTTATTGATCCTCCGGAATCAGCTTCAGCACCGCCGTGCTCTGGTAGGTCATCGCCTCATCGTGCACAAAAGCAACTGTGCTGTGTGCCGGCGCGTGCAGTGTGCAGCGAACGGTACCGAGATAGGGATCGTAAATCCGCGCGAGCAGCTGTCCCTCGTCGACCTCATCGCCGGGCTGTACCAGTGTCTCAAAAAACCCGGAATCCTCCGCGCGGACAGGGATAAAGTCGCGGCTTTCGATCACGCGCGAATGGTAGCCGCTGTACCCGCGGTAACGGATGATCTCCTGCTTTTCCATAAAATTCAGGATCGCCTCGATTGCCTGCTTCGCGCTGACCTTATCGACTCGCTGCGTATTAGTCGTGTAAATGGAAAACGCATGCGTCTCCCAGATCTGCCAGTTGTAGTTCAGGGTCGTCGTGTCAAACGGGCGCGGATCGTGCAGGACAATGTAAGGAAGTCCGAACTGCTGCGCCAGCTCCACATCATTATATACCCCTGTCTTCATCATGCGGACATGCGGCACAAACGCCCCCGGCATATAAAAGGACGCGAACTGTACGCCGTACTGGTAATCCTGAATTGCGGAAAAAACGCCAGCCGCGATGCGCTGTGTGGTCTCGCCCTGATCATAACCGGGGAACATACGGTTGATATCCGTATTGTCAATAGTCCAGAATCGTTTTTTGATATTCATCGAATAGGGGTTCACACAGGGGATCACGAGAATCTGTTTTCCCGGCATGATACGCCCCTGTTCTTCCAGATCGCTCAGCTTGCGGATCAGACGCGAGCATGCAAAAAGCTGCTGGTTCTCATTGCCGCGCATGCTCCCGACAATACAGATGGACGGCTCTCCGCTTCCAAACGTAAATCCCGTGACGCGGAAATCGTCGCGATAAAGTGCTTTTATCTCAAATAAAACGGTTTGTTTCATAAATTTTCTCCTGTTACTGTACCAGAATTACACGTAACTGTTCCGATTTTCACGGTTACAATCCTGCCTGAATTAATCCGATGCCTGAGACTCCCTGAGAATCCTTGCCAGCAGTGATCCCTCATCTACAACCGGATACTCTCTCACGGTAAACAGCCATCCGTCTACAGGCGCTGTGATCGTGCTGATCAGCTCGCCCCGCAGCGGGTCAACGATCCGGCCGATCTCATCTCCCTTTTTCAGCATGCTGCCGTGCGAACGCGTTTTGATAAAAATGCCGGAGACCGGGGCGTTTAAAAAGGCGACGTCGTCCGGATTGCGGGAAACGACCGGCGTACGCACTTCATTGACCGGACCGTCCCAGATACCCATCTCCTTCATCAGACGGAAAATGCCGTCTGTCAGCTGGATACCGTACTCTTCAGTAATGCGCATGCCAACGCCCATCTCCACCACCAGCGTCGGCGTGTTCCGGCTGTTCAGGCTGAACGCGAGCGTCGATTCCAGCACCGTGCTCGTGCCATGCACCCAGATAAAATCAACATTAGAGAGCATCGCCCACGGCAGCAGCGTATCCTCGTGCAGTTCATTGATGCGGATCTGCGGAATCTCCGTCAGATAAATATTGCTCGCGTGGATATCCAGGCAAAGGTCAGAGCCTTTGATATCGCGGATGATCTCCGACGCAAGGTATTCGTTCATGTCGCCGTCCGAGCTTCCCGGAAAAATGCGGTTCATATCAAGGTCAAACGCCGGGATGCCGCGCGTCACAGAATCAATTCCGAACGGGTTCAGCGCCGGATAGATATCGACGATCCCTTTCAGATATTCCGGATGCTCTTTGATCCTGCGCGAGACCTCGTAGCAGACGTACTGCCCTTCCAGTTCGTCTCCATGGATGCCGGTGACAATACTGATGCGTTTCAGAGCCGTATCAACCGATGCGCCATGCGCGGGTGTAATCCGGTTTTTGCGGATGCGCAGCACCTCATCTACCGGCATGTTTGATTGTGCAATTGTGTGTAGCATAGGTATGTCCTTTCAAAATATATCACGCTTGACAAGGCATGGCGGCCTCGGACACGCTCTCGCTTATAAAATAACGCAGCGGTACTAAGTTCAACCTTCGCCTGACGGCTCGGTTTTCACTAAGGACCGGCGTTATTTTGAATAGTCCTCAGCCATCCATGCCTTGTCTGCGCGAATCATATTATATATTAACCATTTGTTTTTTAACGGACAACAGGTAACTTGTTATTTCCTCATACAATTAAACATCTCCGCCCTCCCGCACGCGCACCGCCACGGTCTGGGTCTGGATCGTGCGGCCCACGAAGACGCCCTGACTGACGATGCAGTCATGATAATCGCGCCCCGCAGATATCTTGATGTGTGCGTCGTCCACGATCAGGTTGTTTGTCGGGTCGAGCGCGTACCAGTGTCCGCCGCTGCAGACCTCCACCCAGGCGTGGCTTAAGCCTTCTCCGATCAGCATGCCGACCACGTATCGGCAGGGGATGTGTGCCATCCGGCACAGAGAGAGCAGGATGTGCGAATAGTCCTGGCAGACGCCCTTGCCGAGCGCCATCGCCTCCTCCGCCGTCGTCTGCACGTTTGTGACACCCTGCACGTAAGAAAAGTTTTCGTACAGACTGTGCATCATCGTGATGGCAAGCGCAAGAGCGGAATTCGCCGGAATACTGGCGTCTCCGGCATTTATCATTCCGTCTTTCGAACCTCGGACAGGCTCAGTTGCTTCCGAAGCAATCGTACCCGCAGTAAGAAAGTTTTCAGAAGCAGCAGCGATATTTATGGTCTCGCAGGAATTTTCGTACGCTGTGCGCTCTTTCTCGAATTGCTCCGCGAATTTCAGGATTGCCGGGCCGGGACGGGTGTAATCTGTCTGGTATTTAAAAAGGCCGACCTGATGCTCTGCCTTTGCCGGAAGGCACGGGGCGAGTCCGGTACGCGCCTGCCCGCGCACGCGTGCAAAAAAGCGGTCGTGTTTTCCTTTGGTATAGCCATAAATGCTGTGATTGCCAAAGGAGTCTTTATCGGTTGACAAAAACTCCTTCGGATATACCTCCACGTCGAGTCGATTGATCAGTTGTCGTTCATCGGTTTGCGGGATGCATTTCAAAGTAAAACGGTGCTCCTCGACGGGCGGTGCAAAATCCAGCTGCATGTCGTATTCAAAGAGCAGGTCTTTCATACGCTACTCCTCCAGAAGCATCTCAGTTTTCTGTACGATCGTGATGTAATCGATCCGCGGTTCGTCGACAAGGCGGCTCAGGTCGTCCAGATAGCTCTGCCTGTATTTGAGGCAGGTGCGCCAGATGCGGCCGGAAAGACGGTCTACCTCGCGTTTCAGTTCCTCGCGGGACATACGCAGCCGCGCATAGAGGTCAAGCCGTTCCACACGCTTGCCGACCTTGATGATATTGCGGACATTCTCGCTGTCGATCTCGTCATCCACAATGCCCCAGAACGCCAGAATGTCGTCAATCACATGCTGCAGCTCGATCAGCGGCGACTCGGAGATCCGCGCCCGGTTCATCTCATACATCGCCAGCTGAATGTAGGAAATCGTATCGCTGCCGATCTCCTCGCGCAGCACGATGCAGTTGTCATACGCACGGGTCAGATTGGAATAAATGGAGTTCGGATCCTCCGGGTCAAAGCAGTACCGGCCGACAAAATCCTCGCCCGATGTATAAATATTCGGAATCTCCAGACGTTTGCAGAAATTATCCAGACTTCCCATCTCATCCATGTCGATCATGGTGTCAAAGCTCTCCGCAAACAGCTTGATCGTCGTGTATACGCGCTCACTGTATCTTCCCAGCCAATACAGCCGGTCTGTGTTTTCTACCGAGATAATACCCATGTGTCTTTAAATCCTCCTCCCTGAGATGAATTGACGATAAAGGAATCCGGATTGCGTGAAAAACGGGTCAGTCCGCTCTTCCATACCATCGGCTCCTCGCCCATCAGCACGAACGCACGCAGATCCGCCTTGCGCGGCACGCACTCGCCGTTTTCAAAAATATCAATATCCAGGAAATCAATGACTTCCTGCGCGATGAAGCGGCGCGGCTCACGTTTTAAGAGCGCGATGAAGTCTTCTTTTTCCTGTTTCGTCATCTTATTACCGAACTGCACGCCGTAGCCGCCGGCCTCCGCGACATCTTTGAGCACCAGATCGTCAAAATGCTCCAGCACGTAATCCATATCTTCCTTATATAAAGGCAGATACGTCGGCGCATTGTGCAGGATCGGCTCCTCGCCGAGATAATACTTGATCATCTTCGGCACGAAGTAATAAATGCCCTTGTCGTCCGCTACACCATTGCCCGGCGCGTTCAGGAGTGCGACATTGCCCTTACGGAAGATATCGTACAGATGCGGGATGCCGATCAGGGAACCTTCGTAGAAATTCATCGGGTCCAGATATTCATCTGAAATACGGCGGTATACCGCGCCGACCGGTTCCTTGCGCCCGGAATAATCAATAAAATACAGATGGTCATTTTCCACCAGAAGCTCGCTGCCGGTGACCAGATGCGCCCCGTCTTTTCTGCCAGATAGGAATGCTCAAAATACGCGGAATTATAACGCCCCGGTGTCAGGATCACCGTATGGCCTCCGGTATTGACATAATCCATCGTCTTGCGCAGCAGTTCCGCGTAATTGCGGTTGTCCTCAATATGTGTCTTCTGGAACGTCGTCGGACTGCTCCTGCGGCAGAGCTCGCGCGCGATCATCGGATAAGACGCACCGGACGGCACACGCAGATTGTCCTCCAGTATGTACCATTCCTTATCCTTGCCCTGCACCAAATCGATCCCGGCGATGTGCGCGTATACGCCCTTCGGCGGCATTACGCCCTCGCACTGCGCCAGATATCCGCTCGATGCGTAGATAAATTCCTCCGGCACGATCTTGTCCCGGATGATCTTTTT
The DNA here is from genome assembly GCA_021199655.1 of Lachnospiraceae bacterium. Lineage (GTDB taxonomy): Bacteria > Bacillota > Clostridia > Lachnospirales > Lachnospiraceae > Choladousia. The sequence continues at coordinate 52,569 of JAJQHQ010000103.1, read as the reverse complement.
CTCACTGTAAACATCCCTGATAAACAGGTTCAGCGCCATCACGCGCTGCTTCAGACCCTTTTCCAGATACTCAAATTCATCTGCCTCGATCACCCGCGGAATCGCGTCAAACGGGAACAGCTGCTCTTTGAATTCGTTGTTCTTGTAAATCCCGAATTTGACGCCGTACCGCGCCAGCAGTTCATTGACCGTATCTGTGTGGCGGTAAAGATCCATTTCCTGCATGTACTCCCTCTCCTCTCTTATCCTGCGGTAACTGTTCAGTCCCTTCTTTGCATGCACAAAATCTGTTATGAATAGTTACTTCCTGCGTTCTTTCACTACACAGGATCCTCAGATTTCCAGAAAGGATCACACAAGAAAAGGCGCAGTGCAAGAATGCAAAACGCCTTTGTTTTGGAAATTATTATAGTAAACGACTTTGGTCGTTTTACTTTGCGCCAGACGCGAGGCTGCGCAAGCAGCTATTCCCTGCGCGTCTGTGTGCATCTATAATACAACAAAATACGGGGAACCGTCAACCATTTTTTTGACCGTTCCTGTTTGTTACAATTTCACCACATTTTGTATATTTTGTGTATTAATTCCAAAATAGAAACAATATTTTGTTTAATTTTCAATGACAGAAATATTTCAATGTGTTACAATCATATTAATTTAATGATAAAGACCGTGTAATAAAAAAAATGCATAAAAAGCGCCCCAAAGAGCTGCCCGATCATCCTTTTTCCGTGCACAGGATGGAAGCATTTATGTTCCGTCGTAACTGTGAAGGTACCAAACAGTTACCGGGCGGCCAGGAAAGGACTTCTGTCATGGATATTGAATTTCTCCGTGAATTTATGGAATTAAGCGAAACCTGCAGTTATCAGGATGCGAGTGAAAGATTGTACATTACCAATTCCACTCTTTCAAAGCATATCCAGAAGATGGAAGGTGAACTGGGCGTCCCCCTCTTTGAACGTTCTACACGAAAAGTTACCCTGACCGATATGGGCAAAATACTGAAAGAAAAGTGTGAAAAGATCCTTCCGCTGTATGATGAAGCGATCATGCTGATGAATCTGGAAGCCACAAAATCCACGAACACTCTGTCCATCGCTTTCACCAGCCCCATGTACTGGTACGGGGTCCTGGATGCGATCATGGCTTTCAAAGACGCAAATCCTCAGATCAATCTGCGCCTCACAGAGCTTTCTGATCCGCCGCAGAAGTCCGCTTTCGCTGACAAGCAGGCAGAGTTTGTCTTTGCGAACAGCATCAACTGGTCGTCAAAAGAAATCTGTTATCAGCCATTCCGGCAGGACGATCTGATTCTCATTGTATCCAAAGACAGCCCGCTTTGCCGGGAATCCGCGGTCACACTGCGCATGCTTGCGGAAGAACCTCTGATCCTTCCCAACCGCGCTTACCTGCAGGATCTTTTCTTCAATGAATGCGCCAAAGAAGGATTTACGCCCCGCATCAAACTCTGTGCGCAGGATGCACCGACAGCCATGCGTCTGGTGGAAAGCGGCTATGCGTCCGCGATATTTCCGCGTGCCTGCTGTGAAGAAAGCAGCAACATCCACATGGTTGATATATTACCTGTGATTTCTTTCGAAACCTATATGCTCTTTATGAATAACAAACCTCTCTCCTCGGCAGGAAAGCTGTTTTATGATTATATCGTTTCGCAAGCGGAAGAATAATGCACGTTTTCATACGTACTTCGCAGCAAGTGCGAAGTACTGTCCTGAATAATTAAACAGCTTTCATGTTTTCCAACTGTGTAACTATTTTTTCAAAATGCATGAAATGCGATGCTTTCACCAGTATCGTATCACCCTTGCGTACCAGAGCAGGGAGCTGTGTGAGCAGGGTTGAAAGGTCCGGCAAAATGACCGTCTCCACGTTAGCATGAATTCCTTCCGCAATATGCGTACTCAAAGGACCCGCACAGATACACAGATCAAGATTCAGACCACCTGCATACTCACCGACACTGCGGTGCATCTGTACTTCATCCTCACCAAGCTCTCCCATGTCTCCGAGAATCGCGACCCTGCGCCCAAGCCCATCCTGCAGTACCTCCAAAGACGCTTTCATCGACATCGGATTTGCATTATAACAGTCGTCGATGATGGTAAAATTATCCGTATGGACGATATGGAAACGACCGCTGACTGACTCCAGACTCTCAATCCCGGCACGAATCTCTTCTGTCGTCAGGCCATAGTGCAGACCGACCGCCGTAGCTGCAAGAGCATTTCTCACCATGTGTTCACCGGGTATGGGAATTTGTACTGTGAAACTGTCGTATCCTCCGGCAGCATCTGCATCCGTCCCAGGGACAATTTCTTTTCCTGCATCTTCATCCAATTCCATACCATCTGACAGATTCTTACTCTTCTTTATGCAGATTCGGCACGCAATTCCATCCAGCCCTTTTTTCTCAATCTGGTCTGCGTAGATATCGTTGTCCGTTCCAAGTCCGAAAAAGATTGGGCGGATACCTTTTACTTCTCTCACCGTCTCCAGCTTATCGTCATCCCCATTTAATACGATGTGTGCGTCCGGACGCAGATAATCGAAAATCTCCGTTTTCGCCCGCAGGACGCCGTCCCGGTCTCCCAGAAATTCCAGATGGCACTGCCCGATATTCGTAATGACGCAGGTGTCCGGCTTCGCGATCGCAGCCAGCCGGTGCATCTCGCCAAAATGATTGATCCCCATCTCCAGCACAGCGATCTCATCCTCGTCGCGCAGCCGGAAGATCGTCAGCGGAAGTCCGAGCTCATTGTTGAAATTGCCCGCGGTCTTCAATGTACGATATTTCTGCGAGAGCACCGCCGCGATCATCTCTTTCGTGCTGGTCTTGCCGACACTGCCGGTAATGCCGACCACCGGGATCGCCAGCTGTTCCAGATAGTATGCCGCCAGCGCCCCGAGAGCCCGGATCGTAGAGTCCACCTTTATGTAATTTCGGGTGCCGGAAATACTCTCCGGCTCCCGCTCCGTGATCACACACAGCGCTCCCATCTCAAATACCTGCTCGATAAAATCATGCCCATCCACGCGTTCGCCCGGAATCGCCGCAAACAGACAGCCTGGCTCTGCTTTCCGGCTGTCCGTCGTGATCGCGCAGACCTCCCGATTCCGGTCCTCTTCTTTTCCATATAAAGTCCCGCCGCAGGCTTCCGCCATGTGCGCCAAAGTCATATTCTTCATGCCACTCATTATTATCAAACTCCCTCCAAGCAATACAGGGAGCCGCGCAGCAGCCCTCTGCATATGAATATCACTGTTTTTTCATCAGTCTCACGCAATACTCCCCGTTATCGCCGCCCACACATCATCTGTCTCATAGCCGAGACGCCAGCAGGCAATGCCGCCGAGACTGTACTGGCTGACGAGAGCCGCGCGGGAAGCCACGGAATCCGCATCCTCAAGCCAGATCTGGCAGAGAAGTCCGTCTTCGTCCGTCCACTCGGCGTACTGCTGCCCGGTGCTTTCATCATAGGAGGATGTCACTCCCAGACTGGTGAGCAGCTCCTGCGCTTCTGACATGGTGACGACCTCGCTCGTGACATTCGCAGTGCCATCGGAGAGCGTTTCCGTATACCAGACTCTGGAGTAGAACGGAATCGCGCTGATGATCTTCTCCGCTGCGACTTCAAGCAGCATATTCTGTATACCGGTCTCCTCAAAGTCCATGGAGGCGACGCTGCCGGCATCGCTGCCGGAATAATGCTCGTCGTACCCCATCATGATGACATAATCACAGACAATGCCAAGTTCTTCCCGATCATAATAAGTAGAATACTCCATCGGTACCGGCACGTCGACGGAGAGAATGATGCCGTTTTTGCGGCAGAGAATAGACAGCTCACGCAGAAACTGTACGTAATCGTAACCGGATTCCTGTGCAATGCTCTCAAAATCAATGTTGATGCCGTCGAAGCCAAGCTCCAGTGCCTGCGCGATCAGATAATTCTGCACTGTCTGCCGTGAGGAACGGGTCGCAAGCAGCGTTGATGTGCTGACATCATCACTGAAATTGCTGACCAGCGCCCACACCTGCAGACCTGCGTCGTGCGCCTCGGTCACGTAATCAGCACTCGCGTAGGACGTGATCGCTCCGCTGTTGTCACTTAGATAATACCAGGTCGGCGAGATTACATTCACGCCGGTCATGGCGGAAATATCCTCTGAAAGATTGCTGTTCATAGCGGTATAGTTGATCTGGTGAAAAGCCAGATTCACCCGTCCTTCCAGGCTGATGCTGGTGTACTCCGCCTGATAATAAGTCTCGCGCTGTGTTTCTTCTATATTAGTAAGGTACTTATTTTTGATATAGCCGATATATCCGTCACTCGTCACGACCTGCGACCAGCGCTCCATCTGTTCGATCACGGTTACCTGCTCTCCGACGGATACTTTCGTCAGGATCTCACTCTTAATCCCGCCGCGATAGCGCACCACGGCGTCCTTTTTGATCTCAGCCGTCGTCACAGCCACACTTCCGCTCGTAATCACAACGCGCGCCGGAGACTCATAGGTCTCAAAATGCAGATTTGAATACTGCTGCAAAAAATTCATCGCCACGAACATACCGGAAGAAGTTGTCTTGACAATCTCATATCCCGCGTCAAAGCTCTCTCCGTCGATCGTATATGCGGAGGTATTCACCCCGATTTCAAAGACCTGCTCCGCTGTAGTAAACAGCATCAGCGCCTCTGAGGAATCCCAGTAGAACCGGGAGTTCAGTTCACCCTGAACAAGTGTATAATCAATATAAACGTTCCCATTCACGATCAGCGCACGTTCCTGCGCAATATGATCGTCTATGACCACCGCGGCTACGGTCTCACCTTCCACTCCAAGCGACGGCTCGGCCGTACCTTCTGCAAAGCCAAAATAAGAATCCGAACTCATCCACTTTGAGCTCGGCATATATTTCTGAATGCTTACAACAGCTATGGACAGCAGGCCGGCCACGATGAGCAGCGCCGCGATTCGCCTGAATGTCTTATTCTTATAATACATCTGCTGTACTTCCCCCTTTTCTTCTGTATTGCAAAGGAAAAGTTCTTCCTGTTTTCGTCAGTATATCAGCTTCTGCAAAAATCGTCAGTATCTTTACCCAATTTTTGATAAAAATTAAGAACTGAAGCAGCCGGTCCGGGGAAACGGCAGTTCGGCTGCACACCTCCTTCCCTTTTATAAACGGATTTTGTAACTGTTCAGTGCCTTCACAGTTACGAGGGAAAATCCATTTAAAATCGCTTCGCGATGGGATTTTCCCTTGCAACATTTACTTTTCATACGTACCTCGCAGCGAGTGCGAGGTACTGTCCTGAATAGTTACCGGATTTTTACAAAATTGATGTCGGTGATCATTTCCTGATCATTGCCGATAATATCTCTCATATAGCCGGCCCCATCGGCAAGCAGGCAGGCACTGACAATCTCGTCTGCATGGCAGCGCCGCCCGTCCAGATAAAGATGGGTCCCCGCTCTTTCATAGCCGCTCAGCTCTTTTTCCAGCAGCCGAGCCTGATTACCGCAGGGCTTCGAGTTTGTCTTTGTATTCAATTTTCTCCTTTTTCACAGGCAGAAAACGCAGGAGGTGCGTGTGATATATTTCCATTATTTTATGCCTGTTTTACTGTTTTTTATGGTTGCAATTCCAATCAATGTTTATTATACTGTAGATAATCGGTATGGAAAGGGTATACTCGATGCATTGCTGACGGGAAGTACAGCGTCTGTTCCGATCCTTGCAGCGAATCGGAACCGTATTGTTTTTGAATTTTAATCCCTCCTTTCGTTTTGTATATCCTTTCTGTTGTGTATTATAAATAATAAGAGTGAATTGTGCAAGTACTTTTTTACTTTTTTCCGTAAATTTACTATGGCTTTCCTGCTAACCATTCAGGTCAGGTCTTCTCACTTGCCGCAAAGGCCATAGGAACAAGCTGCAGTTTTTTTACTTTACATTTGCCGTCAGATGCGTATAATATGGTGATACGTAACTGTAAAGGTACTGAACAGTTATGGTGATACAGCATAAAGGATGTGATTGAATGAGAATTGAGAAGATCAATGACCGGCAGATCCGCTGCACTCTGACAAGCGAGGATCTGGCAAGCCGCAATATCAATGTAAGAGACATGGCTTACGGTTCTGACAAGGCGAGAGAGCTTTTTCAGGACATGATGATGGTCGCCCAGCAGGATCTTGGATTTGAGGCGGATAATATTCCACTTGTGATAGAGGCTATACCGATTTCCATGGATACGATCATTCTGATCATTACAAAAGTGGAAGATCCCGAAGAGCTGGATACGCGATTTTCACGGTTCTCACCGGAGACCGCCGATTCTGACACCGGGCTTTCTCTGGCGGACCTGAAGGAGCGCATTGAGGGCGCGGATGATATTCTGGATCTGATCCGGCGTATTTCCGAAGGAAGGAAGCAGGCTTCACAGAAAAATACTGCCGAAGGTACAGACAGTCCTTCCGGCGCGGGCGTGACTTCCGCGGATACCGAAGATCTGCCGAACCTGATGCGGGCATACTCTTTCCAGACTCTGGATGATGCCATATGCGCCGCGCTGGTCGTGGATCCATCGGTATATGACGGACCAAATTCCCTGTACAAAAGTCCGGAAGACGGTGTCTTTTACCTGATGGTGAAAAAGGCACAGAGCTCGCCGGAACAGTTCAACCGTGTCTGCAATATACTTTCCGAATACGCGGTGCCCTGCAAGTTCACGATCGGCATGGATGCCTACTTCAATGAGCATTTTGAGACCATCGTCGCGAATCATGCGCTGCAGAGCCTGCGCGAGATCGGATGACAAAGGCGAAAATTCACCCCACAGGAATTGTCCTGTGGGGTTTTGTCTGCCGCGGATGAATCCGCACAGCCTTCCTTTCTGTTTGTTTTTACAATTCAGCGCAGCAGGCCACAGACCGCCTTTCTTTTTTGCTGCTGCACTGAACTGGTGAATCACATCAGCGGCGCTATCACCTTCAGCACATGCCCCGCCAGCTTCCGCGAGATTTTGTCATGGCGGATATCAAACGCGGTCACCAGCTGACAATCGATCAGCGTCTTTTTAAAATCCTCCTCGATCCTGCATATCTCCGGAACATGATAGAGCCAGGCGGCACATTCAAAATTCAGATACAGGCTGCGGTAGTCAAGATTGATCGCGCCAACCACGGCACAGACATCATCACTGACTACAACTTTAGAATGAATGAAGCCGGGCGTATATTCAAAAATACGCACGCCGGCGCTCACAAGTGTCTTATAGTAAGAGTGTGCCAGCGCAAATGCATACTTTTTATCCGGGATGTGAGGCAGAATAAGCTTGACGTCTATCCCCCGCTGCGCCGCATAGATCAGAGCCTGTAAAAGCTCATGATCCGGCACAAGATAAGGCGTCATGATATGGACATACCGCACTGCGCTGTTGATGATCTCCAGATACACATGCTCGGCCGTCTGTGTTTCGGCGAGCGGGTTCGTCGCGTAGGGGAGAACAAAGCCTCCGTCAGTCCGTTTTCCATCCCCGGCCGACGGCTCTTTCACCGACTCTTCTGCCTGTGCTTTTACCGGTGCTTTTGCCGGCTCTTCTGCCTGTGCTTTTACCGGTGCTTCTGCCTGTGCTTTTACCGGTGCTTTTGCCGGCTCTTCTGCCTGTGCTTTCAGGTACACCGCAATATTTTCGGATTTTTCCGTGACATCCCACATTTTCAGAAACATCACCGTAAAGCTCCTCGCCGCATCGCCGCGCATCATGATGGCAGCGTCTTTCCAGTGGCCGAAGCGTTCTTTGCGGTTGATATACTCATCCGCAAGATTCACTCCCCCCGTAAAAGCCGTGTGTCCGTCAATCACAGCAATCTTGCGGTGGTCGCGGTTGTTGTAGCTGGTGGAAATGACCGGGTAGACCGGAGAAAAGACCTTGCAGCGAATCCCCAGATTCTTGATTTTTCTGGAAAAATCATGCGGCAGGTTATTCAGTTCATTCATTCCGTCATACATCAGGCGCACTTCCACGCCCTCTTCCACCTTCCGCTCCAGAATCTCCTGTATGCTGTCCCACATATAGCCTTCTGAGATAATAAAATATTCCAGAAAAATAAAATGTTTTGCGTCCTGCAGCTGCTTTTTCAGTTCCTCAAACATTTCCTCGCCGCCGGGGAAATATGTGACTTCCGTGTCTGCGCAGACCGGATACCCCTGTCTTCGCCCGATATAATAGGCCAGCTGGGCCGCCCGCGGATTTTGAAAATCCAGTTCCCTGATGACATTAAAATCATGCGGCAGCAGATCCCGGCACTCACAGTCCACTTCCTGCATCCGCCCGGACAGCACCCTCATTCCCGGCTGCAGCTTGAGATAAAGATACAGCAGCCCGCCAAAGATCGGAAACAGCAGTACCAGAGACGCCCACGCCAGCTGAAATGCGGGATGCTCTTCGTGGTTGATGATCAAAAGCAGCACCAGAAACGCAAAGATCATGTGTCCGCCAAAAAACAGATAGATATACTGTGCTACAAAATGCAGCACCAGAAATAGCAGGAAAATTTCCGCCAAAAGAAAAAACATCAGCACACCCGTACGTCCGAAAATGGCATGGTGCATGCCGCGCCTGCCCTTATCGACCGAACGATCTCTGATGTCTTTTACTCTGCTGAGCTGTTCTTCCATATCTCTCTTTCTCTCCCCTGCCGCAGCGCCTGCACTCACGGCACTGCGCAGCAACGCATTGTGATGATCTCACCCTTCCTCAAGCACCTGTATTTCCAGGTAATCAAACGGAACGGTCTCGATAAAACTGTCCTGATAGAACCGCGCCCTGCTGTGACGCTGAAATTCCGTCACCGTTTTATCCAGCCAGATCGGCCGCTCCAGATCAAAGTCATGGCAGATCTCATCCAGCCCGCGAAAAATCTTATGTGTGCGCGTGTCGTCGCTTTCCTCTTTATAAACCATATCCTGCAGCATATGGTTGTCTTTCCAGATCTTTCCCCATAAACGAAACATGATTCCTCCAGTTCCGCCATGCAGTAAAACAGAAAAACAGGCCGTGCAGATTTATCTGCAAAGGGCTGTATTTCTGTTTTATAGAATGGGCGGGACGCCCATTCAGCCTCAGACATGTGACGCGCAAGCGGCATATAGCCTGCAAAGCAGGCAGTCTGTGGCCTGTATGGCATTCAATTAAGATACTCATATACCAGCGCCGACAGATTCCCGATCCGCGTGATCGCCGTATCCGTGCTGCTCCACCCGTTCGAGAGCACGACCAGAATATAGTCACAGGCATCCGAATAAATGATTGCCGCGTCGTTCTGCGTATCGCTCATCTCTCCTGTCTTGTTCGCGCAAAGCACATCGTCCGGCAGTCCCGCCGGGATCTTATAACGGGTATGCTGATCAAGCAGCATTTCCTCCATCTCGTTGCTGACTGCACGGCTCATCCACGTTCTCCGGTAAATGTCTTCCAGAAGCTGGCCAACGTCTTTCGCCGCTACCTGATTGATGCCGTTGCCCGTATTGGTGGCGGAGTTGCTGAATCCGTTGTATTCCACCGTCATCTCGCTGTAGCCGTGGCTCTGTATAAACGCATTAACCTTCGCGATGCCGTCCGCGTAACTGGAATCACCGAGAATGTACAGCAGCTGATTCGACGAGGTGTTATCGCTGTAGCTGATCATCGCGTTCACCAGTGACATGATCTCATCCGTGTGCTCCAGCTCTCCCTCTTCAAACGCGGTATATACCGTCCCCATGATAAAAAGTTTCATCACACTCGCGGACTTCATCGGCTGGTCATTGATGACAAAGCTTTCATCCGTGTTGAGATTCTTCACATAAACAGACCAGGTGCCGTCGTAACTGTCGAGTTCTGCCTGCACAAGAGCCTCCAGCTCCTCTATCGTCTTTTCCTTCTCCCAGGGGTGTACACGTTCGGCGCGGCCGATGCTTAAGCTCCCGCAGGAGTACGTGACCGGACCCGGAAGTGTTCCCCACACTTCCGGCATCGCCATCGGGATCTGAAAATCCTCCCCCAGACGAATTGTCCGTAAAAATTCCTGCAGTGCCTGCTCATTCTCATCGACTGCTTCAGTCTCTGTCTCAGTCTCCGTTTCTGTTTCCGTTTCTGTCTCAGTTTCTGTCTCCGTCTCCGCCTCAAACCCATCAAGCCGTGCGATCTGCGCCGCAAGCTCCTCCGGCAGCGTCAGTGCGGTCTCGCTCTCATCCGATAAAGCATACGTGCTCACAGTCTCGTTCTCATCCGATGAAGCCGATGTGCTCGCAGTCTCGCTCTCATCCGATAAAGCGGATGTGCCCACAGTCTCACTCTCATCCGATGAAGCGGATGTGCCCACAGTCTCACTCTCATCCGATGAAGCCGATGCACACGCATTCACACACCCTGCACCCGCAAGTATCAGACCCGCGCACGCCAGAGTTTTCATCAAATGTACCCTTTTCTTTTTTCCTTTGTCCAGCGTTTTTTTCATAAAAACTCCGCTCCATTGCCCTGTTATCCTGCATAAAACAGGCTTTCCGGGCTTTTTTGTTTTACCGCGCCGACAAAATCCGTTTACCCGGCCTCTTCGGCGGCATCAAGCGTGAAAAAGTCATAATACCGGTTGTCACCGCCGAAAATATCATTGTATTCCAGAATATTATACTCATTTACAAGCTCATAATAAGGAGAATCCTTGTCATCCAGCTCATAGAATTCACCGTCTGCGCCCCAATATCCGACCGAATTGATCACCGGGATTTCCTCGCTTAAATCAAGCAGGTATTCCTGATACCCGGTCATGGACAGTCCCAGACGGTCCGCTATGATACTGTAGAGGTAGTTCAGGCTCGTCGCCTCGATGGTCTCTTCCTCGATGTCATAATTTGCCCAGACAATAAAGGGAATCTTATACTTTTCCATAAGCTCCTCACTCGTCAGAGTATCCTCATCACCGCCGAGAAGATATTCGTACGCGCCATCGCCGATATCCGGCTGATGGTCGCCGAACATCACGATCACCGTCGGCTCCTCGACTTCCTCAAAATAATTGACCAGAAGCTGGAAAGCATCATCCGTCGCCTTGACCAGATTCACGTAGATCTCCGCCCGCGTCGTGGAAAATTCCGTATTCAGGACATCGATCGACAGGGACATGTTTTTCGTATTGGACGAATAATAGCCTCCGTGATTCTGGATCGTAACATTGTAAGAGAACAGCGTCTGCCCGGAATCCAGATTCTCCTCGTATTCCGTGATGATCCGCTCAAACAGCGTCCGGTCGGAGATATAATTCCGCAGTTTATACGGATTGGAAAAATCATCCCGTGTATAATATGTGTCAAATCCAATCTGCGGATAAACAATATTTCTGCGGTAATTCGTCCCGCGGTACGGATGCATGGCCAGCGTATAATAGCCCAACGAACCAAGCTGCGAAGCCAGCGAAGGCAGATCCCCCCCCCCGCACAAACAGGTTAAACCCGACCGAAGATGTCGGCAGGAACGCCATCGTATTGCCGGTCAGGAATTCATACTCGGAATTTGGCGTATTGCCGCCAAACACAGACGAATAAGCCGTGCCTTTGATCGTATTCTCGGTCAAACTGCGGATGAACGGCATATAGTCCTCCGACAGCTCCAGGCCGTTGCCGATATCCGTATAGTCGGCCCAGGACTCGTTCATGATCACGATGAGGTTGGGGGTGGAGATATCCTCGCTATTTGCGGTACTGCTGTCCGCAGTGTCACTGTCTGCGGTATCGCTATCTGTTGTACTGCTGTCCGCAGTGTTGTTGTCCGTGGCAGCGCTGTCCGCAGTGTCGCTGTCGGTAGCGTCATTATCCGTGGCAACGTTGTCCTCAGTGTCATCTCCGGTTCCGTCAGCTGCCTCATCCTCCGTCACATAATCCGCCGCGATCTCTTCCACCGCTGTCAGGGAATACCCTTCCGGCTTGTCCACGACCAGATAAAAACAGGTCGTCAGCGTAGTAAAGAGCATATCATATTTTTTATAACGAAGCTGATGGGTAAATCCCTCCGACCGGATATCGTGGTCCTCCAGAAAGGTCGTTTTCCCGCAGAGATAGTAATAACCGCCCGCGAGTACCGCCACCAGCGCCAGAAAGCACCCGCGCGCCGCCAGCGGCATCATCCGCCCGCCGCGAAGCTTTAAGCTGACCGTACAGATCAGGAGCGTAAACAGAATCTCCATGACCATATACCAGTCCAGCGTGTATGTATATTCCGAAGCGACTGCTGCCGCCGTGCCGATTGAAAACAGATCAGCCGCCGAGATGGCCATCCCCCGGAACGAGATCACAAAACAGTTGATAATTCCCAGTGCCGCCACCGCCACCGCATAGATGATCACAGAAAAGCGGATGCTCCCGGTCAGTCCGAACAGGATTCCCTGTACCAGATAAAGAAAAGCAAACGTGAGCAGCAGCGCAATCTTATCCAACGCAAAAAAATCAATATTAAACTTATCCGCATTCAGATACAAAAGCGAAAAATAGACCGCAAACGGCGCGATCGCGAACCAGCCCCAGGAAAGAATGCGGTTCACCCGGTCACTTAATTCATTATCCACCAGCCACAGAAAGATCAGCGCCACCGATAAAAGGCTGATCTCCCAGGTTCGAACGCTCATCAGTAAAGTTTTATCCCCATCCTCCGAATACATCGACGGATGCATACAATAGTAAATCAGAAAAAACACCGTGATCAGGATTGGAATCGCCCGAAACAATTTCTTTCTGTCCTGCGGCAGGTGAATTTTCTCTAAAAATAAAGCCATGTTACTTTGATTCCCCCAGACTTTTTCCCACACTTATGGTTCAAAAAAGCAAGGGGATACCCCAAAACGCTTCCGCGCTTTCACAGCATCCCCCCTGCCGATCATCCGACAATTCCTCTTTACAGTCTCTCAAGCAGCGCTTCTCTCTGCTTCTCATAGCCCGGCTTGCCAAGGAGAGCAAACATATTCTTCTTGTAGCTCTCGACACCCGGCTGGTTGAACGGGTTCACGCCCAGTACATACCCGCTCACACCGCAGGCAAACTCAAAGAAGTAAAACAGCTCGCCAAGATAAAACTCATCCTGCTTCGGCACGCTCACCATAAGGTTCGGCACGTTGCCGTCCGTATGTGCCAGGATCGTTCCGTTCATGGCGCTCTTATTAACAAAATCCACGGTCTTTCCTGCCAGATAGTTCAGTCCGTCCAGATCCACCGGCTCCTCACCGATCGTGAGCGTGCATCTGGATTCCTCTATATTGACCACTGTCTCAAACATGATACGGCTGCCGTCCTGGATAAACTGACCCATGGAATGGAGATCTGTCGTCAGATCCACCGATGCCGGGAAGATTCCCTTCTGGTCTTTTCCTTCACTCTCGCCGTAAAGCTGTTTCCACCATTCGGATACATAGTGCAGGCTCGGCTCGTAATTCGCCAGCACCTCGACCGACTTGCCCTTTCTGTGCAGGATATTGCGGATCGCCGCGTATTGAAGGGCGTCATTCTCTTCAAACTCCGCCTCCAGCGCGCGCTTTCTTCCGGAAGCGGCGCCCTCCATCAGCTTGTCGATATCTGCACCGCTGACCGCGATCGGCAGAAGCCCTACCGCCGTCAGTACGGAAAAACGTCCTCCGACATCGTCCGGTACCACGAAGCTCTCGTAGCCCTCTTCTGTCGCAAGATTCTTCAGCGCACCTCTCGCCTTGTCCGTCGTCGCGTAAATACGCTTCGCCGCCTCTGCCTTGCCGTACTTGTCCTCCAGCATCTTCTTGAAAATGCGGAACGCGATGGCCGGCTCGGTCGTCGTACCGGATTTGGAAATAATATTGACGGAAAAATCACGATCCCCGATCACATCGATCAGGTGCTGCACATAGGTGCTGCTGATGCTGTTGCCCACGAAATAGATCTCCGGTGTCTTCCGGATCTCTTTGGAAACGTTGTTGTAGAAGCTGTGGCGCAAAAACTCAATCGCCGCACGCGCACCCAGATAAGAGCCGCCGATGCCGATCACCAGCAGTACCTCGCTGTCGCTCTGGATCTTTTCCGCTGCCTTCTTAATGCGTCCGAACTCCTCTTTGTCATAGTCGACCGGAAGATCGATCCACCCGAGGAAATCATTGCCCGCTCCCGTGCGGGATACCAGCTCGTCCTTCGCAGCAGCAACAAGCTTTTTCATGGATGCCACTTCGTTCTCAGCGACAAAGCCTGATGCTTTCGAATAATCAAAAGTCACTTTATTGCTCATATCCACATCTCCTTTTTATCTGTGTAATTGTAACCATTTTCCTGTCCATTCTAGCAGAGCATTTCCCGTTTCGCAAGTATTAATACAAAAGATTTGTCAAAGAAATTCGTAACTGTTCAGTTCCTTCACAGTTACGGGAAAAAGTCCATTTAAAATCGCGTCTCCGCTGCCGCTTAGCGCCGCGATGGGACTTTTTCCTGTAAATTGTACGTTTTCATACGTACCTCGCAGCAAGTGCGAGGCACTGTCCTGAATAGTTAAAAAATTTCTCTCTGACCGGGCCACAAACCGCTCCCCTGTCACCTTATTGCGAAAGGAACTCATTCAGCACTTCCCGCACAAGCCGCTCCTGCTCCTTCGGATCCATTTCCCGCAGCAGCCTTGCGCCCCGGTCGTCTCCGGAACGGTCACCGCCCGGCCGGTCCGCATCCGCGGCAGCACTCTCCTGCATCCCCGCCTTCATGCGGGCAAGGCTTTCCTTCAGCTCGTTTTTATCCCTTTGCGCCCGCGCCGAGCCGCCGGCATCCGCCTCCTTTCGTCCGCGGGAAAGCGCCATTTTCCCGGATTTTCCGGCTTGTCCGCGTGCCGAACCGGCAGCCGTCTCCGCCTTCGCCCGTTGTTTCGCCCGACGCCCTTCTTCTACAGACACGATCGGCGTACGAATTGGTGTCTGCGCATTCACGGATTCATATTCCAGATCCGGCAGCTCTTCCTCACTGTACACACGCACGGCTCCGCTGTTTTCCAGATAATCGCAAAGGCAGATCTCCAGCGACCGGCTCCGATAGCTGATATCCGCCAGAGCCCAGGCAAACGCGGACAGCACAAGCGCACCCGCGCCCATCCAAAAATAAGAATTTCCCGCGATCACAGCCGCCTGATTCTGCACACGCACCGCGGTTCCCACCGCCGCGCACAGAAGGCTGACCGTCAGACACCCATTTCCGAACCTTTGCCATCCGTGCAGGCTGATGCCCCACACGCGATACTCCATCAGACTCCTTTGAATCAGCGCACGCACATCCCCTACCTGCTCATTCAGATGCGTGCAATATTGAAACCGTTGCCGTAACTGCTGCAGAAACCGTCCCTCCGGCTCCCCGCTGTTCGCCGTATCCTTAAGCAGTCCGTCGTAAATCCGGCGCAGGACCATCCGGCTGACCACGCCGACCACACAGGCCGCCGCGAGTGCATAAATCAGGATATTTTTTTCCATAATGAACTGTAGCATAACACATCCTCCTCCCCGAAAGGAAATATTTCTTTGGCGACACAGCCCCGGCCGGCCCCCTTGACTGTGCTCACCCAAGTGCCGCCATTATAGCCGTAAAAATCGCGTTTGCAAAGAAAAATCGTTCGACTTTTTCTCCATGGAATCTATTCTGAAGTCCGTTTTAATCCTGCGGAGATTCTTCCGGAAGTTCAAAATACGGCTTTTGAAGTTCAAAGTTTTCCTTCGGAAATTGAATATGAGGTTTGCGGTCAGTCCTGACGGTGCGCTGATTTTGCAAAAAGAGATTGCGTATAGGCAAATAACATGATATAGTTTGAGCAGAAAAGCAAAGCATCTAAAATCAGAATGCCGTATCAAATAATCATATCATCAGTAAGAAGTACTGACAATATGGGAAAGGAGTCCTTATGGAGGAGATGACAAAGGAAGAAATGCAAAGATATCTGAACCAGGAAGCACAAAGAGGCAGTACGGAAACAGAAGCCTACAGGAACCTTATGAATATTCTCGGACTGGTTTTTCCCGGCAGCACAAGTCAGGAGGCTTCTGACTGAACACTACTTATGAGAAAGGAGTCCTTATGGAAGAAATGGGAATGACTGATTTACAGTTTAAAAGCTGGCTGAAGCAGCTTATCAGAGGTCTTGAAGGTGCAAAAGACGCATCATCAAAAGAGGAAACTGATCAGAAACTGGAATGCCTGTTAAAAGATCTGAAGGAAGATCTGCAAAACTAAATCGACCAGGGTGATTTCCCCTGCTCGCCGCACGAGACGTGGTTGCTTTAACAATATGCTTTCTATCGCGCCTCTGCGTAATATCAGGCTGCTGACTTACTTTAATATGTACCTCGCAACAAGTGCGAGGTACGTACTGTCATGAATAGTTACAATTCCTCCAACAGACCCTCGACCAGCCGCACACAGTGCTGCGCTGCCTCACGCTCGAATGTCGGGTAGTCCATTGTAGCACTGTCATCTGCTTTATCCGAGATCGCGCGCAGGATCAGGAACGGTATGCCGTTCAGCCAGGCAGTCTGCGCGATGGCCGCGCCTTCCATCTCTGTACAGCTGCCTCCAAAATTCGAGACGATATGGTTCTTCGTCTCCTTATCCGCAATAAACTGGTCGCCGCTGGTGATACGTCCATGGAACACGGATATTTCCGGATTCACTTTGCGGCACACCCGCTCCGCCAGCTCTGCCAGCGCCGGATCCGCCTCAAAGGAAAACACATCCATCTGCGGAATCTGTCCCAGAGGATATCCAAAGTTCACCGCGTCCATATCGTGGTGCACAACATCCTTCGAGATCACAATGTCCCCGATGTCAATACTCGCGTCCAGAGACCCAGCCACACCGGTATTGATCACGCAGTCCACACCAAACTCATCCACCAGGATCTGCGTACACACAGCCGCGTTCACCTTTCCGATGCCGCTGCGCACTACGACCGCCGGCATACCGGACAATTCTCCCTCGCAAAAGACCATATGTGCCTTCGTGACCTCCCGGGAGAGCTTCATATCCGCTTTCAGCCGTTCTACCTCAATTTCCATTGCTCCGATGATACCGATTTTATTCATATTGAAGAATCCTCTTTTCTGTCATGCTGATCATCTGCTGTTCCAAAAACACTTGATAAACACCTGTTTACTATACCCTCACTTTCAGCAAAATGCAAGTTACAAGTCACACTCTGACCAACTTTACGTCAGTTCTGTATCCACATGTGTGACTTGCTGCGGAATGCGCGGCGCTGGCGTGAACCGCAAGAAATGCAGGCCATTTTCACATTTCACTTGAACATTAAGTACAAAAACGCTATACTGAACCGGATGACACGACAGGTGTCAGCTCACGGAATCAAATACACAAAGGAGGTATTTCATATGGATTACAAACCACAGGGTGTCTGTTCCCAGAACATCCACATTGATATGGACGGCGATACCATCAAACATGTTGAATTTCTCGGCGGATGTTCCGGAAACACACAGGGCGTGGCCCGTCTCGTGGAAGGGATGAAAGCCAGTGATGCCATCGCCAAGCTCGAAGGCATCCGCTGCGGTTTTAAGCAGACATCCTGCCCGGATCAGCTCGCAAAAGCACTGAAGCTGGCTCTGCAGCAGTGATCAGCCGCAAAACAGTCTGAACTTTTGCAACGATTCAATTTATTTACACATTTGCAATTACGGGGCATGTTCCGCACTTTATACGGGATATGCCCCGCTCAGTTCCAGTAAATCGTGATCAGATAAAAATTATCATCCGTATGGTATCGGTAATTCCAGCTGGTCACCCCGTTTAGCCGCATCAGATACTGCCCCGGTTCATCCAGCAGATCTCCCTCAAAAAGCGCGCTCTGCGCCTCCAGATACGCCTCCTCGCTTCCGAACTTCATCATAATGCGCGTATCCTGGGCCTGTACCGACTCCATCAGGGCCTGATAAATGGTCTCCCGGTCAAAGCTTTCATAATAAAACCCGTTCAGCTTATAATAATCATACGCATCTGAGGTACACTCCGGAAGTTCGATCGAGTCATCCGGCACATGCGTTTTAAAAAGATCCATCTCCGTACAGCAGAGATAATTGTAACTGATCGTACTCTCTGTATCGTAGTCGTCCATATTTCCCGCAAAGACCGGATCCCCCCACGTAACATCCACATAATAATAATTCTCCGAAGCATCCGTCTCCGGTACTCCCGCCAGGGTCTCGCCCGACATCTCCGTCTCCGCAATGCGTACCATATTCCAGCCATGGTCACCTCCGTCGACGATCGTCCCGGTGATGTAGGTGCAGAACAGTCCCATCCGGTGCAGAATATACTGAAATGCCCTGGAATATCCGGCGCACACCGAAGAATGATACAGCAGCGCACTCTGGATGTTCTGCGAGTCCTCACTGTTCACATCATACTCCGTCGTATCAATGACATATTCGTAGACCGCTTTGATCTTCTCATAATCCGTCGCATCCGAAGAAATCTGAGAAATGCACGCGTCCGCCGCCGCTTCCAGTTCCTCACGCATGGCATCCCGGTCCTCAGGCTCCACAGTCACATCAAGCTGATAGGTCATCACGGTTCCTGTCAGGGCAGATTCCTCCACCCGCGCACTCGTATCCGTCCAGAAGATCTCCGGATGATCCGCCAGCACCGCGTAATACACCTGCCAGAACTCCTCCGATGAGACAGCAGAAAAGAAATCTCCCGAATCCTCATACCGCATCAGATGCACATAAATCTCCCGATACGCCTCATGCAGTTCCTCCGGCAGATGGTCATAATAATATTCCTCCACTGTTGAGGCATACCCCTCCATGACCGCCGCGTTCTCCCATGTCTCCTCGCTGCCGGTCAGCTCATATTTTACCCGTGTCACAATATGAAATCCCGACAGCACATAGCCATAGAGCGCCAGCACCGCACAAAGTCCCAGCAGCGTAAAGCACTTTGCCGGGCCAAAACGCTTTTGGGACGGCTTTTCTCTGCATGTTTCTTCATAAGTTTCTCTGCTCATTTTTCTCCTGTCATGCATTTCTGCATATATGATACGTCCATGCGTTCCTGCATATAACATCCATTCGTGCATATGGCATACATTCTTGCATACAGCATACATTCATGCAAATAGCATATATAATATGGTACACCGGAAACTGTTCAGAGGGCAAAAGCCTGTGCACGAAGTTCTTTTTTCTCCTCCCCACACAGGCTTTTTCCCTTGTTCCTGTCACAGACTCTGATTCATATCCCTGTTACAGTAATTCTTCATCCGGCGGCAGTTGCCGTTCAGCCTTTGCCGCGCCTCTGTTTTTTGTTTTGCGGCTCCTTACGGAAAAAAGGAACCGCTTTTTGTCACAGATTCGCGCTGCGAATCTGTGACGCAGGCCGCCGCATCGCCTTCAGGCGATTCTGTATGCGGTGGCTCTCCGCATATAGTATGTTAAAACAGTGTTCAGGTACCTGTATCAGCCGTCAGTGTCTGTTCTGTTCACCTGCTTTGCGGCAGAAACTCTCTCCCGCGGCAGGCATTTTCCTCACACAGCTGCAAAAATATAACGATGAAAGCACCGAACAGTTACGTGAGGTTTTATCTTATGTAAGCGGATCAATGTTGTTTGGTAACGTGTCTGCAGGAATACCATTAAAAGCGGTCCTGCCTGAAAAAATGTCTTTGATACTGTCTGTAATAATACCTGTAATAATACTTATAAGGATGCTGCGCACAGTGCTGATACTACGGTTTGTCAGCAGTCTGCCGCAGTCCTCCACGGCTTGCTGCCCGTTCTCAGCCTGTTGTATGCTTTCGGCTTACCGTTTGTTCTCATCAGATGGCTGTCCCGCGGCGGCTAATTAATCCACATGCCATCGGTATAGCTGGATGTGGAATCCGTCGTACTGCCTTCCGTGGCTGCGTGAGCGCCGCAGGCGCGGTAGTAATAGCCGCCCTCTACCGTGATCGTGTCAGTTGTCGACACATAGTAGGTATTATACTTGATGCCCAGCGTTCCTGTCTGATAGTTAACCCAGGTTCCGTTTTTAAGCCGCTGCAGATACATCTGCACCTTAATCCGGTCCACACTGGAAGTCGCGGTGGTAGAGCCAGTCATGCGGACAGTACGTGTCCCCGTAAGTGTCAGCGTTCCTGTCCCGGTGGCCAGATAACTGTAACGCGCCAGCGGATAGACAACACTCTCCACTTCTGTCTCCTCCGTCAGCAATGAGCCATCCACGACCGTACCCAGCTGGTCGTCGGCTGCGGAAGCCTGCAGCGACCCCAGTGCCATACACAACAGCAACACGGCTGCCATTCCTCTTTTTCGTATCTTTCTTTTTCTTTTCTCTCTCATTCGATTCCCCCTTTTGTGTCCGCCTACCATAATCCATATCATTAAAAGATCCTTTTATTTCCTCTTCAAGCCAAAAAATCCATTCCTTTTACCAGTCTTTCCAGTTCCTCCAGAGAAATGTACCCATAGAGCACATAACGGAACGCCTCATACTCAAACTCCGCCTGATACTGCTCCACATCAGAGTCCGGATTCACCGACCAGATCCGTACCTCCGCTCCGCTCCAGCTCTCCAGCTTCTCCACCAAAACCGCATCCTGATCCGTCATAAGATAATTCGAGGAATCCTCATATATATTTCTCATATACACTTGAAGAATTTTCTCATCATAAGTGAAAAACACATACGCTTCTGTATTTTCATCCTGAAGCTCATACTGCAGATATTCCATCCCATCCGGCCAGTAGGCAAAATTCAGCCCCGGTATCCCGGTCGCCTCCTCGATCTGCGCCATCGCTGCCAGACTCTCTGCCATCGTACTTTGAACGGAATCTTCCAGATTATTTGTCGCAGTCCGTGTTGCAAGCACATCCGTCATGGAATCCCACATCCGCAGGATCACCCGCCTGCTGGCGTCGACATTCATGCTCACCGCGAACAGCAGGACAAACGCTGCCGCCACGACTCCGCCGCGCCTTGCGACACGCAGCAGACGTGCGCTGCGTGCCTTTTTCCTTTGCTGCCTGCGCAGTTCCCGGCGCCCCAGCTCCAGAGCCTGACGGTCGTCCTTTGAGAGCATGTAATACACTTCATCTAAATCGGCTTCTTCTGCCAGAGTCTCCTGTTCTTCTATGCCCTTCAGGTTCTCTCTGTTCTCCTGCCTTTCTTTTCTCTCCGGATTACCCTTGGTCTCCTGCCGTTTTCTGCTCTCCGGATCTTCACTGATCTCCAGTTTTTCTACGTTCTTTTGCTCTTCTCTATTCTCGCGCTTTTCTTCGCTTTCCTTCTCTTCCCCGTTCTCTTCCTCCCACACACCCATCTTTTTCAGACGGGCAACGATCTTCGCATACTGCTCATCCGCCTCTTCCCCGGTTGCCTTCACGAATCCCGGATCAGAGTTCATTCTCCGCTCAATCTCATCTGCCTCCTCCTGCATATTGTCCAGCAGAAAATCATCAATCACCGGATCGTCCGAAGCATCGTACGGAAAACGGATGGGCGTTATTTTATTTGATTTTTTTGAGGAAGCGCCGCCTGAAGCGTTTTCCGTCCTGTTCTGCTCTGTACTCATGTGCTGTAAAGTCCCTTCTTGACTTTTTTGTGATAGGGATTAAACTGTAATCATCGTACCCGGGAGGTTCCCGGACAGTTACGAATCATCCTATCTTTCAGACCCGGAGGTTCTTATGAAACGAATTGTACTCACCGGCGGCGGTACCGCCGGACACGTCACGCCCAACATCGCTCTCGTTCCGACGCTGCGGGAGCTGGGCTATGATATTCATTATATCGGCTCCTATACCGGCATTGAAAAGCAGCTGATCGAGGCTCTCGATATCCCTTACTACGGGATTTCTTCCGGAAAGCTCCGCCGCTACTTCGACCTGAAGAATTTTTCCGATCCTTTCCGTGTTGTGAAAGGGTACTTTGAAGCGAAAAAGATTCTGAAAACACTTCATCCGGATATCATCTTCTCCAAGGGCGGTTTTGTCGCTGTTCCGGTCGTGCAGGCCGCGAAGGGACTGCATATTCCGGTCATCATCCATGAATCCGACATGACACCCGGCCTGGCGAACCGTCTCGCGATTCCTGCGGCCACAAAGGTGTGCTGCAATTTCCCGGAGACGCTCTCCTCTCTGCCGGAAGGAAAGGCCGTACTCACCGGCTCCCCAATCCGCTGCGAGCTTCACGACGGGAACCGTCTGGCCGGTTTGAAATTCTGCGGTTTTTCCTCTGAAAAACCGGTACTGCTGATCATCGGCGGCAGTCAGGGCTCCGTTGCAGTCAATCAGGCCATCCGGGGCATTCTGCCGGAGCTTCTTAAGACTTTTCAGGTCGTCCATCTCTGCGGAAAGGGCAATCTGGACGACAGTCTGAACGGCACTCCGGGCTATGTACAGTATGAATATATTCAAAAAGAACTGCCGGATCTCTTTGCCCTTGCTGACGTAGTCGTCTCCCGGGCCGGCGCGAACGCGATCTGCGAGCTTCTGGACCTTCGCAAGCCCAGCCTTCTGATCCCGCTTCCCTCATCCTCCAGCCGGGGCGACCAGATCCTGAACGCGCGCTCTTTCGAAAAACAGGGCTTCAGCAAGGTGCTGATGGAAGAATCGATCACACCGGAGCTTCTGCTTTCCGCCATTTTAGATCTTTATCAGAATCGGCAGACGTATATCACAGCAATGGAACACAGCGACGCCGGAGACGCGATCGCAACGATCACCGGCCTCATTGAAGAAACTGCAGGCAAGCATAAATAATCAGAAAAAAATCCCCGCCTCATGGCACTGCTGTTTACCTGCAGTCCTGTGAAGCGGGGACTTTGGTCAGCTTTATACCTCTCCTCTTTTATACTCCTCCCAGAACTTCTTCCTGACATAAGCTCTGGCTCTGCATATCCACGAGCGCAGCAATGGTACGGAGATCCCCAGCCGTTCGGCAGCTTCCGAATAGGAAAGCTCTTCCACAAAGCAAAGCTCCAGTGCTTCATACCAGTGCACGTTGACCGTCTTCACCTGACGCAGGATACGCCCGGTAAACTGCTGCATGATGAGACGCTCCTCGGAAAGGATCAGGGATTCATCCAGCAGCAGATTATTCGTCTCCGCCTGACTGGTGTCCATCAGCAGTTCTCCCCAATGCTGCTTTCCGCGAAGGTGATCCACCACCTTATTCTTCGTGCAGCGCATCAGCCACGCTTTTTCCGCTCCCGGCCGGATTTCCTCCATGTGCACATAAAAATCGCAGAAGACCTGCTGTTCGATCTCTTCTGCCAAAAAGCGATCGGATGTCTTTTCCCAGACAACGTACATTACCACATCATGATATTTTTGAAAATACCCTTCGAAACGTTCGTTTTTCATACGCAACCTTTCTCTTTCCTGTGATTATCGGAATAATTTCAGAATCTCCCCTTTTTCTTCCTCGCTCAGTTCTCCCGGCTGCCACGTAACATTTACCGTATCATTCTGATATCTTGGAATCAGATGAATGTGAAAATGTTCAACCGTCTGACCAGCTGCCGCGCCGTTGTTCTGAACCAGATTCAGCCCCTCTGCATGCAATCCTTCTTTCAGTACTCCGGCAATCCGTTTCGCAACGATGAGTGCTTTTTCGGCGGTCTCATCCGGAAGTTCAAAAAGATTCGCGGCATGTTTTTTCGGAAGAATCAATGCATGGCCCTTCGAAGCCGGTCCCAGATCCAAGATTACCCGAAACTCCTCATCCTCGTACAACGTCGCCGATGGAATCTCTCCATTCGCGATTTTACAAAAAATACAATCGTTCTGCAAAATTATACCTGCCTTCCTTTGGTTACTGCATTACAGTTTCCGTGCTGTAATGCGTAAATACAGATACTTGTGGTGCTTTACTGCTTAACATACTATATTTTATATATTATGAAGAATGTCGAAAAATGTCAATCGAATCTTCTTGCTATTTCGCAAAAATAATGCTAGACTCTCAAACATTCGTAACTGTACAGTGCCTTTACAGCTACAAGATCCCGAACGAAAGAAGCAAGTGAGTTATGACAATATCCGATATACCTTCCTCCCATTCTCTTACACCCGTAAATCATGCCGCCGACACCGTCACACTCTCGGCAGCCCGGAGTGCAAAGGCCGCAGCCCGGAGCACAAAAACCGCAATCCCCTCACCCTGATCTACAGCTCCCTTCAGCTGCTGGAAAAGGAATATCCCTGCGTCAATGCTTCTCCACTCTGGGCGCAGACCAAAGGTGACATCCAGCATCTGCTCCGGCTGTTGAAGGATTCCCTTGCAGTGACACGGGAATATCAGCCTGAATTTACCGTTTTTCCGGTGCAGGATCTCTTTCGGGAACTTCTTGTCTCCGCTCAGCCTCTGCTTAAAGAGCATCATATCCGGCTCGATATCGGTTCCTCAGACGATGCTTCCGCCGACAGTGTTCCCGCCGTTAATGCTCCCACAGACGGTGATACTTCAGCGATCCATACTCCCACAGACAATGTCCATGCAGGCAATGTCCCCGATGAAGATAATACAATCGTCATCCGGGCAGACCGTACACGTCTTAAAGAAGCACTGACGAACCTGCTGATCAACGCGGCAGACGCGCTGTCCTCCATGCCGGACTCCCATCAGCGCCGGATTCTTCTATATACGATGCCATACGACACCGGGGACTCTCCTTTCCTGTGTCTCCATGTAAGGGATAACGGTCCCGGCATCCCGGAAGAATATCTGGATACTCTCTTCGACCCGTTTGTCACACACAAATCCAACGGTACCGGGCTTGGCCTGTCCATTGTCCGCACTGTCGCCGAGCTGCACGGCGGCACCATCTCTGTGGAGACAGGCACGGAAGAGGGCGCTTCCTTTACGGATTTCTGTCTGTGCATCCCCGCCGTCAGCATGTCAGGCATGTCAGAACAGTGAATTTTCGTACGCTATATATTTTCATATGATTTATACGAACCTCGCAGTAGGTGCAAGGTACTGTCCTGATTCGTTACGATTTTCTTCGCTCACTCGCGAAAATCCTCCACCGGAATTCTTTCCTCAAAGGTCAGCTTCCGATGGAACAGCATCGCCAGCAAAAATCCACTGACCATTCCTCCGATGTGCGCGCAGTTGTCTATACCGGTAGCTGTGAGTCCCTGCAGCACGGACAATGATGCCATCAGGAACATCCTCCGTCTGGTGTATGCCGGAATTTTCCCTTTATTCAGGATGACCACGGCAAGAAGTGCGCCGATCACGGCAAAGATTGCGCCGGAGGCTCCGGCAGACACGCTGTATTCACCCGTTCGCATATCATAGGCTACGGACACAATATTTCCGATCAGCCCGCCCCCAAAATAAATGATCAGAAAGCGCAGCTTTCCGGCAAGTCTTTCCAGGTCATCCCCCAGAAAGATCAGAACAAGCATATTATTAAATAAATGCTGAACCCCAAACTGCAGAAACATACAGGTAAAGAGCCTGTAGTACTGACCATACTCCACAACATACGGCGCAAAATTCGCTCCGTGCATAACCATAAAGTACCCATCCTCGGTATCGCCGATGATGCTTAAGATAACGAAAACAATAATATTTGTAAGAACGATCGCCAGATTAACCGGCTGCCTTGATTTAAAAAAATCAACTGCTTCCTGCATTCTGTCCTCCCACCTGATTTATGCAACGACTTTGTGACAGAGCATAACATGCTTTTTCCGTGGGAGTCAATAGGCAGCGCTCTATTATCTGCGGGAAAT
Organism: Lachnospiraceae bacterium; assembly: GCA_021199655.1. Classification (GTDB taxonomy): domain Bacteria; phylum Bacillota; class Clostridia; order Lachnospirales; family Lachnospiraceae; genus Choladousia. Next base: position 26,766 of record JAJQHQ010000103.1, on the reverse strand, counting down.
TCACACATCCGAAACGTGTTCTGGCGCAGCCTGACAGCAAATGTCAGGCTCGCCGTGAATAGTACGTTCCTGTCTTACACGTTCACTACCCGATACGTCACCTGTGCAAAAGCCACCACGTCATCCTCTTTTATCTCGCATTCCTCCTGCGGTTCCATCCGCCTTCCGTTCAAAAAGGTACCGTTTTTGCTGTTCATGTCTTTCAGGAAGCACTGATTTTGCCGCATCTGAATGCGCGCATGCATGCGGCTCACGGTTGAGACATTCAGGAGCACATCCGCTTCCCCTCTTATTTTTCCAATATAAAGCGGCTGAATTCCCGGGCGAATCTCCGGATATTTCTCTTTTTCCCCAGTCTCTAAACAACAAATCAGTCGAAGAGAATGATCTTCCTCTTTCGGAATCAGGCAGCGTGTCTCCTCAATCGGCTCCGGTTCCGTCCCCTCCGTCCCGGCCGGATAGACTTCCTGCATCAGCCTCCGGTATTCTTCATTTTCCTCTTCCGTTTCCCATTCCACCGGTTTCTCCGTCTTTTTATGAAAAATCCGGCGGTTGACCAGAATTTCGACTGACAATATCAGAAAAAAGCATCCTCCGCCTTCCGTCAGGCTGATCGCCCTGCACAGGATCAGGACTTCCATCACAACCGTCAGTGCCAGAAAGCTCAGCAGGACGGCAGGATGGATCCTTGAGAAAATGCGGTCCGTCAGCGGTTCTCCCTTTCCTTTTTTCCTGCTCCGCTCCCGATGGATCACATATGGCTCCTCCTGCGCATTTGTCTGGTAAGCCTCGTCTTTCGGCGGATCATATCGTCCCTTTTGGCTGACCGTATCCTGAAATGTACCCTGAAACGCATCATGAACTGTATTCCCGGATGTCTCCCCATATGCCCTCGAATGTCCATTCGTACCATAATAAGGCGGCGCACATTCTTTCTGCAAAAAATCGGTTCCGTAGTCTCGCCCGGAATCCGCCTTTTCACGGTATCCCGCAGAAACCTTTTTTCCCGGATTTTGTTCAAAAGCGTTATCCGGAGCATCCGGGCGCGGTGACCGTTCTGTGTCTCCAAAGGTTGTTAAAATCTCTTTCAGAGATTCTGTCAGGCTGAAATTTTCGCCGGATGCCCGCTCGAAAAAACCGTATCCCAGCGCTACCGCCTGCCTGTCACGGTGATCAAGCCGTTTCAGAATAAATTCAGCAAGCATCCGGATCGGGCACTCATTTTCTTTCGCATAATAGCAAAGCAGCAGACTTTTCCGCTCCGGCTGCATAAAGATCATCTCAGGCGCAAAGAGAAGCATCTGCGGAGAGAGCAGATATTTTCTCATGGTTTCAAGCGTATCGCGAATATCTGACAAAACGGACAGAATATCCTGATAGCCCATCAGCTTTTTTTCATAGACATTCTCAAGCGTCTGCTTTGAGGTAATCTCATAATGCAGATAGAGTTTCCCATCCTTTCGGGACTCATGCATGGGAAGAAGGCCTTTCACCTGATTCTGCTCTGCCATCCGCAGGCCATAGTTCTCTTCCGCCTCCACATCCGGTGCTTCCAGAATCAGATAATTATTCTGAAGATCTCTTTTATATTCCGTTTTCACCTCAATCGTCTCCTTCGCTAAGCAGTTTTCCCGCTCCGCGGATCAGCCGTATCGTATCAGCAGGCTGCACGATCTGACTGTCCCACGAGGTCTGTATGGTCAGCACATTATTCGTAAAATAGCTCATTGCGAACCCGGGCACAGGATAAACGGCACTCCATGCGGATTCCGCCTTCTCCTCCCCCACAGTGGCACTCCCGGAGACATCCCTGCTCCCTAAAAACCTTGACGCACTGATCTCATCCTTTGCCGATGCAGCTGCGGAAGTCCTTTCGCTGTCCGTGCAATAATTGCTTCCAAGCGCGGCGCATTCACAGGCAATGCTCTGAAATACTGCCCGGTCATGTACATAAAAGGTCGCGATCAGCAGCGCTGCCAGCACCAGGATCGTAATGGATACGACTGCCGCCGCCTCTACCGTATAGCTTCCACGCCAGAAAGACGGGCCAGACCTGTCTGGTTCGGCCATACCTGTTTCGGCTGTTTCAGTTTCATCCGTTTCTGTTTTATCCGTTCCTGTATCATAGCACTCCATCACAGCAGCACCCCCAGTCCCTGCACGACCGCGCCCGCCAGCAAAAAAGGGGAAAACGGAATTCCCGCTTTTTTCTTCCCTTTCCGAAAACAGATCAGCCAGAATGCCCAGACGCCCACACAGAAAAACGCAGTGAACATGACTGCCAACACCCGTTCTGATCCCAGCGAAAAACCGCACGACAGAATCAGAAAAGCATCTCCATATCCCATCGCCTCATGCGTCCCGGCTGACATCAGCAGGCAGCCGATACCGGGAACCAGCCCCATCAGTACCGACCCGAGCGCAGTGTCCCGCAAAGCCAGATGGATGACCAATGCCAGGACCAGATGCGCCGCGATCACTCTTTTATAGATCTTTCTCCAGCGGATATCCGTATAGGTACAGATCGCAAGCACCACACATGTCATAATATATTGAGTCATTTTTTCCCTTTCTCAGCGGTATCCCGGAACGCATCCGGTCCGGATCGCCGCAATCCTTTTTCCTTTCTCAGCCGCACCCCGGAACGCATCCGGTCCGGATTGCCGCAAACTTTTTTCATTCTCAGCCGCACCTTGAACATGCGTGCCTGTCGCCGACTTCCGATAGTTTTACCTGTGTAACCGTCCGTTTCAGTGCGCTGCAGGAAAGTGTGCTGTGATAACGGGTCCCGTCCATCGTCGCGTACACGATCGCGCCCGCATCCGCCCCGCACAATTCACAGGCATAATATTTTCCGCCGCTCTCGTTTCGCAGCGAGGAAAGCGTATCAGCCGCAATCGTAAAAACTGAAAGCTTCAGGTAACTGCAATCCGCATCCAGATGATACACCGTTCCTGTCTCTGTTACATAAACATACGGATCCTCCTCCTCGGTCTCCCCTTCTCCATCCGCAGGCTCTTCCTGGCGCCCAACCCATGCGCGCACACTTGCGCGCTGAATGAAAAAGCTGCCGGGCAGACTTACCGCGGAAACCGGCGACTGAATCTGATACGTCAGCACCAGGTCGATCATTTCATCCTCTCCCATCAGAGAAGAAAGTGCCATGTTTACATTTTTTACTGCAGAAGTGTCGTTGACCTTTCCGGTCACAGCACTTTGCGCATATACCAGTGAAAGTGCGGAAGCCGCCAGAGAAGCCTCTGTCCCGGTCTCACCGGTCCAGGTCGTTACGTAGGCTGCCGCCGCAAGCTCCTTTCCGGTCTCAGATAAGGCTGTTCCAAACTGAACTGCCGTCTCCATTGCCCTGCAATACTGCAGGGCCGCGATCATGCAGAACAAAAACAGGGGGAGCACCAGTGCCGCTTCCACGGTAAGCGAGGCCCGCATCGGGGCAAAAAGGAGTGTTTTTGCATCCTGTAAACATATCGGTCCGAAGAAGCTTCCTTCCTTTCTTAATATTTTCACGTTTTTGTGAATATTTTTGTGTTTATGCAAATCCCGTATTGCTGAAAACATTTTTCTTATTAAAAAGAAAAACCTGCATTCCTGATACAAAAGCACTCTTCTTCACCCCGCTCTCTGTCTAATAAGCCATGCTCGCCGTCTGCGTAAACGTCGCATCGGCCCCCGTAAGTCCCATCACCGCCTCCGGCAGACCTAAAAACACCGGAGCGCACCGATACGTCACACGGGTCGCCACTGCCACAATGCAGTTCTGCACCTGAAAATTGCTCATCCCGTCCTCTCTGCTCATCAGCATCTGCACCAGATCCAGCGCCCGCATCTTCTGGTTCTGCAAAGAACCCATATTAAGCAGGATCCGGAGATAATCCTGATAGGAAAGTCCCTCTTCTTTGCCTTTGGCTCCCTCCTGCAGCACCTCTGTCACACGTCCCAGATTCTCCAGCGTCAGAGACCAGCTGCTCTCATTCTTCTTCAGAGGTACTTTGCCTCCGTCCAGCAGGATCCGGACGTCAACCAGGCTTTCCCCATAGGCCCAGGCCAGAAGGATCGCATGCTTTGTCGCCGCGGTCAGCGCCGGAATACCGAGAAATCCGGTCAGAGCAGTCGCCAGTGTTCCCGCCTGCGTATTCATCGATGTACTCCCCGTACAGAAAGCATAATTCATTCCCTCACGGATCAAAAGCAGGCGGTTTACCACATACTGCAGATTTTTTTCATCGCTTAATTTTCCTCCGAGTATGTATTCCAGATGATAATTCAGGTCTGCCTCAGAACTTTCGCTTAAATAGTTCTCAAAATACCGCACCAGATACTCCCGGAACAGCACATTGGAAATCAGGCCGCTGTGTTCACTCTCGATCGTCAGGCTTCCTTTCCGCAGGCTGCTTTTTGACGGCAGGCTGCTTCTTGTAACGCTTTTTGCGGAAACCGTCTTATCCCAGGTCACAATTTCCAGCGTGCTCTTCTTTTGAAGCTTTGCGATCTCGGTAAGCGGATTTCCTGTTGTCTCTGCAAGAGCTGCTGACTCCTCCAGGGATTCCGGCATCTCGGATTCCAATTCGATAAGCCGCTCCTGTTTTTCGTCCTCCAGGTCGGACAGCTGCTCATTACTGTTGTTCTGATCCTCTTCATATGCATCCTGTTTCTCCTCAATCTCATCTACACTGTTTGCAAGATTTAAAAGTTCCTCCAGCGCGATCACGCCAATGTTCGATTTCATATAGGACACCGCCTGCTGATAAAAGGCCTCCCCTTTGTTATCCGTCAGCAGCGCATAGCCCGTGATTTCCGTACTTTCCACCTCCAGATTCCAGGGGTCAAAGGCAAGCGACTTAAGAAGACCGTCTTTGGGGTTGACATTCTGTGAGATAAATTCCTCAAACCTGCTGTTGACCGTCTGAATCTGAAAGCTGCCCCCGGACGCTCCGTCCAGGGCAAAAATCTCATATTTTTCCAGCAGCTTTGTCTCAAACTCACTCAGCAGAGAAAAGGTTCCCATGCCCGTAATGTTCGCCGACTGTGCCTTCGCCCCCTGTACTCTCGCGGATTCCGTCACCGCGCAGATCAGAGCCAGAAACAAAATGCAGGCCAGACTCAGGAAAACGGTGATTGATCCCTTTAATTCACCGGCTTCTTTGTACCGGAGCCCCCGGCTTTGTACCGGAGATTTTCTTTGTTTTTTTAGACGTTCCCAGGTCTGTTTTTTCAACCGGTTTGTTTTCCGATTTTTCATAGCATTTCCCGCCCGCATTCTTTCCTGCCTTCTTTCTCTGTTTTTTATATACTGTTGCTCTGGCTTGTGATCTTACTGAAAATCGTATTGACGATGCTTGTAAGCTGTTCCTTAAAGATCAGTACCAGACTGATCAGCACGACAAGGATCAGGATGATCTCCACGACTCCAACCCCATCTTCTTCCTGTAGAAAAGTTTTGATATGTTCCATAGTTTCCTCCTTCCGACATCCCATAAACAACATCGTTCGTAACTGTTCCTTACCTTCACAGTCACGAAGGAAAAGGTTCATAGCCGTTCCATATCTTTACAGTTACCATGGTTACTCATAACAGTTCTGCATCTTCACAGCAGCGGATCAAAAAGATAAAAATGCCGGCACCATCAGGACAGTCAGGACAATCCCCAGCATCAGGATCATCGGAAGAAGCAGCTTTGTCCCTGCCTGTTCTCCAATTTTTCTCGCGTGATTCTTTCGTTCATTCAGGGACGATTCCGCTTCCTGCTCCAGCAGGGCGGTAAGTCCTTTCGCTCCCTTCCGCAGATTCTGTGAAAGCACAGATCCGAGCCGAATGTATTCCGGCAGCTGACAGCGCTTTCCAAATCGTTCATATGCCTGCGCCTCGCCGACTCCGCTTTGCATCTCCAGGCAGGTACGCACGACCTCTTCATATACATATCTTGGCTGCGTCTCTTTTTTCCCGCGCTGCCCTGCCGCTTTTACCGTTCCGGCTCTGCCGGGCGCTTTTGTCTGTCCTGCCGGGACTGCACTCTCCCGGCTTCTTATATACTCCTCCGAAATCCTTACAAAAGCGCCCCGGATGCTCATTCCCGCGCCAAGCAGCATGGTCATTTTCCACATCAGATCCGGATAATCCAGCAGCAGCTGTTTCTTCCGCTCCTCCGCTTTTGTATGAACCTGATTATCCATCTGCAGATAAACGCAGACCGTAAGGATCAGTGTCATCGCCAGTACCGAAAGATATGGATTCGCGGTCTCTTCCTTCAGCCAGGTCAGCTTCTGTCCTGCAGCCGAGGTCGGCAGCACAAGCTCACTCTCGCAGCTGCTTTCATCGTCCGCGTGCGCCACTTCCTCATAAATCGCATCCAGAAGCTGTTCTTCTTCCGTGCGGTCAGGAGGGAAGACATTTGCAAAAGTACTGTATATCGCTTCCAGGCCATCACAGTTCAGCGTCGCCTGAATTTCTACCAGAGTTCCTTCTTCCGACTCCGCCGATTCAATGCTTCCGTCCACACCGATCACTCCGTAGGGATCTGTCGTCCAGCTTACACTGACCGCACCGTCCTGCAGACTGTCAGTAAACGCCAAAGGGGACTGCACATGATCCAGCGACCCATTTTCGCCGGGAAGAAGTTCCTCCAGCTCCTTCAGTGCCAGGCTGAGGATCTGCTGCTTCTCCTCCTCCGTGTATCTGCGTTCCTGAACCGTGACGTTCAGTTCCTGTACCTCGTCTTCATTTTCCACCTGAACCGTCAGGGATTCCGTCCGGTCTCCTTCCCCGTAACCTGGTCTTGCCACAGAAGTCAGTTCGGTGCTTCCTCCTGCACGAAACGTGAAAAAGCAGACAACCGTCAGTGCAAGCCCCGCACCCAGAACCATCAGGAGCAATACCGTCTTTCTGACATAATATTCCTTCACCGCAAAACGGGATCCCACCGCCAGCGCGGTCAGTTCTTCTTTCAGCTCCTGCTTCCCGTTTCCCGGCTGATCCAGCCGAAGCTGTTCTACCAGAAACTCACCCAGCTGCTCCATGCCTTTTCTGTCTTTTTTCATCCGTCTCTCCCTTTTCCGTCTTCGCGCCCGAATCCAGCCGATCCGCCGTTTTCCCGCCACGTTCTGCCTTTGCCGCCTATTTGCTTTTTCTTCCACGTTCTGCCGCCGGTTCTTTGCTTTTCCCGCCACAATCTGCCTTTGCCGGCTTTTTGCTTTTCCTTCCACGTTCTGCCGCCGGTCAGCCGCTGCTATCCCTATATCCCTACACTTCAATTCTCACGATGCTCTGTCCCCAGAGATATGCCAGCAAATATACAACAAAGCAGATGACCATCACCGCCGCTCCGACCGCCGTCTCATACATCACATCCAGAAATCCCGGAGAAGAGAGCCTGATGTAGGCCAGGATCAGGATCGGGATCACGCTCATAATATTCTGCTCCATTGCCTTGCCGGCCAGACAGGTCTCGATCTCCTGCAGGGTCTCCTGTTTTTGCCGGATGCACGACACCGTATTCTGAATGATCGCGATCAGGTCCCCGCCTGTACGCTTCGCTGTCAAAAACACTTCTGCAAAGCTCACGATATCCGGTATGCCGGATCTTCTTCCAAAATCCAGCATCAGTTCTTCCAGATTCCGGCTCATTCCCATCTGTGCATCCATCCAGTCAAATTCCCGTACGATCAGGGCTTTCGAAGAATAGATTTTGCAAAGCTCCTTTTTCGCTTCACGCAGAGCATTTTCTGATGAATATCCCGCCTGCAGGGAGGCAAGCATCAGCTGGATTCCATCCAGAAACTGCCGCGTGACTTCTTTTTTCCGTTTTTCCAAAAGTCTCTTCTTCTGCTCTCTGAAAAACAGAAACATACCCGCCAGCAGCAGAACGAACGCGGTCAGAGAGCGAAAAAAAAGATAGCTGACGCAGCCGTCCAGCAGAGCATATAAACCCAGATACTGCAGATATTCCTTTGTAGAAAAACGGTAGACGGAGTAGTCCATCCGCTCGGACTCCGGGCGGTCTCTGGCACAATAGGCCGGCATCCCCCGCGGCGCCATATTCCGGCGTCCGGTCCCGCCGGAGTCTTTCCTTCTTATGTCCCGGCGCGTACCCCCGCGCGCTCCAGCTTCTGCCGGTTTTGCAGTTCTCCCTTTTTCTGCAGTTTTCCGATCACGGTTTCGCATTCCTTATCCTTCTCCTCCTCAAACTCATAGAGCGTCTGCGTCAGGATCTCATCCTTTTCGCTGTCGTAGCCCAGAATTTCCAGAATCTGCAGCACCTTTCTCGTCTTGTCCCGCATTCTGCCAACATGCACAAGAATATCGATTCCGGATGCGATCTGCCTGCGCACGGCTCTTAAGGGAAGTTCCATGCCCATCAGCACCATCGTCTCCAGTCTGGAAAGCATATCCTGCGGGCTGTTGGCATGACCGGTGCTGATCGAACCGTCATGCCCGGTATTGAGCGCCTGCAGAAGATCGATCGTCTCGCCGCCTCTTACCTCGCCGACCAGTATCCGGTCCGGCCTCATCCGCAGGCTTGACCGGATCAGATCACGGATCGTGATCTCCTTTTCGCCTTCGGCATTCGCGCTGCGCGCTTCCATCCTTACCAGATTCTGTACGCCCTGCAGCTGCAGCTCCGCATTGTCTTCGATCGTAATGATCCGCTCATCCTTGGGGATAAAATTCGACAGCGCATTCATAAATGTCGTCTTACCGGACCCGGTACCGCCCGAAATGAAAATATTATATCCGGCGCACACCAGCTGCCGGAGGAAGTCCACGGCTTCCTGTGAGATGGTTCCCCAGCGAATCAGCTGTTCCATACGGATCGGCTCATCCGGAAAGCGCCGGATCGTGATCACCGGACCGTTGAGCGCCACAGGAGGCATGACAATATTCACTCTGGCGCCATTCTCCAGCCTGGCATCGACAATCGGTACGGATTCATTCACGATGCGGTTGCATCGGCCGACGATCTGCTGCGCGATATCCTCCAGCCGTTCTTTTTTGTAAAAGCATTTATCCCAGCGGCTCAGTCTTCCATCCCGCTCCACATAGATTCCATCCATCCCGTTCACCATGATCTCCGTAACGGAATTGTCATCGATCAGCTCCTGTAAAATATCCAGCCTGCGAACGGAATTGAACAGCTCCTGCCGGAGCACGTTTTTGTCTGAAAGCCGGATATAATACTCCATTCCCGATTCCAGGATCAGGTCGTCAATGTTCTGATAAATCTCATCATCCTGAAGCTCTCCGCAGCCGTCCAGATTCTCCATCAGTTTCCTGCGTATTGCAGTGAATCGTTTCTCATCCATTTTTTATTTTTCTCCTCTCCGCTTCTTCTCGTAACTGTTCAGCTCCTTCACAGTTACAAGGGAAAAACCCATTTAAAAATCGCGCTCAGTTACTATTCACAGCTACGCTGTGAATGTAACGATTTCGCCCCATTTTAAATGCATCTTCGATGCATGGGGGCGAAATCACACATCCGAAACGTGTTCTGGCGCAGCCTGACAGCAAGTGTCAGTCTCGCCGTGAATAGTAACCGCGTTCATCACATATCCGTCCTGCCTTCCTCTTCCCACAAAAGCTTCCGGACAAAATTCCCCATCTCTCCCCACACCAGCTGCTGCGTGATCCCGCCGCCGTCGCGCAGCAGCGGCTGAACCGGCGGATGAATACGGAGGGTCTTCTCCTGCACCTTCTCCAGATCGAGCATGTGTAAAAGATGCTCATACTGTTTCAGCTTTGCCTGCGAGATCATGTCGTCCTGCACCGGCATATAGATCCGGTCGCATTCTTTTAAAAGCCGAAACAGCTCGTCTACCTGCTCGCTTAAATCCAGAATAATCACGTCGTACTCCCGAAAAGACATGATCTCTTTCAGGAACGCCATCCACTCTTCCCCCGTTACATCACGGATATCCGCCGGAGAAAGTGCCGGAGGGATGTATTCCAGATCATGAAATGTCTGGATCACCGAATTCAGCTTGTATACCAGTCCGCCCTCTTTCTGCCGGGAAAAATAAATCAGGTCAGAAATATCCATCCGGTAATTGACCTGAAACAGCTCCTCAAATCCGGAAAATTCTTCAAAATTCAGATAGAGCACCTTCTTTGACTCCGCCAGAATTTCCCCCAGACAAAGGGCAAATGAGGTCTTCCTGGTACGTCCGATCGGCGAATATACGCCGTAAAGCTTCGTCTTTCTGGCTCCCAGCGAAAGTATGTGCGGCTGCGGATGATCCTGCACATAATACTCCATCACTTCTGACAGAATATCGTCCGACGACTGATACTTATAGATCAGCGGATAGCCCAGATCCGAGATCTGTTCTCCCTCTGAGAGAATGATCGTGCGGCTGATGGGCAGATCCCGTATCTCGTTGCACATCGCTCTCGTCGAGATCAGCAGGATCTCAATCTCATTTTCCTTCGCAAATTTTTCCAGACTCTCTACATTGGTAAATGCCTGCACCTCAAACGGTGTCGTTTTCCTTTCGTTCAGATACTCCGTAAGATTACACGCGTACGAAGCTTCCAGGTCGCAGACCGCAAATATACTTTTCTTCATAAAAACCTCCCGGTATTCTCCTCACAGCCCAAGCAGGATCCCGACCAGTATCGGCACGGAAAAGCAAAATCTTGCATTTTCCTTCACGCCGTCCAGATACGGTTTCCACTGGCCGCTTTCCAGATACGTATTGACATACTCCAAAAAATAGCGCAGCCTCTCTCCAAATTCATGACGCCGGTACAGGATCACAATGGATACCGCAGCTGCAACAAATACTGAGCGGACAAAACAGGCAAGCACGCCCAGCGGACCCCAAAAGCCCCCGACCACACACAGCAGCTTGATGTCTCCTGCGCCCAGCATACGAAAATAATACAGGCCGCCCAGCAGCAGCAGCGGCAAAAGGACTCCGCCCAAAAACAGGATCAGTCCCAGCGGTCCTTCCGCAAACAGCTGATACACCAGCCCCATCGCCAGTCCGACCGCGATCACCGCATTCGGGATGCGCTCTGCCCAAAGATCGCAGAGCGCGGCCGTCACCGCAATACCGGTAAGCGAAATCATCTGAATTTCTCTGTAAATAACCTTGCGCCTCCTCTCCGGGAATTCTGCAAATTCCGTAACTGTTCCATACCTTCACAGTTACAGGAAAATCCATCGAAATCCCCTGCTCCGAATTCAGTTGCCCTGTTGTCTTCCGGCGCATCAGCGCCGCTTTTTCTCTGGTAATGTCATAGAAACATGCAGACATGGTATTTACAGCAAAGAAGAATCCTCTTCGTAACTGTGAAGATACTGAACAGTTACCATTATCGTTTCTCTTTCTCGCTTCAGGCAAATGCCTGTTCTTTAGAATAGTATGATACATCTATATGCTTTGTGATTTGATGTAAAACCGATTATACCACATAATTTTGATTTGTAAATATGATAAGTGGAAATTTATTTATTTTGTGAGAAGAGCACAAAAAACCGGGGTGCGAACGCCCCCGGTTTTTGTATACTATTTTGTTAAATAATCCAGAACAACAACAAAAAGGAAATACCGACTTTGCAGATATATCTGCTAAAGGCTGTTGTTCTGCTCCGTTCTGATTACATTCACGCATCCCGATCCATGTATCTCATATAGTTCACGACCATCATCGCAATCTTGAATGTTAAAGCGTCGTCAAAATTGCGGATATCAAGCCCCGTACTCTTTTCCAGCTTCTCCAGCCGGTATACCAGCGTATTGCGGTGAATGTAGAGCTGGCGCGCCGTCTCGGACACGTTCAGGCTGTTCTCAAAAAACTTGTTGATCGTCGTAATGATCTCGTCGTCAAATGTATCCGGCGTTTCCTCGCCGAACACTTCTTTCATGAACATCTGGCAGAGCGGGATCGGAAGCTGGTAGATCAGCCGGCCGATACCAAGCGTATTGTAAGCTACAACCTGCTTTTCCTCGTAAAAAATCTTCCCGACGTCCAGCGCCATCTTTGCTTCCTTATAAGAACGGGACACCTGGCGGATCTCTTTGACGATCGTCCCGTACGCAATCTTCACATTGGACATGGCCTCGGTATTCAACATATCGCGCAGCAGCTTTGCCGTGCGCTCCACGTCCTCGTAAGTATCCTTTTCGGAAAGCTCCTGTACGAGAATGATGCTTTTTTCATCCACCTCTGTCACAAAGTCTTTTGACTGATTGCCGAACAGGCCTTTCACAATCTCTTTCGCCGTACTGTCCTTCTCCGTCTTCGTTTCGATCAGATAAACGATCCGGCGCGCTTCCGTGTCAATATGCAGCTTCTTTGCGCGGTTGTACACATCCACCATCAGCATATTATCCAGCAGAAGATTCTGAATATAATTATTTCTATCATAGCGCTCACGATAAGCAACGATCAGGTTCTGAATGTGGCTGACTGCCACGCGCCCCATCGTATAGGCGTCCTCGGCCTTTCCTCCTGTGATCAGAATATATTCAAGCTTTTTATCATCAAACACTTTGAAAAAATGGTCGCCTTGCACCACCTGGCTGTCCGCCGGTGAATCCACAAACTGTTCAATCGCGTTTTTGGAGATATCTTTTGCCCCGGCTGTGGCCGCCACTTCATTGCCGTCCGTATCCGTGATCGTAAAATCCACATGTGTGATCGTATGCAGCTCCTCTATCGTGTTCTGTATAATCTGACTTGAAATCATATCCCATCATCCTTTTTATTATTGTAATATCTCTGTCTGTTCCATTCCTGACTTTTCGGTCTCCGCTACCGCTCCGGTCCGCGCTAAACGGATGTCCACTGGACATCCAGCGCCTCTCGAAATCCTTGGTATCATCATAAACGATTTTGAAATTTTTGACAAGAAAAAAATACCGCCGATGAGATTCTTCATCCCATCGGCGGTGAAAACTGTCAGAACTTGAAAACCGCTACTCCGTACCGCGGCAGATCGTACGCGAACGAGAACGGTCTCCCGTCGCACTCCTGCTTCACGGCCTTGTAGACTTCCGGCTGCTCTTTTCCGGTGCCGCCGTACTGGGCGGCATTGCTGTCGAGAATCAGCTTATACTGCTTCCGTCTCGGCACGCCGACCCGGTAATCCGGCCGGTCGACCGGCGTGAAATTGATCACGAAGAGCAGGTTGTTCTTTCCGTTCGCCGAATGACGCACGAAGCTGAAAATGCTGCGGAAATTGTCGTCCGCGTTGATCCATTCGAAACCGCCCGGCTCGCAGTCCATCTCGTACAGGCAGGCGTTTTTCCGGTAAAGCTTCAGCAGCGCGCGCGTAAAGGCCTGCATCTGCTGGTGTCTCGGCTCCGAAAGCAGGAACCAGTCAAGCTCGCGTTCCTCGCTCCACTCTCTTAACTGTCCGAAATCCTGTCCCATAAAGAGGAGTTTTTTACCCGGATGCCCGATAAAGAACGAATAGCCGCACTTTAAATTCTCAAATTTGTCGTCGTACAGCCCCGGCATCTTGTTTACCATCGAGCACTTTAAGTGTACCACCTCGTCATGCGACAGCGGCAGGATGTATTTTTCCGAGTACGCATAGGTCATCGCGAACGTCATCTTGTTGTGGTTGTACTGACGGAAATACGGATCGAGCTTCATATATTCCAGGAAATCGTGCATCCAGCCCATATTCCATTTCATCGTGAAGCCAAGTCCGTCGTCCTCCGGCGGGGTCGTCACCTTCGGCCATGCCGTCGACTCCTCCGCGATCATCATAAAGCCCGGATAGCGGCCGACCAACACACTGTTCAGATGCTTGAAAAACTCAATCGCTTCGAGATTCTGATTGCCGCCGTATTTGTTCGCTACCCACTGGCCATCCCGCCGGCCGTAATCCAGATACAGCATTGAAGCTACCGCGTCCACGCGCAGCCCGTCCACATGGAACTCGCTGATCCAGTAGATCGCGCTCGCGATCAGGAAATTCTTCACCTCGTATTTGCTGTAATCAAACACCTTGGTGCCCCAGTCCGGATGCTCGCCCTTGCGCGTATCCGCGTACTCGTACAGGCAGGTGCCGTCAAACTCGGCCAGCCCCTGCGCATCGCGCGGAAAATGCGCCGGCACCCAATCCAGAATGACGCCGATCTTATTCTTATGCATATAATTGACAAAATACGCAAAATCTTCCGGCGTCCCGTAGCGCGACGTCGGCGCAAAATACCCCGTCACCTGATAGCCCCAGGAGCCGTCAAACGGATGCTCCGCGATGCCCATCAGCTCCACGTGCGTATATCCCATATCCTTCACATACTCCGCCAGGCTGTGCGCGAACTCGCGGTAGTTGTAATACCCGCTCTCGTCCTCGCCGTGCGGATGGCGCTTCCAGCTGCCCGGATGCACCTCGTAGATCGCGATCGGACTCTTATCCTGATCAAAATCCTTTTTGCTCTCCTGCCATACCGTGTCCGACCATTTGATCGTCGTCAGATCCGCAACCCGCGACGCGGTACCCGGCCGGTATTCCGCATAGTTTGCAAACGGATCCGCCTTGTAAAGCTTCCTGCCGTCCGGCGTGAGGATCAGATATTTGTAAAGCTCACCCACGCCCACGCCCGGCACAAACAGGGTATAGATCCCCAGCGGCTCCAGCCGCTCCATCGGATAGCTGTACTCATCCCAGTCATTAAAGGAACCGATGAGCTGCACCCGCTCCGCATGCGGCGCCCACACCGCAAAATACGTCCCTTCTTTTCCCTTCCAGGTCATCGGGTGCGCGCCCAGCTTCTTATAAATATCGTAGTGCGCTCCCTGCCCGAACAGATACTGATCCAGTTCGGTGATGAACTCCTGCTTTTTCCTGCCTCGTTTCTTCTGTGTGCCTGCCTCAGATGCCGCCCCTGTTTTTGTAGTTTTGCCCGCCATACCACATTTCTCCTTCTTTATAATGTAGCAGTTCAGAACTGCCTTATAATTCACGGCTCAATCAGGAAGATCCTTCCGTCTCCCGGCGCCACCTCCGCCGTCAGTCTGCCGTTATCCGCCGCGATCATCTCCCCGGTCGCCAGATCGGTGATCTTCCCGGTCTGACACGGCAGCGGAGCCGAAATCATTGCCGGATTTTCATCATTGTTCACCATGATCAGCGCCGTTTCTTCGCCGCCGATCCGCGCAAACGCATACTGTCTGGTCGTCAGCGTCAGCTCACGGTAAGTTCCTTCGCCGATCACTGGATGCTCCCGGCGGCATCTGCCAAGGAAGGTGATAAATTCTTCCAGTCCCGGAACCGGAGGATTCTGCTTCATCTCCTCCAGATTCAGATAAGGCCGCAGCGCCGGATCGCCGCCGTTTGATTTCCTGCCCTCCACACCCCATTCCGAGCCGTAGTAGATCGAGGGAACGCCGGGCAGCGTATACAGCAGCGAGTACACCGAGCGCAGATGTCTCTTATCATTCAGCTTCGATACGATATGATCCACATCATGGTTGTCCACAAACGAATACAGCACCCTGCCGCGGCAGAGTCCGCCATTCCCGTCAAACAGCCGCCGGATCGTATGCGCGATCTCAAAATAATTGTGGTCATTGTGTCCGGAATAAAGCCCCTTGTGCAGCTCATAATCCGTCACCGAATGCAGCATCTCCGGATTCGCCCAGCGCGAATAATCACCGTGGATCACCTCGCCCATCAGCCAGAAATCCTGCTTTTCATTGCCGGTCATCCAGCGCATTTCCTTCATAAAATCAAAGTCCAGACAGTCCGCGCAGTCCAGCCGGATGCCGTCGATGTCAAACTCATGGATCCAGAAGCGGATCACGTCAAACAGATAATCCTTCACTTCGCGGTTCTGCAGGTTCAGATTCACCAGCTCGAAGCAATTCCGCCACGCCTCGTATCCGAAACCGTCGTTATAGGGATTGTTTCCCCAGAAATTGATTCCTTTATACCAGCCGCAGTACCGCGAGCCCTCGCGGTTTTGCTGAATATCCTGAAACGCGAAAAACTCGCGCCCCGTGTGGTTGAACACGCCGTCCACCACGACCTTCAGCCCCAGCTCGTGCGCCTTTTTCACAAATCGTTTAAAGTCCTCATTGTCGCCCAGCCTGCGGTCCACCTTCTTATAATCCTTTGTGTCATATCCGTGCGACGTCGACTCAAACAGCGGGCCGATGTAAATCGCGCCGCATTCCAGATCACGGATATGCAGAAGCCATTTCTCCAGCTCCTCAAAACGATGAACTACCTGCTCCTCTCTATTTTCATACGGTGCCCCGCTCATCCCCAGCGGGTACATGTGATAAAAAACCGTGTTGTCATACCAGACTGACATAATCTCATTCCTCCGTCTCTATATTCTGTCGCTTCTGTACAGTCCATTTTTCTTTTATATTCCGCATCCGGCCACAAATCACTTATCTGACTGCGCGGGTGCAGTTCCCCAAAATCCGGGTTACGAGAAAATCCCGTACATAAACTGATTCACCAGCGCGGAAATCTGCTGCCGGTCCACATTCTCCCGCTCCGCCGGGTCATGCTCATAATGCAGCAGAAAATACGAACTGATCGTGCCGACAAAGCCGATCGCGAACTGCCGCTGCCGGCCGTTCATGTTGCCAAGCTGGTTCGCCGCCCGGTCAAAAATCCGTACCACCATATCATAAAATTCCACGATATAGGGCTGGATCGTCTGATAAGCCTCATTCCCTCTTGCGGAGTAGAACAGCGCCATCATCATATAAAAATGCCGGTCCTGCTCAAAAAAGCCGCAGAAAATATCCGCCAGCCAGTGCAGCGCTTCCTCGATCCGCAGATCGTTCCGCTGACTTCGTGTATCCAGCTCCCGGTACATCCCGCGCAGCCGTTCAAACCGCTCCGCCACCAACGCCTCCAGCAGTCCTTTTTTACTGCCAAAATAATAATACAGCGTCGGCTTCGTCAGCCCCGCGCGGGCTACGATCTCCTGCACGCCGACCGCGTCATATCCCTTTTCATAAAACAGCTCGTTCGCGCACTGCAAAAGGCGGGTCCGGTTGTCCATCGTTTCCATGCTGTCCGTGTTTTCTGTGTTGTCCATAAAAACCCCGCTCCGTATCACCAATTCGATATGATTATACCGTTCGGTATATAAAAAGTCAACCCTTTCCCATTGATCACAGCTGTTTTTCCGGCAATCTCAGTCACTTTTCCCACTCTTCTATTACGCAGGTATGTTTTTTGTCTCTGTCATCCTTCTCGTAATTTATTCCAACCAGCAATATTTTCCCGGAATATTCCTTAAGCCGATCCATATACTTCCGTTTTTTAATCTGCCCGATTGCACCAACGGCGCTTTCTTCCCATTTCAATTCAATAATCAGTACTGGTTTCTTGCAATGCTGCCGTGGCAGGAACACCAGGTCAGCATATCCGATACCTCCAGGCATTTCATCAAATATCACATATTCATTAATAGCAGAATAATATGCCAGTCTGACAACGCATCGGAGAGTATTCTCATCATTATATTTCAATATAGAAGCATTGCGCATATGCGCCTTTTCAATTCCTTCTGCCACTTTCACGGCATCACAGGCCAGCGTCGCCTTTAGCAGCGCCTCCGAGTCAGCCAGTGTCTCAATTACCGGATTCCAGTCCGTGTCATTTACAGCAATCTCAAATGCTCTTCTCACTTCTTCATTAGGGATATAAACCTCTTTCTGTTCATTATCATAAGCCAGATATCCCAAATGGATCAGCATAGTCAGCACATCATCACGCCTTTTCATGCTGGTCATATCATTTTGGAAGCTCCCAATATCTACCTTACATTTTTCCCCCGACAAAAGCCGGACTGTCGCTTCCTCTAACCCGTCATAGTCAAGGCAAATGTAAGAACGTAGGTCGGAAAAAGCCGCTGTGTTTGACCAATAGCTGCCAAACTCTCCATCAAACATGGCATTTGCAACCGAATTGGGACAATAAATATGCCCGGCACGTGGGAACGCATATCCATCATACCATCTCTGTGTTTCTGCGAAATCCATCCCATATTCCCGGCAAAGTGTCTTCACTTCGTCTTCCGTAAATCCAATATACTCTGCCAGAACTTTCGGTGATGTCATTGTATATTCTCTGAAATTATTCAACGCAGACTGGCTCTCATATCGTTTAATCGGAAGAATTCCGGTCAGATACGCCAGTTTTACAAAGCGTTTTGATTCTTCATCTTTAAAAAGCCCTCGCAGCAGATCAATATAGGCTTCCTGTGCTTTTTCATCTCTTTTGAATTCTCTGAAAATAAAGTCCCATTCATCCAGAATAATGAAAAAAGAATCACCCGTTCGATCATGAATGATCGCCAGAGCCGTCGGCAGATAATCTTCGTCCAAAGCAATCGTGTCTGGATACGCTTCACGAAGATCCGAGATCACATCCGAATTCAACCGGTCAAGCAGCTGTCCTGCTGTCTCACCGTTTCGTTTAAAAGACTGGATATCAAGATGAATTACCGGATACCGGTTGAGATGTTTCTCGAAATCCTTTTTTTCACTGATTTTTTTCCCCCGAAACAACTCGCGGGAATCACAGCCCTTTCCATAGTAAGCTGCAAGCATCCCCGCAGTGATTGATTTCCCAAACCGCCTGGGCCGACTGACGCAGAGCCACCTTTGCTCCGTGCCAATTACACGATTGGTAAACTCCAAAAGCAGCGTCTTATCTACATATATTTCCGAATGAACCGCCGATTCAAAACCGGCATTGCCCGGATTTAAATATCGTGCCATAAAAGCCTCCTTTTCAGCGAAATCAGTCCGAACGAGATTTTAAATATTGCGATTGAACTTATAGCCATTCTACCATGCATTTTCAGAAAAAACAGTCTATACTGCCTCTTCAATCAGCACTTCTTTGCCCCGAAAAGCAAACCCGTATTTTCGAACTTTATGGATTCCTCTTGCCTTCAGATCTGTCTCGTATTTCCTGTCGCGAATCTGGTCAAGCGCCCGTTTTGCGGTATCATTCAGTGTCTCTTCTTTTTTCGGGTCAAACACTTTAAACTCAATAATGATTCCATCCTGTTTTTTATCCAGCGGCTCAATCGACACATCGTAGCGCCCAAAGCCGCTCTCTCTGTTCGAGGTCAGAATATGCGTGGTATTCAGATCCGCAATCAGGCCCAGAGTAAAACCATGGTAGAATTGCTCTGCCATTTCGCTCTCCGAGGAAGCGCCGCCCACATCAAAAAAGCTGAATGTGCGCAATGTCACCTTTTCCATATACCGCTGCATGCCTTCCAGATTTCCGGCAAGCAGCATACGGATAAATTCAGTGTATTCATCATAAGATTCGGCAAACCATTTTTTTACCAGTTTACAAAAGGCTTCCCGAACTTCAAAATTTGTCAGGGCGATTTCATATCCATTTTCCCATTCCTGTACAATCTTCACATACCCTGTCGTCAAAAACCAGCTCCAGATTGTTTTGGAATCCCCCCTCAGTTCCGCATAGGTAATTGCCTCATCAATTTCAGTGACAATGGAACCGCCTTTCAGCAAAATTTCAAATTCATCTTTTATTTTAAGAGAGCCTTCCTGCACCAGTTTGCCTACCAGAGCATTCCCACTGGTATTCATCCAGTAAGGCTTCAGTTTCTTTTCGCTCAGGAAATTAAGGATAGACCACGGATTGTAAATCTCACTCTGCTTTCCAAAGCGGAATCCATCATACCAGCGTTTTACTTCCTCTTTCTGATCCGAAAGACCATACATTTCCAGTGCGTCAAACACTTCCTTTTCTGTAAAGCCAAAACAGGTTTCATACATCTCCACTGTAGTCGTCACAACGCGCGGATTATTCAGATCGGAAAAAATGGATTCCTGTGTGATCCTCGTAAAATCGGTAGCGCCCCCTCGTTCCACTCGGCGGCAGTTCGTGCTGCCCATTCCAATACGCTCCGCGTAGGGCAGCACTCCAGTCATCAATCCCCGGTCCAGCCACGGATTGTCCTTGAACGCGGCATGAAACATACGGCGGATATATTTTATCGCCTCTTCCCAGTAACCGGCAGTATAAGCCTCCAGCATCGGCGTATCATACTCATCGATCAGAATCATCACCTTTTTCCCAAAGTGTTCATACATACACTGTGACAGGAACTGAACAGCTGTCATACAGGATTCGTCCGGTGCCTTTTCGCAAAGGATACTGTCGTACTTTTCTTTTTCATATTCCGATAATTTTTCAGAATCCAGTAAATAAGAATGCCTGCGAAACAGCTGGGAAAGCAGCATGCGAATGGAATAGCACATACTCTTATAAGTATCCTGCTTTACATTCGCGAGGCTGAAATTGATAACAGGGATTGTCCCCTGGAGTTTCCGGAACTCCTCATCCTCCCAGATCAAAAGCCCGTCAAACAAATCACCTCTGCCCTTAAATCGCGGTGAAAAGAACGTCTCTACCATGTTCAGGGTCAGAGTCTTTCCAAACCGTCTCGGGCGGGTGATCAGTGTCACCTGATCCAGACTGTTATACCAGTCACTGATAAAATACGTCTTATCTACATAGAATGCATTTCTTCCAATGACATCTTCAAATTCTGTGATGCCAAGCGCCGCTTTTTTCAGCATATCCAGCCCTCCCATCTATCTAAACATTTTGTCTCCTGTCAGCATTCTATCACAATCCGTCTCTTATGAAAAGCAAGTCATAGAGGCCTGACACTGACATCCCCTCAAACAAAAGTTCATGCAATCACACAACCGCCTCAATCAACATTCTGTCGCCAATGACGATTTCTTTTATTCCACGGGTTCTCTTTTTATTAAGATTGAAACTGAGCATATAACCTTTTTTCATATGGAAATAATCCAGATAACCGGAAAGCTGCTGTTCACCTCGTTGATTGTAGGCATTGCCCCGCCAGATTTTAAGCTCAAGGATATTTTGTTCACCACGATAAAATATCATGATGTCCATCCGTTCACTGTTCCGTGTTTGCGGCTCGATACAATAATTCCCCACCCCATTGATAATTGGCTTCAAAAACAGAAGGAAATATTTCCTGCCTTCATTTTCAACAAAAGCCTCGTCTTCTTCTCCATAAAGTTCATCAAACGTTTCGATGAATTTTTCCAAAACCCGTTTCACATCCAGATGTCCGCCAACAATAAACTGATTTTTCTCCTGTTCACCGGCGTTATAGAGCTTATTTCCTAAAAACTCTTCTGAAATAAAGTAATTATAAAGTACCGATTCAAAAATCCGGTTCGATATCACAGCCCTGTCTTTATCGTTACGGATAAAACCATACATCGCGGCATCCTTTATAAAATCGCTGGTAGCCACATAAGGAATCCCCTTACCATTAAAAAGCAGTTCCTGCAGGCCGACCTTCAGTTCCGGAAAAAGCTTCAGCTTGCCAATCAAAGACTGATAAAGCAGATTATCTTCTTTTTCCAGCCTCTTAACCGCCTCATAAACTCCCGCCGAAGTCCATACGGCAGTCTTATCCGGAAATTCAGGTTCAGCAGACAACTTCTCATCCATTATTTTGCATAAAGCAGAAACCAGATAAGGGTATCCCGCAGTATATTCATAAATCAGTTCTGCAATACTCCGTATATCCATACCCGTATGATAATCCGATTCATATTCACTCAGCATTCCGGCAATGTCCTCCGGCGAAAATCCCATATCCACGCAAAATTCAGCCGCAATATTCCAGGGACTGTTCTCCTTGTGTCCTTCTTCCGGACGGAGCTTTCTTTTCAGGCTTCTCACATCATTCACACCCGCAAGGATAACCGACTGAAAAACAGGATAGACATTCCTGTTCAGATAATAAAACCGCAACTGCGCAAGGAAATCCAGAAAGACCTGATTGTTGGCAGCAGAATCCACCTCATCAATAATCAAAACGATTTTCTTTTCATTATCATCGCATGCTTTCAGAAGCGTCATGAACAGCACAGAAAGCGTCACATCCTGCTCCCGTCCTGTCGCATAAACAGTCAGTTCGTTCCGAATCTCTGATGGCAATGTTTTTGCAGCGAACAGCAACTGTCTGGAAAAAGCTGCGACAAAACGGCTCTCTGTCTCAAAGTCAGCCGTGCTGATCCCCTGAAAATCCAGGCTGATCACATCAAAATCCGGTCTTAAGTAAGCGGCAAGTGCAGCCAGAGTAGTCGTTTTTCCATACTGTCTCGCACGATTGATTGTAAAGTAATCTTCCGCCTCCACCATTTTCCTGATCTGAACAAGTCTTGATGTCAGATCAACCATGTAATGTCTGTCCGGCATACAGGTGCCGTTTACATTAAAAACCTTTGCCATCCGTTCACACCTTCTCCCATGAAAGTATTATAATATAGCCATTCTACCATGCATTTTTAGAAAAAAACAGTCTATTATGCAACAAAATCGAGTAGAAGGCGTATTCAACGACCGGAGCGGCAGCGGAGATGGACAGCACAGCTGTCATATCCCTTACGCACCCCTGCGCATTCCAAAAAAGAAGTCCGGACAAAATGTCCGGACTTCAAAAATGCCTGAATAGTTACCCTTTATTTACTTTTCCTGCGAACCCCGAGCTTCTGTGCATGAATGCGCACGGATTCTCTCGTGCGGCCATCCAGGCGGTCTGCTACAGAAGAACCTTCCGTCGGATAAAGAACGTGGATCATTTCCTCTTCCGCTTCGCTCCATCTGTTCTTATTTGTCAGTCTGAGCCTTTGCGCCTGAGCATGGACCGCGTTTTTCGTTTTTCCCGGCAGACGCGCCGTTACTTTATAACATAACTATTGCTTTTTCAGTAACAGTTTCGTATAATCCAAGTATAGTATTGTTTTCATCGGTATAAGATTAGCATATAATAAGCAAAGGGGAAAATTTTGAATCGACCAAAGTTATCCATTGATGAACAGATTGCTGATATGCAGCAAAAAGGAATTACATTTCAATATGCGAATGTTGAAGAAGCAAGAAATTTTTTAAAGAACAATAACTACTATTTCAAGTTGAAATCATATGAACGAAATTATGACAAGTATAGCAGTACTGAAAAAAAAGGACAGTATATTAATCTGGATTTTGCATATCTAAAGGAATTGTCAACCTTAGATATGTATATCAGGAAAATGATATTATCTATGGCTCTGGATATTGAGCATGCATTGAAGGTAAATTTATTATATGATTTGAGTTTAAATGAAAAAGAAGATGGTTATTCTATTGTAAATGAATATCTTGAAGCTAATTTTATCCGTTTAAAGTCCATACACGAAAAAGTCGATAAATCGGCCACAAGTGAACTGATTAAAAAACGGATGGATAATGGTGACTGCTATGCACTATGGGAAATAGTTGAGATTCTTTCTCTTGGTGATTTCATAGGCTTATATCAACTATACTATTCGAAATATCCGAAAAAGAACGATTTTTGCAGTTATCTCTGGTCATTAAAATTTTTACGAAATGCAGCCGCACATAATAACTGTATTATAAATAGTCTAAAGGCTCCTTATCGCGTTACCTTACATAAAAACAAAGACATTCTTTTTGAAGTTTCGAAAATAAAGGCCATTTCAGAAAAAAGCAGAAATACATGGATGCAGAACCCAGTTGTTCACGACTTTATAATACTTGTATATGTTTTCTTAAATGTAGTTAAAAGCAGCGGAATCAAACAAAATGGAATAGATCAGTTAAAACATCTATTTGGCGAAAGAATGCTTGAGCATAAAGAGTATTTTGAAAAAAACACAAGCATCAAAGAATGCTATTTCTTTACGCAAAAAGTAGTTACAACATTTTGCAACAAATACCGTAAATAGGGGGTTGACAAGACAAGTTCCCAGCAATTATAATGGACACGTGGATCAAAAAACGATGCTATTCGTTTTTCCGAGGAACTGATGCCTGCATTGGTTCCTTATTTTTTATTCAATTCCAAACTGAAATCCGATTTCTTTCAGGCTTTTCTCCACAGTTTCCGTATTACTCTTTCCCTTTATATGCAGTCAGTCCAGATGCACAAGGCAGAACTTTCTTACTTTTTATCCTGCGAACCCCCATCTTCTGCGCATGAATGCGCACAGATTCTCTCGTGCGGCCATCCAGGCGGTCTGCTATAGAAGAACCTTCCGTCGGATAAAGAGCGCGGATCATTTCCTCTTCCGCTTCGCTCCATCTGTTCTTATTTGTCAGTCTGAGCCTTTGCGCCTGAGCATGAACCGCGTTTTTCGTTTTTCCCGGCAGACGCGCCGTTACTTTGCTGCCTTCTGCCGGATACCATTTTTTCAAAATATCAAGTTCCGTAATGCTCCAGTTGTCCACCGGAGCAGAAAGGTTCAGGGAACGGGCCTTCTGGGTGATCATACTCCGGTTCCTGTCCGGGAGCCGTTTTTCTACATGGATTCCTTCTTGCGGATACCATTTTTGCAGGATCCGTACTTCCTCTTCCGTCCATAATTTTTTTACAGCCACAGTGTATTCCTCATCATGGTTATTATAATTATGCGGCCGCGGCATCCCCGGCAGACACGTCGATTTTTGCGTTTTTCTTGCGCCGCTTATTATCCCTTGCTTCGCTGAAACTCGCTTCGCTCAAACAATGGCGAAGCAAGGGAAGCTATGCTCGAAAAACCTGCAAAAATCTTCCTACCGTCTGCCTGCGGATGTCTGCGACCGCATTCATCTCATCATTAGCCTGATAATAATCAATATTTTATATGTGTCTTCTTAACACAGGATAGCGCCTTATTTGCGCCATCCTGAATTCTTATGAGATTTTTTATCTGTTACTGCCCTGTGAGTTTTTACTCGTTATCTTGACTTCTGCGGCGTCTCCGGGTCGCTCCCACAAGGATCACTGCCACAGCCATCAGCATCAGGCTGAAGTAGAATGCCAGAGGCGTCTCATCGCCTGTCTGTACCGCTTCAGATTCTTCCTCGGATTCGTACTCTTCCTCTTCGGATTCTTCCTCCGTCGTCTCTTCGATCTCCTGGTTCGTGATCGTCACGCTCGCGGTGAGGTTCGTCTCATCCAGAACCACTTCCGTGCCGTCCACGCTCACCGTGTACGCGAATCCTTCCGCTCCGTCTACCGGATTGCCGTCCGCATCTACCTCGGTCACGTAGAGGGTAACCGTCTCGCCGGTGCCAATGGATACCTCCATGGAAGCACTCGCCTCAGAGTTACCGTTCAGATTCAGCGCCACGATATTCTGTTCCACGTTCGTCGCCAGCGTCGTGTAAGCCGCATCGCTGAAGATTCCCGCGTAGAACGTCTCGCCGGAAGCAAGTGCCGTGCCGTCCGCTCCGAGCAGCTTCTTCGTGATGGTCAGGGTTCCTTTCTTGTAGAAGCCATTCGGTACCGTGTAGAACTCGTTCGCAAATGCTACGGTCGTCACACTGCCATCTGCTGTCGTCACTGTCGTCGTCGTCGCATTGTCGTCGCCAAAGACCGGCGTATAGGTCGTGCCATCCGTAAATGTTTCCATTCCGGAGACAAGAGCCGTTCCGTTCTCGTCGCACTCTGCAACGTAATACGTGTTTCCAACCGCCAGATCCGTGAAGGTCACCGTCGAAGCCGAAGCGTTCCTGAACTCGATCGTCTTTATTGCATACAGGTTCGTGCATTCCGCATCCGTATACAGACCTACATAGAATGTCTGATCCTCTGCGAACAGCGTGTCGCCGTTGGAGAGCTGCAGGTTCTTTGTCACTGAAACCTCTGCTGTTTTGGCTTCTGTTTCAGTTTCTGTCTCTGTTTCTGTATCCGTCTCGGTCTCTGTTTCCGTCTCGGTCTCAGTTTCTGTTTCGGTTTCTGTCTCTGTCTCTGTTTCCGTCTCTGTCTCAGTTTCCGTTTCCGTTTCTGTCTCAGTTTCCGTCTCCGGAACATGCGTATTCGTGACTGTGTAGCCCGCTGCTGCGCTTCCTGTCACAACTGCGGTGTACCCGCTCGGCACATCCGTTTCTTCTACTGTGTAGCTGATCTCCGTACCATTGCTGTACTTATCAAGTCCGTCGAAGCTTGCCGTCCAGTTGTTGGCCGCAGAGAGCGTCACGGTCTTACCTGTGTCTGTTCCGTTTGCAAGGAGCGCAATCGTCACGCTTTCCGGACGGATCTCATCCTTGTTGTTTTCGTCATCCCAAACCTTGGTCACTGTCACACTTGTCTTGCTCGGTGTGTAGCTGTTCGTTACGTTGTAGCCATCATACGTGGTCGTGTACTCTGCTACCGCATCCTCGGTGATCGTGTAATTGATCAACGTGCCATTTGCATACTTGTCAAGATTCGAGAATGTCCAACTCCAGTTATCATCCGCTGTCACAGTCTTGCTGTCAATCTCCGCTCCATCAGCGTACAGGTGAATCGTGATGCTGCTCGGACGTTTGCCGTCCTGATTGTTGTTATCATCCCAAATCTTCATTCCAGTAACGCTTATAAGTAATGTATTCGTGATCGTGCTTCCGCTTGTCACTGCCTCGGACTCGTCGTCTGCCGTTGACTCATAGTCATCCGGCACGGTCGTCTCCACCACCTTATAGGTGATGACATCCCCTGCGTTGTCATACTTCTCAAGGTTTGTCCAGCTCACCGTCCAGGTATCGTCACTGTTATCTGTGATAGTAGCTGTCGCACCCGTCACCTCTACCAGGTTTCCGTTTTCTACCTTGTAAAGTGTAAATGCAATCTTGTCAGAATCCGTTGACGGGCGCTTCGCGCTGCTGTCATCTGACCACAGCTTCGTGATCGATACACTTGTCTTTGTCTCAAGACTGTTCGTAATTGTGCTTCCGCTTGTCACTGCCTCGGACTCGTCGT
>JAJQHQ010000069.1 GCA_021199655.1 Lachnospiraceae bacterium | reverse complement strand
TCTCAGCAGCAACATTCACTCTGCAAATCATTGCTATCTCTACAACTTCCGATATATCGACTTGCTAATTGGAGAAAGTATAGCATGATTTTCGAAGCCAGTATATAGATTATTTCTTAAATCTCCATTGCTTTCTTCTGGTATATTAAATCTGCCGGTTGTCACTGTCATGGTCATGAAAAACGTTATGTTGTGAAAAAATGCTTGTATAAAATGTCTGGTATTTGTTATGATGCCCAAAATGGTTATTTCGGGCAAACGGAGCTCACAACAAATCGATATTTCGGGATACATGATTCTTCCCTGATTCGAAAGACTATGTTATAATGCGCACAGGCGCATAAGGAATTATGACAGCTTACGCTGTCTGCGCCTGGCGCGAACGAGCTGCCGCTCGATATTCCTGTCTGTAAAAAAGGGTATTGCGGAAACCAAAGACAATACCTGACAATTCATGAGAAAAGAAAGGAGCAACACAGATGGAAATCACGACTGATATTAAATACGTGGGTGTGAATGACCACCAGGTGGACCTGTTCGAGGGACAGTATGTGGTACCGAATGGCATGTCTTATAACTCCTACGTGATTCTCGATGAGAAGGTTGCCGTCATGGATACGGTGGACGCTCATTTCAAACACGAATGGCTGGACAATATAGGCGCAGCCTTAAATGGCCGCCGGCCGGACTACCTGATCATACAGCATATGGAGCCGGACCATTCTGCCAATATAGCGAATTTTATGGATGTATATAAGGATACGGTCATTGTCTCCAGCGCCAAGGCGTTCAATATGATGGGACAGTTCTTCGGGACTGATTTTTCAGACCGGCGTATAGTTGTCAAAGAGGGGGACACGCTTTGCCTTGGAAAGCACACGCTGGCGTTTGTGGAAGCACCCATGGTTCACTGGCCGGAAGTGATCGTGACCTACGACACCTGTGATAAGGTGCTGTTTTCCGCGGACGGATTCGGCAAATTCGGCGCGCTGGATGCTGACGAGCCATGGGATGATGAGTCCCGTCGTTATTTTATCAGCATTGTGGGCAAGTACGGCGCTCAGGTGCAGAAGCTTCTGAAAAAGGCGGCCACGCTGGATATTCAGATGATCTGTCCGCTGCATGGACCGGTGCTGAAGGAGAACCTTGGCCATTATCTGCATCTCTATGATCTGTGGTCGTCTTATCAGCCGGAATCGGAGGGCATCGTCATTGCCTACACCTCCGTCTATGGACATACGCAGCGGGCGGTGAACAGCCTCGCGGATCAGTTCCGTGCGAAAGGCTGCCCGAATGTCATTGTTCACGATCTGGCCCGGCGCGATATGGCTCTGGCCGTGAGCGACGCGTTCCACTACAACAAGCTGGTGCTGGCTACTACCACCTACAACGCTGACATTTATCCGTTCATGCGCGACTATATTCACCGGCTGACTGAGCGCAACTTCCAGAACCGCAAGGTGGCTCTGATCGAAAACGGCTCCTGGGCTCCGAATGCTGCAAAAATCATGAAGCAGATGCTGGAGAGGAGCAAAAATATTACCTGGGCCGACACGACTGTTCACATCAGATCCGCACTGGATGAGACCAGCCGGAACGAGCTGCAGGCGCTGGCCGATGAGCTTTGTCAGGACTATATTGCGCAGAGCAGCGAGACCGCGAACAAGAACGACCTGACGGCATTGTTCAAGATCGGATACGGCCTGTATGTGGTTACTTCCAATGACGGGACGAAGGACAACGGCCTGATCGTGAATACCGTATCACAGGTGGCGGAGAACCCGAACCGCATTGCTGTATGCATCAACAAGGCAAACTATTCGCATCATGTGATCAAGCAGACCGGCATCATGAACGTGAACTGCCTGTCCATAGAGGCGCCGTTCAGTGTATTCCAGAATTTTGGATTCCAGAGCGGAAGAACGGCGGACAAATTCAAGGACATGACGCCTCTTTATTCGGACAACGGCCTGGCGTTCCTGCCCAGATACATCAATGCATTTATGTCCCTGAAGGTGGAGCAGTATGTTGATCTGGGAAGCCACGGGATGTTTATCTGCACCGTGACCGAATCGCGTGTCATCTCCAATGTGGAGACCATGACCTACAATTACTATCAGAGCAACGTAAAGCCAAAGCCGCAGACGGAAGGCAAGAAAGGCTTTGTCTGCAAGGTATGCGGATACATTTACGAGGGAGACGAGCTTCCGGATGACTTTATCTGCCCGCTGTGCAAGCATGGTGCTGCGGATTTCGAGCCGATTTCGTAAGTGCGAGAATCTCCAGCAGCTCCTCCGGACGCCCGATCACACGCGCCGCACCGCACTGGTAAAGATAGTTCGCATCGCGAAATCCCCAGCTGACCAGAACGCTGTCGATACCGGCATTTTTGGCGGTCTGGATATCCACTTCGGAATCACCGATATAGATGGCGTCACGGGGATTTGTTTTTAAAATTTCCAGGACCGTATAGACAGAATCAGGCATTGGCTTTTTGCGAATGCCTGTTTTTTCACCCACGACATAGTCGAACAGCCCATCAAAATAATGTCTGCATAAATCCTGCACGGCGTAATCCGCCTTGTTGGAAATCACAGCCGTCTTTTTGCCTGCTTTTTTAAGCGCGGCCAGCACTTCAGGAATCCCGTCATAAGGTCTGGTCTGATCGACGCAGTGAATCTGATAATGACTGGTGAAATCTTCAAACAACGTGTCGATCTGCGCCGGAAGAGTATCCGGCGGTACGCTCCGCTCGATCAGTTTCCGGATCCCGTTTCCGACAAAACGGCGCACATCCTCCCGGGAACGTTCCGGCAGGGACGACCGGCGCAGCGCAAAATTCAGACTTATCGTCAGATCGTCCAGTGTATCCAGTATTGTTCCGTCTAAATCAAAAATGGCCAGACGACAGCTCATGATCATTTCCTCCTTGTTCGGCTCGGACAGTATAGCATATTCCGCTACGGATGGAAACAGGTTTTTTATAATTCCATCCCGGAATAGATGCCAAATCTACTTTTATTGACTGGTACAATGCGATTGATCCGTGTCTGGAAAAAAGTAACATGATCCATTAAATAATTGCGAAAATGGTGACGTGCACTATTGAAAAAATACAGAAAAATGTTACAATGAAAGCTGCGCGAAGCGCTCTATATTGCAGGGGAAGCGGAGGAATTGCAGTATATGTTAGAGAGAGAAATTTATGCAAAATTAAAAACATGGAAAGAGGATCCGCAAAAGAAGGCTCTCTGCATTATCGGAGCCCGTCAGATAGGAAAGACCACGATTATCGAGCAGTTTGGAAGAGAGTATTATGATCACTTCGTGGAGATTAATTTTGTCACGGATGCTCAGGCTGGGCTGATTTTTGACGGAAGCCTGGAAGCAGACACCATTATAGAAAATCTGACTGCATATACAATGCAGAAGATGGAGCCTGGGAAAACGCTGGTATTTCTGGATGAGATTCAGGAGTGCCCGAATGCGAGGTGCGCGATAAAGTTTTTGGTGGAAGATGGGCGTTTTGACTATATTGAATCGGGTTCTATGCTGGGGGTCAGGTATAAAGAGGTAAGGTCCTATCCGGTCGGATATGAAGAAATCTGCTACATGTATCCCATGACGTTTAAGGAATACGCAACGGCAAACGGCGTACAGGATTCTACGTTTGAGTTGCTGAAGGTGTGCTATGAGCAGAATCAGCCTGTATCAGAGGCCATACACAGTACGATGAAGAAGCTTTTTTACACCTACATTGTAGTTGGTGGGATGCCGGCGGTGGTTCAGACCTATGTGACGACTCACGATATCGGAAAGGTTGTTCAGACGCAGCGGGATATCCTTGAGCTGTATCGTCTCGATATCGCCAGATACGCTTCCGGAAATGACAGGATGAAGCTCCAGGCGATTTTTGACAGCATTCCCTCACAGCTGAATGATAAGAACCGCAGATTTTTCTTAAGACGTGTGGATGAAAATGGCCGACAGAACCGTTACGAGAACGCTTTTTTGTGGCTGGCTGACGCTGGAGTGGCTCTGCCATCTTATAATGTTACGGAGCCTGTGGCACCCCTGCGGCTAAATGAAAAGAGAAGCATCTTTAAATTATTTTTGAATGATACCGGACTTCTATGCGCCGCCTGCATGAAAAATATACAGTTTGATCTTCTGCAGGGAAATCTGGAGGTCAATATGGGCAGTATTCTGGAAAACGTGTTTGCGCAGTCCATCAAAGGCAGCGGCTTTTCTCTTAATTATTACGAATCTAAGAAAATGGGCGAACTGGATTTCGTTGTTCAGAATGGGACAGAAATCGACCTGATCGAGATAAAATCCGGCCGCGATTATAAAAAGCATTTGGCACTTGACCATGTGTCACGGATTGAGAACTGGAAGTTTGGTCAAAAAATCGTTTTTTGCGGGGGAAATGTGGAAAATGAGAACGGAATCCGGTATCTTCCATGGTACATGATCCTGTTTTACCAGCAGGATGAAGTCCCGCAGGGGAATTTTTATCAAGTTGATCTGACAGCACTTTGAGTATGAAAGAATTGCTGAAGGACATAATTGATCAGAGACAGGCCGGGGAATTCCCGGCCTGCTTATTATGATAATGATATAGGAAACTTCGTTCTCTATATCATAAAACGCTCCGCGGAGCACATTCTTTTTTAATGGTGATACGTATCGCACCATGTTTTTCTGCTTACCCGATCACGGCCGCAAGAAACTCAAACACTGCTGCGAGATTCTCATCCGTATAGAACAGATCATCTTCATGCTCCGCACCCTCGATGAGTCCGAAGGATACCTGATCTTCACCGAGCAGTCCGCTTAAGCGGTCCGCCAGATTGACAGATTCTGTGCAGGGTACGCTGGTGTCGGAATCGCCGGCCTGAATCCAGGCGATCAGATCAGTGTTTGTGAATTCGTCCGCATAAGTCTCCCAATAGGTTGTGTAGGTGTATTCTTCATTCTCACTGAGGTTTTGCCCAAGGAACTGGCTCTCGAAAGAGGTGTCGGTGCCGAAGCTGCTCTCAATGCCCATTTCCGCATACTCATCATCCATCACATAGAACTCGATCGGACCATAGAAATCCACCAAAGCTGTGACCTCAGAAGAATAATCGAGGTTCTCGTCTACATCACCGTTCAGAGACTCAACATTGGCGGTCAGAGCGGTCATAACGGAGAGATACGCGCCCGCGCTTTCGCCCCAGATCACGATCGAGTCTGCATCAAAACCATATTCTTCCGCATTCGCGCGGACAAAGCGGACGGCAGCCTTGACATCGGCGAGTGCCGCCGGAAACTGTGCTTCTGAAGATTTGCGGTAGTCAACGCTGACTACGGCGTAGCCGTTATCAAGTCCTGCGGAGATGATCGGCTTGATGATATCCATGCCCTGATCTCCGAACATAAATCCGCCGCCGTGTACCACAACGATCACCGGGAATGTACCTTCGCCTTCCGGAAGATAGATGTCGAGCACCTGACTGTCGGAGTCGTCAGCAAAAGCAACATCTGCGAAATCAGCGCCCGGCGCGGAATCTGCAGCGTCGGACGATTCTGCGGCATCAGCGGACTCCGCAGAATCATCGGCTGCGGCGCCGTCCTCTGAAGTGTCGGAGGAGACCGGAGCCATGGCTGCGTCTTCCACGGATACTTCCCAGATACACTGATAATCGTTCGAACTGTCAAAGAAGTCCGCCTGCGGCATACTTCCGGTATCAGAGCCGGTCAGAACGGTGACAACAGTTCCATCCTCATAGGTCCATGTAGCGGAGTAGACCGTATTGCCGGCTACATCGTTGATCTCATTTATGGTGGCGTTTTCGGAATCATCGAGGATCATTTCCCAAGTGACCGTAAAGCCAAAGGGAGTTTCCTCCAGATAGGTGTAGGTCGTGCCGATCAGAGCATCCGCACCTGTATCGGCACTTTCGACTGCCTCTTCCGCAAAAGCAGGGACAGCGCATACCGACATGGAGAGCATGGCGGCAAGTGTAAGTGTGAACAGTTTCTTTTTCATCGTAGCTTCCTCCTTTTCGATGTTTGATGGAGAAAGCTTATTTCATTTTTAAAAAAAGAGCAATTCAAATGGACGAAGAAACTATTCCAAAACAGAATTGTTTTGTGCAAAATGCTTAATTATTTGAAACCGGATTGAATTCCGCCGGGATACCGGCATCCACTGTTTTCTGTACCAGATCGACAAAACGCTTCGCCATGGGTGAAAGGTCATCGTTATTCCGATAGCAGAGATCGACAGAGATAGTCGTGCGGGGAAGGATCGACGCGACTGCGAACGGAGCGTTCTCCGGAAAATTGCCGTCCTCCGGCCGGTTTGCCATATATTCCGCCAGAATCGCGATGCCCATACCCTTTGTGACCAGATCCAGTACACTGTCCACACGATGGCAGGTAAACGCGATTTTCGGGGAAAAGCCAACCCGGTAACAGCTGTCCAGGATCAGCTGATGCACGGTCGTATTCTCCGCGAGCGCGATAAAGGTCTCATCGCGCAGCTGCTCCAGCCGAAGCTCCTTTTGACCGGCAAGCGGATGCGATTTCGGAAGGATACAGACCAGAGAATCATCGAGATAATGGATGCGCTGAATCGTTTCTGCCATCAGCTCCCGCTCCGGCATGTGTGCGAAAATGACGTCGCATTTGCGTTCCCGAAGCTGAGAAGCCAGATCATTCGGATCTCCCTCGAACATCTGGATACTGCTGTTTGGATATCTCCTTTTAAAGTCCGCGATCAGGCCGGTAATCCCGTATTTCGCGGTGGCGGCGATCGTGCCCACCGTCACCCGGCCGCGTTCGGATTCCAGCTCATTCTGCAGGGCGGCATGGTAGCTGTACTGGGTCTGGACGATCGTATTCGCGTAAGGGAGCAGCAGCTTGCCGTATTTGGAGAGAGCAACCTTTCGCGAGGTGCGCTCAAACAGCGGAACACCCAGCTCTTTTTCCATGGATATGATGTGCTTGGACAGTGTGGACTGCCCGATAAAGAGACGGTCTGCAGCCTCCAGATAATTGGAACAGTCCGCAAGGACAGTAAATTCACGGAAATACTCAATATTCATATGTAAAAACCTCACAAAACAAAATGTATTTCTACTATAAAAGCGGAAAAATTCAACAATTCTATTCTGGAATAGATTTTACAATAATTCGAATTGCTTGTCAATCTTGCACAGAATATAATCTTCCTATCAGAAAAAATTGTTTTATAAAACAAATCAAAGCACAGCGGGGGCGACATGGCCGGTCTGATCTCCGCAAAAGGAACCAAAGTTACTGCCGTTCGTTTTGCTTTGTGTGGAAAGTGTATCGGACAGCATGATGCAAAGGAGAGAAAGAAAATGAACGAAAATAAGAAAATCCCCATGTGGCAAAAGATCTGCTACGGCTGCGGCGCGGGCGGCGGCAATGTCATGAGCACACTGCTGGCGAGCTTCCTGCTCAGCTACTATACAGATACTGCGCTGATTGCTTCGGCAGCAATCGGAACCATGTTTATCGTGTGCCGCCTGCTTGACGGCGTCACCGACTTCGCGATGGGCGGAATTGTGGATAAGACAAACACGAAGATCGGAAAAGCCCGTCCGTGGCTGATCATTGCGGCGCCGCTGATGTGCATCGGCATCATTCTGATTTTAAGTGTACCGCAGGGATGGAGCTCCGCGATGAAGCTGGTTTATGCGTATGTGACCTACATATTCCTGAACTGCATCGTTTATACGATTTTTGGTATCGCGCACGCGGCTCTGCTGGCCCGTATGACCCGTGACTTCAAAGACCGTACCACGACGTCTACCGTTTCTTCTATTATAAATAATGCGGTTGGCCTTGTAGTCGGTACGATGATCACAGCACTGCAGCTGAACTTTGGCTGGACTGTGACAGGTATCATTCTTGGTGTGATCGCAGGTGTCCTGATTCTGATTCCTGGCATCTTCTGCGAAGAGAATGTCGGAATGTCTGCGCAGGACAATGGAAAGAAACAGAAGGATAATGGCCCGTCCATGAAGGAACAGCTTCCGGCTGTACTGAAAAACAAGTATTTCTGGCTTGCCCTTCTGATCGGTGTATTTACACTGCTGGTAAACGCGAACGCGATCGCGGCGCAGATTTATTACTGCAACGTAGTTCTTGGCGACCCGATGTATATGACGACCCTGATGAGCGTCGGACAGCTTCCTGGCATTATCATTCTGTTCTTTATGCCGTACTTTTCCAATAAGTTTTCCAAGCGTGCATTCATGGCATGCGGCGGTGTGCTGATGATCATCGGTTTTGTGCTGATCGGTCTGGCTGGAACCAATAAGATGCTGCTGCTGGCAGGTACGGTTCTTCGTTCCATCGGTATCGGACCGATGTTCGCCGGCATCTATGCGTTCGTAGCGGACGCTGCAGATTATGGCGAGTGGAAATACGGTATTCGTTCTGAGGGCCTGATTTCTTCTTCCCAGTCGATCGGTTCCAAGATCGGCATCGGTTTTGGCTCTGCGATAACGGCATGGATCCTGGCTGGGGTTGGCTATGATGCGACGGCTGCGACACAGTCGAGCAGCGTTGTGACCGCGATCCGTTTTGACTATGGCTGGCTGGGCGCGATCATCAGCGTATTCCTGCTGATCTGCGTGCTGCAGATGGATGTTGAGAAGTATCTGCCGGAAATCCGCAAGACAGTTGCGGAGAAGAAGCCGCAGATGTGATGATATCAGGATTGCGAGGCGCCGGGCGCCAGTGACGCTCCTCTGGCGCCGACCGAAGCGGAGCGCGGATGCGAAGCACATTGCAATCCGCAGTTATCATCAGATAATACGGGAATAGGAAAATATCAACAGGAGAGACAGATCATGGACGAAAAAATGAAAGAAAACGTTCCGGAAACACTGGATTATGACGCGCTGGACGGCTCGCTTCAGTTTGACGGTCCGCCTGCTGATTTTCAGGTCAAAATGGCTGATATCAGTTGGGTGACAAAGAAAACGTTGGACGTAGTCTATGCGAAGGAATCTCCGAATCAGCGGCTGGATTTGTATTACCCTGAGGAAGGGGAAGGACCGTATGCGGTGCTTCTCCACATCCACGGCGGCGGATTCGGGCTGGGAGACAAACGTGATGACCACATGGATACCTATCTGAAGTTTTTGAAAAGAGGGATCGCGGTGGGCTCAATCGAATATCGCTTAAGCGGCGAGGCTATTTTTCCGGCCGCGGTGCTGGACTGCCGGGAGGCAGTGCGGTTCCTGCGCAGGAATGCTGCGGAGTATGAGCTTGATCCGAAACGCATTGCGGTGATTGGCGGCTCGGCGGGAGGAAACTTAAGCGCAATGCTGGCGATGAATCTTCCGAACGGGGAGTTTCCGGGTGAAGAAGGAAAAGCATTTGACGGAAGCTGTGAGGTCTGCGTGGCAGTGGATCAGTTCGGCCCGATTGATTTTGCGGTGATGGATGATATGGCGAGGGAGAACGGCGTCAGCTTTGCCGACCACGATCAGGCCAATTCCGCAGAGAGCAGCTATATGGGCGGTGCACTAAAGGAGCTGGATACGGACTATCTGGCAAAGGCGAACCCGATCACCTATATCAATCCGGCCATGGCGCCGCTGCTTGTACAGCATGGATGTATGGACCGTCTGGTGCCGTACCAGCAGTCGGTGAAGCTTGTGGAAGCGGTAAAAGAAAAAGTGGGAGAGGACCGTGTGGAATTCACAACGCTTCCGACCACGGATCACGAGGACAAGCTGTATGGGACGGATGAGAATCTGGACATTGTGTGGGAGTTTATTCATAAGTATCTATAAATATGGTAACTATTCAGAACAGTACCTCGTATTTGCTTCGGGGTACGTATGAAGGTATACAACAAAATCAGTAAAAGGAGGATTTTACACTATGAAGAGAAGGTATGTTTTAGGAATGGCTATGCTGACCATGACGGCGGCGCTGGGTATGGGCACCGTGGCGAGCGCGGAGGGAAGCGGGCTGATCGGTGTCTGCATGCAGAATATGTCAAGCAGCATCAGTGAGCTGGAGGCAGAGGCTCTGACGGAGATGTTTGAGCCGCTGGGCTATGATGTACAGGTCGTTTCTGCGGACGACAGCGTTTCCACGCAGACCCAGCAGATCCAGAATTTCTCTCTGATGGAAGCAGAGATGATCGTTGTGCTTCCATGTGAGATTGAGACGTTGGAGGATGTGCTTCTGGAAGCCCGCGAATATGGTGCAAAGATCGTCATCAGCGGCGGCACCGGTTCGATTTCCGAGGACTGCTATGACGCAGTATCTGCAGATGACGAGTACATGATCGGTATGTATGTGGCATCCATCACCAAGACCTGGGTAGAAGAAAATATGGATCCGGACGGCGACTGGGATGTAGCGTTCTTAAGCTCTACGATCAGCGATGACGCGAAGAGCCGCTGCGCAGGCGAGGCGCAGATCATTGAACCGTACCTGAAGAATGAGGCCGGCGAGTATGTCAATCTGGTCGGCGATGTGGTAGACGAAGCGGACAAGGTAGAGAACCCGGTATACTGCGAGATGATCGCGGAGCGTGTGGAGAGTCTGGACGGCAGCACGACCGAGATGGATATTTCGGGAGACAACCGTTCCGTAGTAGCGGGCGTACTTACGGATAACCCGGATGTGCGTGTGATCATTGGATACAATTCTCTGGTATCGACCGCAGGCAGCCAGTATATCATGGACACCTATTCTGAGGAAGAGCAGGCAGAATTCGCGTTCTTCTCCGCGGGCGTCATGGGAGACGAGTATGAGTATCTGATCGGTTCTGTTTCGGATGAAGCAGGTACCGCAAGCGTATTCCGCGGCGCGTGCCAGTTCGGCGGCGGCGATGCGGCGACTACTCTGGCGAATCTGGCTTATTCGGTAATGTTTGGTGAGGAAGGCGTAGATTACGGCAAGAGCAATCCGAACAGCATCGGACTGTATTACCCGATTGAGGCGGAGTTGAATGATGGCGTGGCGGAGCTGGTATTCTTCGATTCTGAGTCTCAGATCGTAGCATACACCTATGATGAGGTTCTTGCTCAGGAAGGCCTGACCGTTTACTGGGATTCCGCTAACGGTTACAATGAGAACACTCTGGAGAGCGAAGACGAAACGGAGGCGGCAGACGCAGCAGCGGAAGCGCCGGAAGGAGCGACTGTTTACCTTTGCGATTATGAAGGCGCGTTTGGTACAGAGACGCTGGAGTTTGACCTCTATGAGGACGGCACCTGCCAGTATTATCTGCCGGGAAGCGAAATGGTGACGGATGTTTACGCCGGTACTTATACACAGGATGGCGAGACTGTGACCGTGACCGGTCTGGCAAATGTAGATACTACCTCCAGCTATACGACACCGGGGCTCTGGTCCTTTATCGACAGCGAGAGCGGCGACTGTGTCATCACAATTGACGAAGAGGCAGGCACCTTTACTCCGCAGGAGTGATGGCAGCCGGGGATAATTGATAATTTCATGACAGGTCATGACTGAAAGACTGCCGACAAAATCTTTTACAGCGTGGCCGAACGTAACGCGGTAGTTTTGGGGAAAGGCCGGGAAGACCTTTCCCCGTTGAAATAATGATGATGCGCAGGAGCGCAGAAGGAAAAAAGGGGGAACCCTATGCTAAAGCTTGAACATATCAGTAAAACGTATCCGGGTGTCAGAGCCCTGAATGATGTCTCACTGGAATTTGAGGACGGCGAGATTCATGCGCTGCTGGGTGAAAACGGAGCCGGGAAATCGACGCTGATCAAGATCATCGCGGGTGCGATCGCTCCGGATGGAGGCGGAAGGATCAGCTTTGACGGAAAATCCTTTGAACAGATGACTCCGGCTCTTTCCACGCAGATGGGCGTGGCAGTCATCTATCAGGATGTGAGCCTTGTGACGCCGATGACCGTAGCGGAAAACATTTATATGGGAAGCCGCACCGGGAAAATATACAGTAAAAAAAGACTTGCCGGGATGGCGCAGAAGCTGTTTGACGAATACGGGTTTGAACTGGATCCTTCTCAGAAGGTGTCCCAGCTCTCACCGGCCAGCCAGCAGATGGTGGAAATAGCGAAAGCCATTTCCAACGACGCAAAGATCATGATTATGGATGAGCCGACCGCTCCTCTTGCCACACATGAGGTGGATATTCTTTTCAGCATTATTGAAAAGCTGAAAAAGAAGGGCGTGACGGTAATCTATATCTCGCACCGAATGGAGGAAGTGTTCCAGATCACAGAGCGGATTTCTGTCCTGCGTGACGGCTGTTTTGTCAAAACACTGAGGACGGCGGATACCAACCGCAGGGAGCTGGTAAGCCTGATGGTCGGAAGAGAGCTGAACGAGAGTTTTCCGAGCAGAGCGAACAAGCCCGGTGATGTTCTTCTGGAGGCAAAAAAGCTCACCGGAAACAGTGTGGAGGATATCAGCTTTTCCCTGCACCGCGGTGAAATTCTTGGATTTGCAGGTCTGGTCGGTTCCGGACGGACGGAGACCATGGAACTGGTCTGCGGCGCGAAACGGATGGAGAGCGGCGAACTCTGTATGGAAGGGAAGAAAGTATCCGTGAAATCGCCTGCGGAGGCGATTGACCGCGGGATTGCGCTGATTCCGGAGGATCGGAAGGAGCAGGGCGTCATCCTGCACAACACAGTGCTTTTCAATGTTTCTCTTTCCGGTCTGAAAAAGGTAACGAAATGCGGATTCATCAATAAAAAGAAAAACAAAGAGCTGGCGGAAGAGTACCGCAGTGAATTGAGCATTAAGGTGCCTCATATAAAAGAAATGGTAGTAAACCTTTCCGGCGGCAATCAGCAGAAGGTCGTGCTGGCAAAATCGCTCGCGGCCGATCCGGAGGTGCTGATCTTTGATGAGCCGACAAAGGGCATTGATGTAGGCGCGAAACAGGAGATTTATCAGCTGATGAACCGGCTGGCCGAGGCGGGGAAAGGCCTGATCATGATTTCTTCTGATATGGAGGAAATCCTCGGAATGTCTGACCGTATTATCGTGCTTTGTGAGGGCCGGATCGCCGGAGAACTTTCGAAAGAAGAATTCTCACAGGAACGGGTGCTGCAGCTCGCTTCCGGCATTACGGAGTGAGCCATACGGCATGATGGAAAAGATATGCTGTTTATAAATATGCTGTTTAAGGTAAGAAATTTTGCTGTGCTGCGGCAGAGCGTTTCATAACAGCTGATTGTGATACAGGAGGGTAATATGCAGGATAATTCATTCGGGGCAAAATTAAAATCAGCCGGCTCCTATCTGTACCGGGAAGGAACGGTATACATTATTCTGGTCGTGCTGATCATATTTTTCTCTATTTTCAATCCAAGATTTTTATCAACAAGAAATATTTATAATCTGATAACACAGAGCACCTACATTGTGATCGCCGGTATGGGCATTTGCTTCGTCATGATCGGCGGCGGCATCGATCTTTCCGTTGGCTACCAGATGGCGGTGGTCGGCTGCGTGTCCGGTATTATCATGGTGGAGACCAGTCTGCCGTGGTGGATCGTCTGGCCGATCGGCATCGTGCTGGGCTTTCTGATGGGAACACTGAACGGGGTGATTGCTTCTAAACTTCATCTCTTTCCATTGATCGTTACGATCGCGACCAGCGAGGTGTTTAAGGGAATTGCTTATACCATCACTTCCTCAAAATCTTATTCCGGTATGCCGGATGCGTTCCGGGCCCTCTATAAGACCAAGCTTTTCGGGCTGCCGCTGGACGTTTATCTGACCATCCTGGTCGTGGTTGCTACATGGATTGTCCTGAACAAGACACATTTTGGCCGTGATATTCTCGCGGTCGGCGGCAACAAGGA
The DNA here is from genome assembly GCA_021199655.1 of Lachnospiraceae bacterium. Classification (GTDB taxonomy): domain Bacteria; phylum Bacillota; class Clostridia; order Lachnospirales; family Lachnospiraceae; genus Choladousia. Next base: position 24,025 of record JAJQHQ010000069.1, on the reverse strand, counting down.
ATGTGCGAGACTTTCCGGCATACGTGCGGATCTGATTCAGACTCTCTGCTTTTCCATTACCGGCGCGGTGTTTGCAATCGCGACGCTGGATATGCTTGCACAGCAGAACATGACTTCTGCAACGACCGGCCCGGGCACAGAGATCACCTGTCTGACCGCGGCAATCATCGGCGGCATCAGTATGATGGGCGGCAAAGGAAATGTGATCGGCATGGTGGCAGGTATTTTCGTGATGCAGATGATCTCCAACGGTATGCAGCTTGCAGGCTGGGGAAGCTATACACAGTATACGGTCAAGGGAATCATCCTGCTGCTGGCAATTACCTTTGATGCTTTAAAGAGCAGACCGAAGGCGGTTGTACGCGTACACAAGGATGAGGAAAAGAAAACTGCATAACGGCAGGCTGTGCGTTCTCATTCGAATGTGGAATAATGAATGGCAGAATTGGAATGAGAAAATGAAACAAAATGGTGGAATTCTGAGAAAAAACAATATAAAATAAAGAAAAAGCGGAGGTTCCGTGATATGTTTGAACCAATTCCAATAATCAATAAAACAATGGAACTTGCGGAAGTCAAAGACCAGTGGTTTTTCGACGACAAGTATCAGTGCTGGTGTCTGGAGGACGTGCTTTATACGCTCAAAGCGACGACTCCGAAATTCCAGCGGCTCAGCATTTTTGTGCCGGCTCCCTATATGAAAGAAGGCGGCGAGATCAACCCGGAGGGCAGTATGAACGGCTTCACAGCCGCGACGGCGCCGGTGATCATGAACAACAACTCTGCAGGCTATATGGAGATGCCGCATATGTGGCTCGGCGGCCCGCGCTGCTTCGGGCCGCAGTATCTGGAGCGCGGTTTTGTCTATGTGACCTGCGGGAACCGCGGGCGGGAGTCAAAAGACGCGAACGGCAAGCGCTGCGGGAAAATCCCGTCCAATCTGGTAGATCTGAAGACAGTGATCCGTTTCCTGCGTCACAACGCGGATGTGCTTCCGGGTGATATGGAAAAGATCATTTCCGTTGGCTGGAGCGCGGGCGGTGCGATGTCCTCACTGCTGTCCGTGACCGGCAACAACAAAAACTATGATTCGTATCTTGAGGAGTCCGGCGCATTCATGGAGGAGCGCGACGACGTCTATGCCGCGCAGATCTATTGCCCGATCATCGATCTGGAGCATGCGGATCTGGCCTATGAGTGGATGTTTTCGGCGGATAAGGAGAACGAGCCGTCTCCGGCAGGCCCGGGCGGTGTGATGACGCCGTTTGAGGAGGCGTTGTCTGCGAAGCTGCACAGTGCTTATATTCAGTATTTTAACGGCCTTGGACTGAAAGATCCGGATACGGATGAGCCGTTGGTGCTGGATGCTGACGGCAGGAGCGGCAGTGCTTACGACTATCTGATGGCGAAGATTGATGGAGCCGCGACGAAATTCCTGACGAAGCTGAACGCAGGAGAACTTGAGGAGACGTATTCGGCCGAGGACTATATCAAAGGAAATTACACATACGAAACCATGGCGCCTCAGGGCGGCCCGGATGAAAAAGACGATGAACCGGATGATGTCGCTCTGATGCAGGGACATGCAGGCCCGGGCGTAGCACTCAATAAGCCGCCTGTGGGCGGACCGGATGGCAAACTACCGTCTGAGCCTCCTACACTTGGGAATATGCTTTCCCGTCCGCCGAAGGGTGTGCCGACGCCGCCTCCGTTTGAGCCTCCGAAGATGACTGTTCAGGGGAAGGATAAGAGCAGCTGGCTTTCATGGGACGGAGAGCAGGCCTTTATTTCCGATCTGGACACCTACGTGCTGAACCATCGCCGCAGGATGAAACCCTGCACGTCATTTGATATTTTAAGCGGGAAAAGCGGGGAGAATGAGGTATATGGAACGCCGGAGCAGGAGGCCGTACATTTCTCGGCGGCGGTTGTGGACGCGATCGCTTCCCTGAAGGAACAGTTCCCGGCAGAGTATGCGAAATATTATCCGGCGTACGTTCTGGCGACAGGAAATTCGGCTCTTACACGCCAGTTGTACCTGAACAATCCGCTGAACTTCATCGGGACTGAAGAGGAGTCTGATCAGGCGAAATATTTCCGCGTGCGTGTCGGTGCCTGCGATGCGGATACCTCCTTTATGATCGGCATGACGCTTGCTCTGAAGCTGGCAAATTCCGGGAAACCGGTGGACTACGCGCTTGTCTGGGACAAGCCGCACTGCGAGGCGGATTATCCGGGCGAGGTGTGCGACTGGATCGAGAGTATTTGTAAGTAAGGAGCTGTCACAAAATAATATGGTGCAGGATGGGCATATTATTTCGCGATAGATCCTAAGAATGATAAAAGAAGAAAGGAAGCGTTTTAAGGGCGTTTCCTTTCTTCACTGTAATAAAACTGCAGGAAGCAGAGAACGATAAGGAGGAAGAGACGATGGCAGAAAAAGTAACAGATCTGCGCTCGGCACTGGAGCTTTTAAAGTCCATGCCGGGACAGCTGGTGGAGACAGAAGTGGAAGTGGAGCCGATGGCGGAGCTTTCCGGTGTTTACCGCCATGTGGGTGCGGGCGGCACCGTGCAGCGTCCGACGCAGGAAGGTCCTGCGATGATTTTTAACAACGTGAAAGGCCATCCGGACGCAAAAGTGCTGATCGGCCTGCTTGCCAGCCGCAAGAGAGTGGGGGCGCTGCTGGACTGCGACCCGAAGCGGCTTGGCTTTTTGTTAAAAGACAGTGTGACGAATCCGATTCCGCCGGTGGAGATTCCGCAGGAAAAGGCAAAATGCCAGGAAGTGGTACATCTGGCGACGGATCCGGATTTCGATGTGAGAAAGCTGGTACCGGCTCCGACCAATACGGAGGAGGACGCCGGTCCGTACATCACGCTTGGCATGTGCTATGCGACCAGCCCCGAGACCGGGACATCGGACGTGACGATTCATCGGATGTGCCTGCAGAGCAAGGACGAGATTTCCATCTTCTTCCAGCCGGGCGCGCGTCACATCGGTCATTTCTTTGAACTGGCTGAGGCGAAGGGAGAGCCGCTGCCGATCTCAATTTCTATCGGCGTCGATCCGGCGATCGAGATCGCTTCCTGCTTCGAGCCGCCGACAACGCCGCTCGGCTACGATGAGCTGCAGGCGGCGGGCGCGATCCGCAAGCAGCCGGTGGAGTTGGTAAAATGTCTGACGATCAATGAACGCGCTATCGCTAATGCGGAATACGTCATTGAGGGCGAGGTGCTTCCGGGCAGACGCATCCAGGAGGATATCAATTCCGGTACGGGCAAGGCCATGCCGGAGTTTCCGGGCTACTGCGGACCGGCCAACGCGGCGCTTCCTGTGATCAAAGTAAAGGCCGTGACGACGCGGAAAAACCCGATCATGCAGACCTGCATTGGACCGTCCGAGGAGCATGTATCCATGGCGGGCATCCCGACCGAGGCGAGCATCCTGACAATGGTGGAAAAGGCCATGCCGGGCAAGCTGCTGAATGTATACTGCGCATCTTCCGGCGGCGGAAAATACATCGCCATCATGCAGTTTAAGAAATCCATGCCGTCTGATGAGGGACGTCAGCGTCAGGCAGCGCTGCTCGCGTTCTCCGCGTTCGCGGAGCTCAAGCATGTCTTCCTTGTGGACGAGGACGTCGACCCATTCGACATCAAGGATGTGATGTGGGCGATGACCACGCGCTTCCAGGCGGACAAGGATATCGTCATGATTCCGGGCGTACAGTGCCATCCGCTCGATCCGTCGAACAATCCGGCCTACAGTCCGGATATCCGGGCGACCGGTGTGGCATGCAAGGCCATCTTTGACTGCACGGTGCCGTACGACCAGAAGGCTCGTTTCGAGCGCGCGAAGTTCATGGATGTGGATCCGAAAAAATGGGTGCCGGAGCTGTTTTGATTATTCTGCTTTGCCCTTAATAGATCAGCCAGAGGCTTTGTATGCGCCACTGGCTGATTTTATACATAATATCGGATTTCTCCAAACTGTTCGTACCATTTATCAATGATATCTGAGCTGTTAGCTTCAATAACTTTTATCATAGCTCGTAAAGTTTGCTGAGGAATTTTAGAATTATTGTTACAGAGTAAAGTCTTACCGGTACTGGTAATCCAGACCTTTGTTGCGTTTGCAGAGGCACGGCCTTCCGCAATATGGACATGAATGGGTTCGAGAGGATCATTTTCATTAGACCAGAAATAAATAATATAAGAACCAATTCTAAATAGCTGCGGCATTCAGAATACCTCCCTCTCTGGAAAATTCTATAATCAGATGTACATTTTCTTTAATCAGTCTTTTAAAATAATGCATTTCTGATTCAGAGTATCCATTAATATTCTCCCATTGATACTCTGGCAGCCAGCATACAGCATTATGAAATCCGTCTTTCAAATCCGGTGTTTCAATATATACTTTTACCCGGCCATCGGGTTTCATTTCAGAGTGAGTGATTTCAGTATCATCGTTAAGTGTCATATATGGGTACATCATAGGAAAGCCCCCTTTCAGAATAGTAACATTGTTTGTAACTGTTCAGTATCTTCACAGTTACAAGCACAAATCCATGCAAAATTCGCTTTCAGCGAATGGATTTGTGCTTTGCATCATGTTCATACGTACCTCGCAGCAAGTGCGAGGTACTGTCCTGAATAGTTACCATTGTTTCAAATAAACATTAACACAGGGAATACATGAAATCAAGTGTGTTTTTCCAGAGCAATTATGCGATTCGATCTCCGCCGCCGCACATGAGCTCCTCAATCGTGCCTTTCGCTACGGCATTCTCTACGAAAGAGAGGAAGGTCTGCGCTCCGGCGGAGAACCTGCGGTTTTTCAGGTAGCAGAGACAGACTTGTATTTTTTCGGCCGGTCGGATCGGGACGATCGCGATATTCCGGCGGTTGGAGGAATACAGGGTCTTTTCGTAGAGGATGGAAATGCCGATCTCCTGACGGATGTAGTCCAGCATTTCCGTGCCGCGGTTTGCGGTAAAGACGATATTCGGGACGGCGTTATGGGCGCGGAACATGCTTCGCACAATGTCTCCGGGTGGAAGAACGCCGCTTAAATTCATGGAATTAAAATCCAGCGCGACAAAGTTCTCGTTTCGAAGGTCATCAAAAGTGAGCGCATATAAATATTTGAAAAAGCCGGGCAATCATGTCCGGCTTTTTCATTCTGGAGATAGCAGGACTCGAACCTGTGACCCTCTACACGTCAAGCAGATGCTCTCCCAGCTGAGCTATATCTCCATTTCGATATATATAGTAAACGACGTAAGTCGTTTTACTTTGCGCCGTTGCTGTGTGCCAGTGGCACACGTTTAGCAACGACCGACGCGGAAGCGGAGACCGCAAGGATGCGAAGCAGCCATTCCATATGTGTCCATGCGCATCATTTATAGTGAATGACAAAAGAATTTTGTCGTTCACTATAATAAACGATAACTGCCCGGATTGCAAGAAAAATTAATAAAAATTTTTGATGAAGAAAAAGCGGACAAAAGAATGATAATCGAGTCTGGAAAAGCGGACAAAATCCGGACGCATTTTTCAGAAAAAACGGACATTAGCAGCTGAAAAAACATTGAAAAAACGGACAAAGAGAGCTATACTCACAGGGAAAGGAGGAATACCGTTTATGATTGCCAGAAAGATAGAGAAAGAACTTTCTCGCTTTTTTTCATCTAATGAGAATAAGGCACTTTTAATTACGGGTGCAAGACAGGTAGGGAAGACCTATATTATAGAAAATCTCGGTAAACAGATGTTTCAGTCGTTTGTCACAATCAATTTTATTGAAAACCGACAGGCTGTGTCTCTGTTTGAAAATGCTTCTGACAGTACATCCCTGCTTCTGCGGATTTCGGCGGTCGCGGATGCCCCGCTGATTCCTCATGAAACTCTGATTTTTCTTGATGAGGTGCAGGAATGCAAAGAGATTGTCACAGCGATTAAGTTTCTCGTGGAAGAAGGCAGTTACCGCTATGTTTTAAGCGGCTCTCTGCTTGGCGTAGACCTGAAGGATATCCGTTCCGTTCCGGTTGGATATATGGATATTCTGCAGATGTATCCCCTTGATCTTGAAGAATTTGCGGCGGCAAATGGGGTATCGGATCGTGTGATGGACGCGCTTCGTGCTGCATTTTCCGGGAAAAAGCCGGTCGATCCGGTGATTCATGAAAAAATGATGGAACTGTTTCGGCTGTATCTGATAACAGGCGGTATGCCGGCTGTAGTCGCCAGATACCTGGAAACCCACAATCTACAGGAAGTTTTGCGCACACAGAAGTCGATCATTGCTCTTTATAAGAAAGATATAGCGAAGTATGATCCGGAAGATAAGCTGTATCTGGAAGAGATTTTTGATCTGATTCCAAGTGAGCTGAATGCGAAAAATAAGCGGTTTATTTTAAAAAATCTGAATGAGAATTTCAAATTCTCCAGATACAGCAACAGTTTCTTATGGTTGAAAGATGCGGGAGTGGCTCTTCCGGTATACTGTGCGGATGAACCCAAAACTCCATTATTACTTTCCAAGGCCACCAACCTGTTCAAACTGTTTCTGGCAGATGTGGGTCTTCTGGCATCCATGTATGCGGACGATATTCAGATCCGAATATTAAATCAGGAACAGGATATTAATTTTGGCTCGGTTTATGAAAATGTTGCCGCACAGGAACTGAAAGCGCATGGATTTGACCTTTATTATTTTAATAATAAGAAACAGGGGGAAGTCGATTTCCTGGTGGAACAGGACGGAGAGGTGATACCGATTGAGATTAAATCCGGAAAGAATTATACGCGGCATGCCGCTCTGGATCACCTGACTGCGAATAAGGCCAATACGATAAATGAGGCTTATGTATTTCATAATGGTAACGTCAGTACAAATGGGAAAATTATATATTACCCGATTTATATGCTGATGTTTGTAGAAAAAAAACAGTTCAGGGAGTCGGTGATTTACAATCCGGATTTCAGTGTGCTCGGATAAGACCTTTTTTTGATGGACAAACAGCAAAAAGCGCGGTAAGATGTAACAAAACTGTTGGTATACTGGAGAGGAAAACAGCATGAAGGATTTATCAGAACTGAGACTGGAAATAGATGATGTGGACCGGCAGATCACCGAGCTCTTTGAACGAAGAATGGAGATCAGCGAGGACGTAGCCCGTTACAAGATCGCGAACGGCAGAAAAGTCTTTGATAAGGAGCGCGAACACAGCAAGCTTGAGACCCTGGGAGAGATGGCGCACAATGATTTTAACCGCCACGGTGTGCGGGAACTTTTTTCGCAGATCATGTCCATGAGCCGCAAGCTGCAGTATCAGCTTCTGGAGGAAAACGGTGTGTCCGGACGTCTGCCTTTTATTGAGGTGGACGACATAGACCGTGAAAATATCCGCGTCGTTTATCAGGGCGTGGAGGGAGCGTACAGCCATGCGGCGATGCAGCAGTTCTTCGGAAAGGATGTTAACTGTTTTCATGTGCGGACATTCCGCGACGCGATGGAGGCAATCGCGGAGGGCTCCGCGGATTACGCGGTACTGCCGATAGAAAATTCATCGGCCGGGATAGTGGCGGATAACTACGACCTGCTTGTCAATTTTGAAAATTATATCGTCGGGGAGCAGATCGTAAAGGTTGAGCACGCGCTGCTTGGCCTGCCGGGTACCAGACTTGAAAACATCAGGAGAGTGTATTCCCATGAACAGGCACTTTCCCAGTGCGAGGAATATCTGTATCGTCATCCGGAATGGCAGCTGATCCCATATGACAATACTGCGCGGGCGGCAAAAAAGGTGGCAGATGACGGAGATCCGACACAGGCCGCTGTGGGCAGCGTTTTTGCGGCGGATTACTTTGGACTGGAGGTTCTCGAAGAGAAGATTTATTATAATGAAGCGAACTCGACCCGTTTTATCGTGGTGACGAACCAGCGTGTATTCCGGCGCGACGCGAAGAAGATCAGTATCTGCTTCGAGGTACCGCATTCCAGCGGCTCCCTCTATAACATTCTTTCGCATTTTATTTACAACAATCTGAATATGAATAAGATCGAATCCCGCCCGATTCCCGGCAGGAACTGGGAGTACCGTTTCTTCATTGATTTTGACGGCAATCTTACGGACGGCGCGGTCAAAAACGCGCTTCGCGGTATCCGCGAAGAAGCGATCAATATGAAGATTCTTGGAAATTATTAATCAGGGTGATAAAAATGACAGACTTAGATGAACTGATATTGTATCGGAATTTCGAAAACGGGCAGATTATAGAGGATATGTGCCGGATACTGGAGCGGCTGAAGGGCGGAATTGACTCTTCATCTTCGGATGATGCAGATGAAAATGTGCGAAATATCCGGGATGAGCTTCGGAAAGACTTTTTTTCGTGTATGCATGCGCTGATCGATCTGGCTGGCACTTATGGTTTTGAAGGGAACCTTTGGCATAATTATCTGACCCTTTTGCTGGTAAATAATGAAAATGTGTTCAGCACCTCATGCGAGATCCGGGGAATGACGGATGGCAGTCTGCTGACGCTTGCGAAACATGATTTCGCGATTTTTATGCGGCTTTTCGCCCTTGATTTTACCGGGCTGGAAGAGATGATGGAAACGCCCCCTCACTTTCGTTCGGCGGCAGCTTGCGCCGCCCGTGAAAAAACGCTTTGCGTTGGGGCGGCGCGGCCGAATGCAGGCTTGTTTGAGGAGATTCTGCACTATCACAGAGGTACTGCGGAAGGTAAAGTATTCAACCGGCACATCCGCGACCGCATCTGCGAACTGGCAGCGCAGCTGGCGGAGGCTTCCGGAATTTCAGAAGCGACGTGTATTCCGGAGGTTTCGGCGACTCGGGGAGAGCCTGATAGCGCAGAAGATTTTCACAATGACGGTGCCTCGAAGCCTCTGGTCATGGCTGATGCAGAGATGGTATCAGATGCTGCGTTGGAACGGTTTACAAACTATATGGTGCAGTTTTACCGGGATTTCGGTGTCGGCAAATTCGGTCTCCACAAGGCATTCCGTATCGAGCATGGAGACTTCCATGGAGTGCAGATCCTGCCGATTACGAACATCGCGCATGTGAAGCTGGATGATCTGGTGGGGTATGAGATCCAGAAGAAAAAGCTGATTGACAATACGGAGGCGTTTCTGAAGGGGAAAAAGGCGAACAACTGCCTGCTTTTCGGCGATGCCGGGACCGGAAAATCCTCCAGCATCAAGGGAATTCTGAATCAGTACTATGATCAGGGACTGCGCATGATCGAGATCTACAAGCATCAGTTTCAGGATCTGAATGCAGTGATCGCGCAGATCAAGAACCGCAATTATAAGTTTATTATCTATATGGATGATCTCTCTTTTGAGGAGTTTGAGATTGAATACAAATATCTGAAGGCTGTGATTGAAGGCGGCCTGGAGCGGAAGCCGGACAATGTCCTGATCTACGCAACCTCGAACCGCCGCCATCTGATCCGGGAACAGTTTGGCGACAATATGGAGGGAAATATCGGGAAGCCGGGCGAGCTTCACGCGACACACGGCGGAGATCTGCATGTTTCGGATACGGTGCAGGAGAAGCTTTCTCTTTCCTCCAGATTTGGCGTTACCATTTATTTTGGCTCACCGGACAAAAAGCAGTTCCAGAATATTGTGCGCACGCTGGCGGAGCGCTACGGCATCACGATGCCCGAAGAGCAGCTGCTGGCCGAGGCGAACAAATGGGAATTAAGTCACGGCGGATTATCAGGACGGACTGCCGTTCAGTTCGTTGACTATATTTCTGCCATGCAGTAAAACAGGAATACAGGGCTGGACAGATTGATCCGTTTCGGGCCTGTATGGCAGAAATGCCCGGAAATATGCAGGAGGGTATATATGGCTGTAAAAACATTCGCGGCAGTCAGCATCGGCTCGGCCGTGACCGAAATGAAGATTTTCGAATTTACACAGAAGCGAATGATGAGGGAAATCGAGTGTATCTCGACCCGTATCAACCTTGGACTGGATGTGTACGAACAGGGACGCATCAGCCGGGAGCATGTGGATGAACTATGTGTGGTGCTGAACGATTTCAAACGCACGATGTCCGGCTATCAGGTGGCTTCTTACCGCGTGTTCGCGACGAGCGCGTTCCGTGAATCCCGCAATAAGGCGTTCCTTTGTGATTATATTGAGAAGCAGACCGGGCTGGAGATTGATGTGTTCACGAACTCCGAGCAGCGGTTTGTCGATTATCAGGCGATCGCTTCGGTGTCGGCGGATTTTGAGAATATCATCGCGAATGCGACTGCGATCGTAGATATCAGCGGCAGCAGTACGCAGATTTCCCTGTTTGACAAGGATAAGCTGATCACGACGCAGAACATCCGTGTGGGAAATATCACGACCCGTGAGAATCTGCTGCCTCTTGCGAAGAACGGGGAGCATTTTGAAAAACTGCTCCGGGAGCTGATGGATTATGAACTCACCGGATTTACCAAGATTTATCAGAAAGACCGTAAGATCCGCAATCTGATCGTCCTGGGCGGCGGCTTAAGAGAAATGCTTTCCATGAAGGAAAGGGAGGAGATCCGGGAGCTGATTCGCAGCAGAGAGGAGGCGGCTCTGAAGGCGGAGACCGCGAAAAAAGAGTCCGCTACCGTGAAAGCGGACGCTGCGAAAAAAGAGTCCGGTGCCGTGAAAGCAGACCCTGCGAAAACAGAAGCATCGAAGAAAGAAAGCGGAGCTGTTAAGGCAGAGCCGGCCGGAAAGGATATGATCTCCGTTACAGATGTGAGTTCAAAAGAGAAGCAGGCGGGGTCCGCGGCAAAATCCGGCGCGCCGAAGAGTTCTGATCTGCTGAAAAAGGATGCCGACGGGAAACGGATTCCATCCCTTACGAAAGAACAATACGAGATTATTTATAAGGAGATGATCTCGCACACGCCGGATGAGGTGGCCAAGACGTATAATCTTCCGTCAGATCTGACGGACGCGATCATCCCGTCCGCGGTGATCTGCCGCAGCCTGATCGAGAGCTTTGACGTGGATGTCGTGTGGATGCCGGGCTTCTCCTTAAACGACGGCGTCGCCTATGATTACGGCGTCCGTATGGGGCTGCTTACCAGACGGCACAGCTTTGACGAGGATATTCTGGCTGCCGCGCGCAGCATTTCCAAGCGTTATAAGGCCAGTCAGGCGCACAACCGGAATGTCGGCGATATCGCGGTGGAGATTTTCGACCGCATGAAAAAAGTGCATGGACTGGGAGCGCGGGAACGGCTGCTTCTGCAGATTGCGGTGATCCTGCACAGCTGCGGCAAGTTCATCAGTTTGACGGACGTTTCGGAATGCGCCTACAATATTATCCTCGCGACGGAGATCATCGGTCTCTCCCATGAGGAACGGGCAATCGTGGCTTACACAGTCAAATATAATACGAGCCGGTTCATTTATTATGATGAGCTCAAGACGAAGACCGATCTGGATGAAAAGGAATATATGATCGTCGCGAAGCTGACGGCGATCCTGCGCATCGCGAATTCGCTGGACCGTACGCATCAGCAGAAATGCAGCAATGTGACGGTGACATTAAAAGAACATGAACTGAAGATTTCTGTGGCCAGCCAGGCGGATCTTTCCCTGGAAAAAGGCGCTTTCGAGGAGAAGGTGGACTTTTTCGAGGAAGTATTCAATGTACGGCCGGTGCTGAAGCAGAGAAAATCATTTTGATATCAGGGGAAAGAGGTGCAAAAAATGGCAGGGACGGGTTTTGACAGGCCGGAATATTTTACAAACAGAGAGCGGAGCTGGCTGCGTTTTAATGAGCGTGTGCTCGGTGAGGCGCGGGATAAGACCAATCCGCCGATGGAACGGCTGAAATTCTTAAGCATTACGGCGTCGAATCTGGATGAATTTTTTATGATCCGTGTGGCGTCGCTTAAGGATATGGTGCATGCAAAGTATACGAAAAAAGATATCTCCGGGATGACGGCGCAGGAGCAGCTTGACATGATCTCGAAAGAAGCCCATGAACTGGTAAAGCTGCAGTATTCGACCTACAACCGTTCCCTGCTTCCGCTGATGAAACAGTGCGGACTGGAGGTCGTGACGGAGCATGAGAAGCTGACTAAAGAGCAGGCGGAGGCAGCAGACCGCTATTTTGAAGAAAACGTCTATCCGGTGCTGACGCCGATGGCGATGGATCCTTCGCGTCCGTTCCCTCTGATCCGGAATAAGGCGCTGAATATCGGCGCACTGATCGCGAAAAAGGACGACAAAAGCGAGAAAGCTGAAAAAACCGAAAAATCAGAGAAAAGCGAAAAAGCTGAGAAGAGCGGAAAAAACGAGAAGAGCGCAAAGAGTGAAAAAGTAAAACTGGAATTTGCGACTGTGCAGGTGCCTTCCGTGCTGCCGCGCATCGTCCGTCTGCCGGATAAAGAGGACGGGACAAAGTGTGTGATCCTTCTGGAGGAGCTGATCGAGCGCAACATTGACCAGCTTTTTTCCAACTACAACGTGGTCTGTGCCCATCCCTACCGGATCATGCGCAATGCGGATCTGACGATTGATGAGGACGACGCGTCGGATCTGCTGAAAGAGATTCAGAAACAGCTGAAAAAACGCCAGTGGGGCGAGGTCATCCGTCTGGAGATCGAGGACAATATGGAGCCGAAGCTGCTGAAGATCTTAAAGCAGGAGCTGGATGTCAAAAATGATGATATCTACAAGATCAGCGGTCCGCTGGATCTGACCTTCCTGATGAAGCTGTATGGCCTGGAAGGTTTTGACGAGTACAAGCAGGAGCCATATCAGCCGCAGCCGGTGCCGGGAATGCTGGTTCCGGAGACGCCGGGGGCTTCGCACGGTGTGGGAATGGCGGCAGATATCTTCGCACAGATTCGCAAAGGTGACATTTTCCTGCATCATCCGTATATGACCTTTGACCCGGTAGTGCAGCTGGTAAAGCAGGCGGCTGCTGACCCGGACGTGCTCGCGATCAAACAGACCCTGTACCGCGTCAGCGGCAATTCTCCGATCGTCGTTGCGCTTGCGCAGGCGGCTGAAAACGGGAAACAGGTCTCCGTTCTGGTGGAGCTGAAGGCCCGCTTTGATGAGGAAAACAATATCAACTGGGCGAAAATGCTTGAAAAAGCGGGCTGCCATGTGATCTATGGCCTGCTGGGCTTAAAGACGCACTGTAAGATTACCCTCGTGGTACGGCGTGAGGAAGACGGCATCCGCCGGTATGTTCACCTTGGCACGGGCAATTACAACGATTCGACCGCGAAACAGTATACGGACTGCGGCATTATGACCTGCTCGGAAATGATCGGCGAGGATGCGACTGCGGTATTCAATATGCTTTCCGGCTATTCTGAGCCGAAGCACTGGAACTGCCTGTCCCTGGCTCCCATCTGGATGCGCGACCGTTTTATGTATCTCATCGGCCGTGAGACGCAGCACGCGAAAAACGGGCATCCGGCCAGAATCATCGCGAAGATGAATTCTCTGTGCGACAAGGGAATCATTGCCGCACTTTACGAGGCTTCCGCAGCCGGAGTGGAAATAGATCTGATCGTCCGCGGCATCTGCTGCCTGAAGACCGGGATACCGGGCGTCAGCGAGACGATTCATGTGCGCTCCATTGTCGGAACCTTCCTGGAGCACGCGCGCATTTATTATTTCCTGAATGATGAGAATGAGGAGTTTTATATGGCGAGCGCGGACTGGATGCCGCGCAATCTGGATAAGCGTGTCGAGATCCTGTTTCCGGTGGAAGACCCGGACATCCGGGAAAAAGTGCGCCATATTCTGCAGATCCAGCTGGGAGACAATGTGAAGGCACAGGTATTGCAGCCGGACGGCAGCTATGAACGGATTGACCGCCGCGGCAAGGAGCGTCTCTGTGCGCAGGAGTATTTCTGCGAAGAAGCCCTTCGAGAGGCACATGAGGCAAGAACCGCGCATGAGGAAGCGTCCGACCCGGTGAAGATGCGGCGTTTTGTACCGGCCGAGCCGGAGGTGGAATAAAACTATCGAAGCATTGAGAGAATCAGAGGTATGTAAATAAAAGAAAGGTTGAGGGTAGCTGTTCAGGACAGTACCTCGCACCTGCTGCGAGGTACGTATGAAAGCATAAAGTCTGTGGGGAAAAGCCCCATCGCAAAGCGATTCTAAATGGGCTTTTCCCTCGTGACTGTGAAGGTACTGAACAGTTACGGCTGAGGATTCCATATGTACAGGGATAATACGAAGACAGTACAGATCGGTGACCGCGTGATCGGCGGCGGCCATCCGATCCTGATCCAGTCGATGACGAATACGAAGACGGAGGATGTGGCCGCAACAGTGAAGCAGATTCAGGCTCTGACCGCGGCGGGGTGCGACATCATCCGCTGTGCAGTGCCGACCATGGAGGCGGCGAAAGCACTGACCGAGATTAAAAAGCAGATTACCATTCCGCTGGTGGCGGACATTCATTTTGACTATCGTCTGGCCATTGCGGCGATTGAGGCGGGAGCAGACAAAATCCGCATCAACCCGGGTAATATCGGGGACGATGAAAAAGTGAGAGCCGTAGTCATGGCTGCGAAGGAGCGGAATATCCCCATCCGTGTCGGCGTAAACAGCGGCTCTCTGGAGCGGGAGATCGTCGAGCGCGACGGCGGTGTGACGCCGGAGGGCATCGTGGAAAGCGCCCTTCGCCAGACGGCCGTGATCGAGGATATGGGCTATGACAACCTGGTGATCAGCATCAAGGCTTCGGATGTGATGTTCTGTGTGCAGGCGCACCGTCTGCTCGTGCAGAAGACCAATCATCCGCTGCATGTGGGCATCACCGAGGCGGGGACACTTTACTCCGGCAATATAAAATCCTCGGTCGGCCTGGGCATCATTCTTTCCGAGGGTATCGGCGATACCATCCGTGTATCCCTCACCGGTGACCCGCTGGAGGAAGTGCGTACCGCGAAGCTGATCCTGCGCACGCTGGGACTTCGCAAAGGCGGCATTGAGGTCGTATCCTGTCCGACCTGCGGGCGCACGCAGATCGACCTGATCGGACTGGCCAATCAGGTGGAAAAGATGGTAGAGGATATTCCTTTGGATATTAAGGTTGCCGTGATGGGCTGCGTGGTTAATGGCCCCGGAGAGGCCAGGGAAGCGGACATCGGAATTGCCGGCGGAAAAGGCGTCGGCCTGCTGATCAAAAAAGGCGAGGTAATCCGCAAGGTGCCGGAGGCGGAGCTTTTATCGGTGCTGCGCGAGGAACTGGAGAACTGGAAGTAATTGTGAAAGCATGGTAATTATTCAGTACAGTACCTTGCACCTGCTGCGAGGTACTGTATGAAAATATATAGCATACATAGCATGACTTTCGCAGATGTCGGGATGCTAAAGGAGAGAAACGTGCATGAGCAAGTCGTTTACAGAGGTCTTTCCATCTCTTGAGGTGGAAGGAACTCTGGCCGGACTTTTGGAATATGTGACCGTAGACCGCGTGACGATGAACCATCGCCGTGATTTTCTGCATGTCTATATCGAGAGTGACCGTCTCATTTTCAAAAAGAATATTCTGGCGCTGGAATCAAAGATCAAAGATCAGCTTTTTCCGCAGTCAGCTCTTACCGTGAAGCTGATCGAGCACTTTCATCTGTCGGATCAGTATACGCCGGAGAAACTGATGCCGCTCTATGAGGACAGCATTTCACTGGAACTAAAGAACTATAATGCCCTGTTGGGAAATCTTTTTCATCAGGCAAAAAAGGAATTCACGGATGCGAATACGCTGCGTCTTCTGATTCCGGATTCGGTTGTGGCGGATGGAAAAGAAAAAGAGCTGCTTTCCATTCTGGAGAAGATTTTCTGCGAACGCTGCGGACTGGATTTTCATGTGAGTGCCGAGCGTGCTGCCCCTGTCAGAAGCCGCAGAAGCGAACAGGCGCAGCTGGAACTGGATCAGGAAGTGGCTGCGATCTCGCGGAATTACCGGAAAGCCTGTCAGGGAGAAGACGGTGCGGAGGCTGGAACAGCTGACCTTACGGGCGGAGCTTTCGCAGCAGCGGATCCGTATGGCTCATCAAATGAGATGCGAGATCAGGGGACGGATGGGACTGCCAAAGCAGCAAATGCTTCACAGGGTACGGGTCAGGCAGGCGCGGCGTCCCGCATGCTAAATATGTCCGGAGACGCAGCCGGTGCGGCTGGCGGCGGAAATCCTCATGCAGGCAATTCCGGTTCTGCAGCGGGCAATTCGGCCGGTGGCGGAGGACGCTCTGCAAACGGAAATGATCGTTTTTCTGGCGGAAAATTTCAGAAGAAACGCAGTTTCTCTTCCGATTACTCCGGCAGCGTCCGCCGTTCAGACAACCCGGACGTCCTCTACGGACGGGACTTTGAAGGCGAGCCGATGCCGATCGAGACGATTACCGGAGAGGTTGGCAGCGTGATCCTGCGCGGGCAGGTACTCACGGTAGAACAGCGGGAGCTTCGGATCGAAAAAACGCTCTTTATTTTTACGATCACTGATTTTACGGACACGATCGCCGTGAAGATGTTTCTGCGGAAAGAGCAGACAGAAGAAGTAGCCGCGGCAATCAAGGCGGGAACCTTTATCTGTTTAAGCGGCGTGACGACGATCGACCGTTTTGACAGTCAGCTGACGATCGGCAATATTCAGGGAATCAAAAAGATTGCCGATTTCCGTGTGAAGCGTGAGGACAAGGCAGTTGAAAAGCGTGTCGAGCTGCATTGCCATACGAAGATGAGTGACATGGACGGTGTTTCTGATGTCAAGGATATTATTGCCAGAGCCATCAGCTGGGGGCAGAAAGCCATTGCCATTACGGACCACGGCGATGTGCAGGCCTTCCCGGACGCGAATCACGCGGTGCCTTCCGGCAGCGATTTCAAGGTCATTTATGGTCTGGAAGGGTATCTGGTGGACGACCTGAAAGAAATCGCCGTTAATGAAAAAGGACAGGACCTGGATGTGGATTTTGTCGTCTTTGATCTGGAGACGACCGGCTTTTCTCCACAGAACAGCCGCATTATCGAGATCGGCGCTGTGAAGGTGCAGGGCGGCCGGATCACCGATAAATACAGCACCTTTGTCAACCCGGAGGTGCCGATCCCGTTCCGCATTGAAGAACTGACGAGTATCAATGACAATATGGTCATGGACTCGCCGACGATTGAGACAATCCTGCCGGAGTTTATGAAATTCTGCGAAGGCTGTGTCATGGTGGCACACAATGCTTCGTTTGATATGAGTTTTATTGAAGAGAACTGTCGCCGCCTGTCCATCCCCTGCGATAAGACTGCGGTGGACACGGTGGCCATCGCGCGCGTGTTGCTGCCTGCGCTGAACCGGTTTAAGCTGGATACGGTGGCGAAAGCGGTCGGTGTTCCGCTGGGACACCATCATCGTGCTGTGGACGATGCGGGCTGCACCGCGGAGATCTTTGAAAAGTTTCTGGATATGTTGAAAAAGCGCGGAATCACCACGCTGGCGGGCTTAAATGAACTGGGGCATTCTTCGACAGACCAGATCAAAAAGCAGCCGACCTATCATGTGATCATCCAGGCGGCAAATGAGGTCGGGAGAACGAACCTCTACCGTCTGGTTTCCCGGTCACATCTCGAATACTACAACCGCAGACCGCGTATTCCCAAGAGCCTGCTGCAGCAATACCGGGAGGGACTTCTGATCGGCTCTGCCTGCGAGGCGGGAGAGCTGTATCAGGCGCTTCTGCGGGGCGCGGCGGCGCCGGAAGTGGCAGGACTGGTTGAGTTTTATGACTATCTGGAGATTCAGCCGCTGGACAACAACATGTTTATGACGCGGGAGGATTACGAGGATCGGAAAACGGTGGAAGACCTGAAAGAACTCAACCGCCGGATTGTGGAGCTGGGAGAACAGTATCATAAGCCAGTCGTGGCAACCTGCGACGTTCATTTTCTCGACCCACAGGATGAGATCTACCGCCGCATCATCATGGCGATGCGTAAGTTCAAGGACGCGGACCAGCAGGCTCCGCTTTACCTGCGTACGACCGAGGAGATGCTGCAGGAGTTTGCCTACCTGGGCGAGGACAAGGCCTATGAGGTCGTAGTCACGAACACCAATAAGATCGCGAATATGTGCGAGCGGATCGAGCCGGTGCGCCCGGATAAGTGTCCGCCTGTGATCGAGAATTCCGACCAGATCCTGCGGAATCTGTGTTATGAGAAAGCGCATGAGATCTATGGCGAGGAGCTGCCGCCGATCGTATCGGAACGCCTGGAGCGCGAACTGAATTCCATTATTTCCAACGGATTCGCCGTAATGTATATCATCGCGCAGAAGCTGGTGTGGAAATCCAACGCGGACGGCTATCTGGTCGGCTCGCGTGGTTCGGTCGGTTCGTCTTTCGTGGCGACGATGTCCGGTATCACGGAGGTCAATCCGTTGAGTCCGCATTACATCTGCCCGAACTGCCATTACAGCGATTTTGACTCCGAGGAGGTAAAAAAATACGCCGGTATGGCGGGCTGCGATATGCCGGATAAGATCTGTCCGAACTGCGGCACGAAGTTACATAAGGAAGGCTTTGACATTCCGTTCGAGACCTTCCTGGGATTTAAGGGAAATAAGGAGCCGGATATCGACCTCAATTTCTCCGGAGAATACCAGAGCAAGGCGCACAAATATACGGAGGTTATTTTCGGTGCCGGGCAGACCTACCGCGCCGGCACGATCGGTACGCTGGCGGACAAGACCGCGTTTGGTTATGTGAAAAATTACTATGAGGAGCGCAACGTCCATAAGAGAAACTGCGAGATCGACCGTCTGGTGCAGGGCTGCGTTGGTGTGCGGCGCACGACCGGACAGCATCCCGGCGGCATCATCGTGCTGCCGATCGGGGAAGAGATTGATTCCTTTACTCCGGTGCAGCATCCGGCGAATGATATGACGACGGATATTGTAACGACGCATTTTGACTATCACTCGATCGATCACAACCTGCTGAAGCTTGATATTCTCGGACACGATGATCCGACCATGATTCGTATGCTGCAGGATCTGACAGGCCTCGACCCGAAGGAGATTCCGCTTGATGACCCGGGTGTGATGTCCCTGTTCACAAGTACAGAAGCGCTCGGCATTACGCCGGACGATATCGGCGGCGTACCGCTCGGCTCCCTTGGCATCCCGGAGTTCGGCACCGAATTTGCCATGCAGATGCTGATCGATACAAAACCGACTCATTTTTCCGACCTTGTCCGAATCGCAGGTCTGGCGCATGGCACGGACGTGTGGCTTGGCAACGCGCAGACCCTGATCCAGGAGGGAAAGGCGACGATTTCTACCGCTATCTGTACGCGTGATGATATCATGATCTACCTGATCGGCAAAGGCCTCGACAGTGAGCTTTCCTTCACCATCATGGAGAGCGTCCGCAAGGGCAAGGGCCTGAAACCGGAATGGGAGACAGAGATGATCGCGCACGATGTGCCGGACTGGTATATCTGGTCCTGCAAGAAGATCAAATACATGTTCCCGAAGGCGCATGCGGCTGCCTACGTTATGATGGCATGGCGCATCGCTTACTGCAAGATCAATTATCCGCAGGCCTACTACGCGGCCTACTTCAGCATCCGTGCGTCGGGCTTTGACTACGAGCTAATGTGTCTTGGAAAAGAAAAGCTGCTCTACCATATGGCGGACTACGAAAAACGCATGGATACCTTAAGTAAAAAAGAGCAGGACACCTACAAGGATATGAAGAGTGTCCTCGAGATGTACGCACGCGGACTCAACTTTGTCCCCATCGACATCTACAAGGCGCAGGCGACCCGCTTCCAGATCGTCGGCAACGACCTGATGCCGTCCTTAAGCTCCATCTCAGGCCTCGGCGAAAAAGCGGCGGCCTCCATCGTGGATGCCTGCAAGGACGGACCGTTCCTGTCGCTGGACGATTTTATGACACGCGCAAAAGTCGGAAAAACGATGACGGATCTGCTGGTCGACCTGAAGATCCTCGACGGGCTGCCGGAGACGAATCAGTTGTCGATCTTCGATCTGGTGTCATAAATTATAAAGAAACGCCCGGCTGGCACAAAACTGACTCGGACACGCTCGCGCTTATAAAACTGCGCAGCGGTGCTAAGCTCAATCTTCGCAGATGCTCGATTTCGCTAAGAACCGGCGCAGTCTTTAATAGTCCTCGTCAGCCCCGTGCCAATCCGGGCGGTGTTGATTTCACAGACGCAGGAAATATTTGATTCACTGTGAACTAAAATTTGATTTTTTCAGAATAAATTGGAAAACAATTAAAGAGAAAACGTAACGGCTCGGAAATTTTAAGGAGCAGAATTGTATGTTGGAATGTTTCTATCCAGATGAGTATTTAGATTCGGCGTATGGGATTGATTACGCGGAGTTTTACCGGCGGGGGTACCGCGGGATTATTTTTGATATTGATAATACGCTGGTGCCGCATGGAGCGCCGGCGGATGCGCGGGCGAGGTCGCTGTTTTCGTATCTGAATTCTCTGGGGTTCGCGTGCTGCCTGCTCTCGAATAATCAAAGGGAGCGTGTGGATCTGTTTAATAAGGACATCGGCGCGTTTTTTGTTGAGAATGCGCATAAGCCTTCGAGGAAGGGGTATGTGCGCGCAATGGAGCTCATGGGTACGACCAGATCGACGACGCTGTTTGTCGGTGATCAGATCTTTACGGATATTTATGGCGCCAGACGCACGGGTTTGTATTCCATACTCACAAAGCCGATTCACCCAAAAGAGGAGATCCAGATTGTGCTGAAGCGGTATCTGGAGAGGATTGTGCTGTACTTTTACGGGAAACGGCAAAAACGTTCCTGAAGGTACTGAACAGTTACGAATTATGAAAGGGAGAATGAGTATATGGAAAAGAGGAGAACGCTTCGGGTACTGTTTGGCATTCTGATCGCGGCTATGGTGCTGGCGCTCGGCTCCTGTGCAGTGATGGCGGCGGAAACGGAACGGACGGGCTGGTATACCAGTAAAGCAAAAAAGGTTTATTATTACGATGAGTCCGGCAATCTGCTGAAGAATGGAAGAAAGCAGATTGACGGTAAGTATTACTATTTTGATAAAAACGGGGTTCAGCGTACTGGCTGGCAGAAGATTGGCAAGTATTATTATTTCTTTAATATTGCAAATGGCAAAAACGGCTATATGGTTACGTCGAAAAAGGTGAATGGAATCACTTTACAGAAGAACGGCAGGGCGAAGATTACTTCGTATAGCAAGCAGAAGCTGCCGATCCTGTATAAGGCAAATGTGATCATGCGTTCGATCACGAAACCCAGTGATACGAAAAAGCAGAAGCTGAAGAAGTGCTTTGAGTATACGAAGAATTATATGCAGTATCGGAGCACAGGTGCGTTTTATTCGAAGAACAACTGGGATCTTTACTATGCAAAACGTTTTTTTGTATCGGGAGACCGGACGGGAAGCTGTTTCAGCTATGGCGTTGTGTTTGCTTATCTGGCTAATGCGGTAGGCTACAAAGCAAGCGCCGTGTCCTCAGGCGGACACGGCTGGGCGGAGATCGGCAATTACGTCTATGATCCGGACTGGGCAAGAGCGGATAAGGCACATAATTACTGCGGTATGAAATACGGTACGACAGGTAAGAATGTGCCCAACTACGCGAAAAACCGGGCGTATGTGATCACCATTTAATGATGTGCCCATCACAGATGGTGCAGTGGATTTTGCCGTAAAGCTCCATGCCGGTGAACGGCGTGTTTTCTGATTTTGACTGATAATTGCCTGCAACAAAGGTCTCGTCCGGATTGAATATCACGAGGTCGGCCACGCTCCCGGGGCGGATAGAGCCGTAGAGAAGATCGCGGTCGTTCAGTACCGGAGCCGGAATGGGTTTTGAAGAACCGGGGGTGGTGATACCGTAAGCTTCCGGATCTGTGCCTGAATACGGTGTGCTTCCCGGTCTTGCCTGAGAATCGATGCGGTATAGCCTGGCCGGATTGACAGTCATTTTTTCGAGCAGCTGCATCAGGGTGAGATGACCGGGGCGCACGAGGCTGGTAATGCCCAGTGCCAATGAGGTCTCCAGTCCGATGATGCCGCTTGGCGCCGCGAAGAAATCTTCGCGGCTTTTTTCTTCCGTGCTGTGCGGCGCGTGGTCCGTCGCGATGATATCAATGGTACCGTCCTGTAACCCGGCGATGATGGCCTGTCGATCCGCTTCTGTGCGCAGCGGCGGATTCATTTTGGCAAAAGTCCCGTATTTTTCAACCGCCTCTTCCGTCAGGGAGAAGTGGTGAGGCGTGGCCTCGACAAACACCGGAGTGCCCAGATCTTTTTCAGCGCGTACCAGATCGACAGAACGGGCCGAGCTGATGTGCTGGATGTCGATCACGGCGCCTGTATAGCGGGAGAGCATGCAGTCGCGGGCAACCAGAATATTTTCAGCGATAGCCGGTGCGGTGCGGTTGGTTCCGGCTTTTTCAATAAAGGCAGGATCTTCCTCGTGAAACGAGAGCGGCAGACCCAGTGCTTTTGCCCGGCGCATGGCTGTTTCGACAAGCTTTGCGTCGGTCAGCGGAATGCCGTCGTCGGTAAAACCGCAGGCTCCAAGGGAGACAAGCTGCTCAAACTCAGTCAGCTCCTGTCCCCTGAGATTTTTGGTAATGGCGGCCGCAAAACGGATGCGGATATCTTCCTTTTTGGCGCGCGAAACCAGATCGTTAAGCGTTTCCGGATTGTCCACGGCCGGTTTTGTATTGGCCATGCATACGACCGTGGTAAAGCCTCCGGCAGCGGCTGCGCACGCACCGGTGTGCAGGTCTTCCTTGTATGTGAATCCCGGATCGCGAAAGTGCACATGGACATCGATAAGCCCCGGCGCCACCACACAGGATGAAGCGTCAATGACTTCCTCGCCGTCCTGCGCATCAAGTGCCGCTCCGGGGACAGCTATTTCTGCTATCTTCCCGTCTGTAATCCGAAGATCTGCGCGGTATTCTTCCCGGCTGCCGGGAGAGAGTATGGTTCCGTTTTTTATTAACATAAACTATTCTCCTGTGGATTCCTTTTTTGATTGAGCAAGGGACGACATGTCGGTTGCTGTTCTTATAAAAATAACCCTGTATGTACAGAAAATCAAGGAAAAACAACGGTTTTCCGCATAAATTTTCCGCTTTACAATCCACGCAAAATATGCTACTATAGCTTCTGCGCTGAAATGATCAGACACAGATGCACCTGTAGCTCAGGGGATAGAGCAATGGTTTCCGGTACCATGTGGCGGGGGTTCGAATCCCTCCAGGTGCGTTTCCCATGACTCCGGCAGGATGAAAGATCCTGCCGGAGTTTTTCTGTGTATCAGCTTCTTATGGCTTTTTACAGCTTTTTACAGATTTGGTTCGTTTCAAGTTCTAAATCTCAAGTGCCGCAATCCCCAGCAGACCGGTGTCCCGCGAGTAGCGGTAGATGCTGTCGGACAGGAATTCCTCATCTGATACATAATTTTCGTTGATCTCAGAGACAATTCTCTGCAGCCTTCCTGGTTCGTTTGCATTCCATCCCTGAATGGGAAGAAGCAGACATTCGTGGATACTGCTCGGCAGAACATAGAAATCACTGCCAATCGTTTCTCCGGCAGAACGCAGGATATCCCTGAAGCAGATGCAGACCGCCCCGTTGCACATATCCTCATTTGTGAGAATATACATGGAAGCTCTTTCTCCTTCTGACGGAGGAAGCGGAGGCTCATCGAGCTCTTCCAGCATCTGGGAAAGTGTAGTCATCTTTGGGGGGAGCAGTGAGCGTGTGTTTTTTAACGCCTGATTATGCAGATCTTCCTGATTGACCCCCCACATGGAAAGATGTGCGTCCTGCACAAGAATACCGGCACTTCCAAAGGGGCTGCTCTCCATGAGATAATAATAGACAATGGACAGATCGAGAAAACGCCGATGCGGAATGTTCTTTAAGACAGCCTTATTTTTTCTATAATTGACCAGCCGGCATACGAT
>JAJQHQ010000089.1 GCA_021199655.1 Lachnospiraceae bacterium | reverse complement strand
AACGTGTTCTGGCGCAGCCTGACAGCAAGTGTCAGGCTCGCCGTGAATAGTAACCGCTGTTTTCATACTGCATCGGAACATTCTTGTGATGCTTTTAGTATACGCAGATTTCAGGAAGAATTCAATAAACGATTGTTAATTTATCATTGACAAAACAGGCAAAATCGATTATATTTATTTTAGTAATCATTACTGTTATCGTAATTATGCATACTGACGCACGAGGATTGGCAGCGGTCTCCGCGCCGCTGCCTTGCGTCAGGCGCAAAGTAAAACGACTTACGTCGTTTACTATAAAATCAACAAAAGGAGGCGCCTATGGCAATGCACAAACACAGCCGCCAGCGCGAGGCGATCAAAACATTCCTGGAGGGACGAAAGGATCACCCGACCGCAGATACCATCTACGCGAATCTGCGCGAGGAATATCCGAATATCAGTCTCGGCACTGTCTACCGCAATCTGGGCCTTCTGACCGATCTGGGTGAGATATCCCGCATCACCACAGGAAACGGGCCGGAGCGCTACGACGGAAACGCGGCTCCGCATCAGCACTTTATCTGCACAAAGTGTGAACACGTCTACGACGTTGAGACAGAGCATCTGGAGGAGGCACTTCGCTCCGCAGTCAAAAGCTGTCCCGGCAGGATCGATTCCTGCACGACGAACTTTTACGGGGTCTGCCAGAGCTGTCTGGAGAAAGATGTACCGGGTGAAAAAACAGGCTGACATTCCCGCGCCGTTGCTGAGCGCCAGTGACACTCGTCCGGCAACGCAGGAACAAGATTTCCTGCAAAATAAAAAAATATCGAAAAAAATAAAAATAACGCTTGACAGAAACGACATGCAATGCTATATTGATTTCAGTAACAATTACTATTATTAAAAATTAAAAATAAAAAAGGAGAATAAAACTATGAAAAAATTCGTATGTACCGTATGTGGTTATGTTTATGAAGGCGAAGCTGCTCCGGAAGTCTGTCCGATCTGCAAGGCGCCGGCATCCAAGTTCAAAGAGCAGGCGGAAGAGAAAGTATGGGCAGCAGAGCATGTGGTAGGCGTTGCACAGGGCGCACCGGAAGATATCATTGCTGATCTTCGTTCCAGCTTTGAGGGCGAGTGCTCTGAGGTAGGTATGTATCTTGCAATGGCAAGAGTCGCTCACAGAGAAGGATATCCGGAGATCGGACTTTACTGGGAGAAAGCAGCTTACGAAGAGGCGGAGCACGCTGCGAAGTTTGCTGAACTGCTCGGCGAGGTCGTGACCGACAGCACAAAGAAGAACCTTGAGATGAGAGTTGACGCGGAAAACGGCGCTACCGCAGGCAAGTTTGACCTTGCAAAGCGTGCGAAGGCACTGAACCTTGACGCGATCCATGACACCGTACACGAGATGGCGCGCGATGAAGCGAGACACGGCAGAGCATTCGAGGGACTGCTTAAGAGATATTTCGGCTGATAATACCCCTACCCTTTCTATTGATAGTATTCAATCCTTTCTATGAAAAAGGAGACAGAGAATCAACCCTCTGCCTCCTTTTTTATTGTTTACCAGTCCGGAACAGCAGCAAAAGGAAAAGGCAGGCTGTTCTGGCGGAGAAACGCTTTTAGTGATGGAACAGCCGGATTCCGGTAAACGCCATCGCCATCCCGTATTTATTACAGGTCGCGATCACGTCTGCATCACGGACGGATCCGCCCGGCTCCGCAATATACTTCACGCCGGATTTATGCGCACGCTCGATGTTGTCCGAAAACGGGAAGAACGCATCTGAGCCAAGCGTGACATCCTGCATCAGATCCAGCCACGCACGCTTCTCTTCTTCCGTGAAGACTTCCGGCTTCTCTGTGAAAGTCTTCTCCCAGACGCCATCTGCGAGGACATCCATGTATTCTGCCCCGATATAAACATCGATTGCGTTATCGCGTTCCGCGCGCGTGATATGATCGGAGAATGGCAAGGACAATACCTTCGGGCACTGGCGCAGGAACCAGTTGTCCGCCTTCTGGCCGGCAAGTCTTGTGCAGTGCACTCTCGACTGCTGACCCGCTCCGATACCGATCGCCTGTCCACCTTTCACGTAGCAGACGGAGTTGGACTGTGTATATTTCAGGACAATCAGCGCGATCTTCATATCCGCCAGCGCCTCCGCCGGAATATCTTTATTCTCGGTCACGATGTTGGAAAGCAGCGCGTCGTCGATCGGCAGCTCCTGGCGGCCCTGCTCAAAGGTCACGCCGTATACCTGCTTGTGTTCCAGCGGATCCGGACGATAATTTTCGTCAATCTGGATAACGTTGTAATTGCCTTTCTTTTTCAGTGCAAGAATGTCCAGAGCTTCCTGTGTGTACCCCGGAGCGATCACGCCGTCGGATACCTCACGTTTGATCAGCATTGCCGTGTCGCGGTCGCAAACATCGGACAGCGCGATAAAATCACCAAACGAAGACATCCGGTCCGCTCCTCTTGCTCTCGCGTACGCGCAGGCCAGCGGCGAGAGATTTTCATAATCACAATCGTCTACCCAGTAGATTTTTGCCAGGGTCTCAGTGAGCGGAAGTCCTACAGCTGCGCCGGCAGGAGATACATGTTTGAATGACGTCGCCGCCGGAAGGCCAGTGGCCGCTTTCAGCTCACATACAAGCTGCCAGCCGTTGAACGCGTCGAGGAAATTGATATAGCCCGGGCGTCCTGAAAGCACCTGGATCGGGAGGTCACTGCCGTCCGCCATGTAGATGCGGGAAGGTTTCTGGTTCGGGTTGCATCCGTATTTCAAAGCAAGTTCTTTCATCGGTTCTTATCCTTTCTTTTCTCGTTGCTTCTATTTTCGTTACTGCTGTTATTTTCTCATTTTTACATGAGCATTTATTTCTGTATCAGGTATTATTTTTGTCTTTTTCAGTTTTTATTAACAGATGCTTCCGAATTCCTTTATTTATATATTCTGCCTTATACTTTCTGCAATTATTTATTCTTGTTGACAATCCGGGTCTCATACGCTCCTGTCGCGATGTCGATATACCGCACGAACAGCGATACCTTGTTGTCCTCATTCAGGCTGTTCCAGAGCAGATCCGTGCAGGTATCTATATCATCCGGGATTGCTACGCGCTTCGGCTCGCCCTCAAAGCTCGGCAGCGGATTGCCATCACTCATGTAGGTATGGATAAACCGCCCTTCTCCGGCAACCGCATTCTCATAGGAGAATGTATAGCGATCGCATGTTTCCGGGTTGCCGTCCGCGCTCTTTAAGATGGACATGGCATAGTCAAATTTTCCATTTTCCACATGAAGGATACCGGAAATGCGCGGTGTGTAATTCGGGCCGTCCGGCTCAAATTCACGGGAGCGCAGTGACTGTTCAAAAGTCAGCGGCATCGTTTCCCGACCCATTCCTTCGTAAATGGTATCCGTCTGGTCGCCGTTTGTCACGATCGTATCGTTTCCCAGCACACGCACCGGTGCATAAATGATCAGGCTTGGATCCTCCATCTTCGACGGATCAAACGCCTGTGTGCGGATTCCTTCGCCATCTTCCACAAAGACGCGGTTCCTGCTGTTTACGCTCCTGCCCATTATAAAATACGCAGTCACAGCTTTCGCCCCATCCTTTGTCCGGCCAATCACAATGCCCCTGCCCGGATAGCTGTTGCCCTTCAGTTCTGTTTCCAGGTTTAACATTTCCATTTGCGCATCCCTCCTGTTTGTTTTTCATTTTCCACCAGAGCAGCAGGCCACAGACCGCCTGCTCTGCAGGCTATATGCCGTCTGCGACGTCATATGTCTGAGGCTTGATGGGCGTCCCGCCCATCCCAAAAGGAAAATACAGTCTTTTGCAGATAAATCTGCACAGCCTGTCTTTTCCTTTTGCTGCTGTTCTGGACTGGTAAACAAAAAAGACCATCTGAACAAATCATTTCATTTGCCCAGACGGTCGACATTCTCTCCTCTCATACTCCCCTGTGGTGACCCACTTCCGTCAGTTGTATGAGCAGTTAAAAGATACCATTATACGCTTGAAAATGCAAGCACTTATTTTTTACTCAATCACAATAATATCATCACCTGACGAATCAGAAGAACCCGATGACCCTGACGAACTGCCGGATGTCCCGGATGACCAGGTCGTCTCATCCGAGATCACGATCTCGAACTCCGCATCGCCTGAAGCGGTACTGCTGCCGGAAGATGACACATCGCTGCTTCCTGCAGAAGAAGTGCTGCTGTCTGAAGAAGCCGAACTGCTGCTGCCCGAGGAAGTCGAATCATTTCCTTCTATAATAATGATATTCTCATCATCATCCGAGCTGCCCGAATCCGAAGAGCTGACCGAACCGGAGGTGCTGTTCGCCACATAAGAGGTACCGTTCGCGGCCGTGCCGTAGCCATAGTCTGTACCCGAGCTGTAGCAGACAACCGGCGTCCCCGCCTCGATGTTTTCATAGATGGTCTGCGCCTGTGCCGTCGGGGTGTTGATACAGCCATGGGAGCCGCTGGTCATATAAATCGTGCCGCCGTAAAGACTCCGCCAGGAGTCCGCGTCATGGATTCCCACGTTTCCGTAAAACGGCATCCAGTAATCCACCGGCGTCTCATAGGTCTCCCCCGTCAGCGTCGCGTCCTGCTGTTTGTAGACAATATAGTAAAGGCCCTCCGGAGAAGCATTTCCGGCGCTGGTATTTCCGGTCACGACCGGCGTCTCCACCAGCAGTTCGCCGTTTTTATAATACCACATCCTCTGATTGGTATAATCGATTTCCACATAGGTATCGCCGATATCATTCTCTCCGCGCGTCAGCGCGCTCACCGTCCACACCGGGGATCGTCCCTCGGTCTGTCCTGCCAGAAGCAGGCTGTAAAGCTCCGCCGTCTCGGAATCGCGGTCCATCTGCCAGCCGTAGGTCACGGATTCCACGTAAACGGTCTCGCCATTGGTTGTGACGAAAGGCTCATACGTGCCGATCGTGTCATAGGTGTCCGCGAGTGTTTCCACCCAGGCGGCTACGGATTCATAATCAAAGGCAGGCGAATTATTCTCATCCAGAGAAAACCAGTCCATAAAAGTATCCGAAGTCAGCGAGACGACCACATCGCCGCTCATATAATAATTGATCACCATGGAAGCATACTGGTTGTAAAGACTCATCTGCGTGATCAGGCTCTCGTCTTCCGAGGTGACGTCCGCCGTCACATAGCATTCGGCCATCTCCAGATTCAGCGTCTTTTTCCCGGCATCCACAGCGGTCTTCGCCGCTTCCTGCACCTTCTCCGTATCCAGCTGTGTCCCTTCAGTCTCCGCGATAATCCCGTAGGTACCGTCTTCCAGAAGCGCCACGTAAGCATTTTCCGGCGCCACCATCTGATCTTCCTGCATCATGGAGATCGCCGATACAGCCGCCGCCAGCTTTTCCGCATCATATGTCACCGACGTATCCATTGAATAAGACTGTCCGTCCGAAAAATACGAAACAATCCACCCCAGGGGATTCTGACTTTCCAGCAATTTCTGCGTCTCCCCGTTTGACACGAAGCAATAATCAAAATCCGCGCCGTTGATGGTCGCCTGCTCCTCATCTTTTCCGGTGATCACAAGCCGGTAGCTTTCGGCGTCCTCAGCGATCTTTTCCTCGGCTTCCGCTACAGTCAGATCCGACACATCAATCCCATTGATCGTGGTATTTTCCAGAAAATGCGTCCGGTAATGCACGCTGATAGCGGTATACGTGCCGAGTACACCCACAAGTAAAGCCAGCACCAGTATAAGCAGTCCGATCGTCCGTTTTCTCAATATCCATTCCCCTCTTTCTTATCTGCGCCTTATCCCACTGTCGTCTGTACTACAGTCATATTTGAAAGTTTTACTCCGGCTTAAGTCCGCTTTGCCGGAGATCAAAATTATCGCAATTGTTCCGTACTTTCATAGTTTCGAACCGTCTTTATCATAACCGCATTGCCGCAATAAAAAAAGGAACGTCCCGTTAAAAGTAGATTGAAACTTTCTTAATATTGTAAAACAGTTCAGAACAGCAGCAAAATGAAAAGACAGACTGTGCAGGTTTACCTGCTAAAGGCTGTATTTTCATTTCG
>JAJQHQ010000005.1 GCA_021199655.1 Lachnospiraceae bacterium | reverse complement strand
CAGCCCATGTATACGCAGTGGCTTCAGCGTGAATTCCGCATTTGCAGGGACGCCCTTGGCATGGATCAGCGATTCTGTGCGCATTCGCTAAGGCACGCATACGCAACCCACAGTTATGAAAATGGGCTGGATCTGCTCACGTTAAAAGCGAATCTTGGTCATAAATCTTTGAACTCCACGCTGATATATATGCACCTCGCGGATGACTCCACAAAATCCCGCGCAACCACCCCCTTTGAGCAGATCGGAGGTGAGATCCATGGCTTATCGTAAAGTGCAGCAGCTCCTTGGGGCTTCCTTCCACATCCAGGATATCTTTGATTACTCCTACGCTGCATACTCCCAAACCGGGGGATTCCAGTCTCCCGAACAGCGAAAGGCTGCCAATGACATCATGAACTGCAAAACCGCTAAGCTCAGCTTCAATCTCAGCCAGTGCCCGGACTGCGGATATCAGAAAATCCATTATTGTTCCTGCCGCAACCGGAACTGCCCGAATTGTCAGGCGGTCAATACAGAACTCTGGGTAGACCAGCGCAGGGCTGAAGTGATCAATGCCCCTTACTTCCACGTGGTTTTCACTCTGCCGCATGAGCTGAACCCGCTCTTATACTGTAATCAGTCCCTGCTTTACGGGCTCCTTCATCAGTGTACTTCCAGAACACTTTTGGAACTATGCGCGGATAAAAAATATCTCGGAGCTACTCCGGGGATCATCTAGGTTCTTCATACATGGAACCAGGAGCTTGGTTATCATGTGCATATGCACTGTATCGTCTCCGGCGGCGGGCTGACCCCTGACCGGCAGATCCGCAAATCAAAAGAAAAGTTTTTCATTCCTGTATATGTCCTCCGCGACAAGTTTAAAGGCAAGTTTCTTGATGGCCTGAACACTTTCTACACGCAGGAAAAACTGGCTTTTTCTGGTTCCTGCAGAAAGCTCCGTAATTCTTACGAATGGAAAGAATTTAAAAATTCTCTCTATGATAAAGACTGGTGTCCTTATATTAAAGAGACCTTCAATGGGTTTGGAAACGCCATCGAATACCTGGGGCGATATACGCACAAGATTTCTATTTCCGACAGCCGGATCCTGTCCGTCACCGAGACGGAGACAACCTTTTCGGCTCGTGGAAAGAAACCGGGAGAACCTAAAAGGACCGTTACTCTCTCAAACACAGAGTTTATCCGGAGGTTCCTGAGGCATATCCTCCCATCCGTTTTCCAGAAAATACAGTATTACGGCTTTCTGAACAACCGGTCGAAGAGTAAAAACCTGAAGCTGATCTTTAAACTGCAGGGACATCAGAGATTCCGTTCCCTCTACACCGGAATAACAATGCCGGAGCTTCTGGAGAAGATCTGGAAGACCAATCCTAATGTATGCCCTGCATGTGGTTGTACCAGTATGCAATACCTCGGAAAAGTGCATGCCTGCAGTCAATGATTTAACTGTAAGTTTCTATATCTGTGTAACCGGCCTCCCTTCGGAAGGTTCGCGAAGCATGCCCTTTTTTAAAAGAGAAGGAGAAAATCAACATTTTCTGTCTGCGCCACCACTGTATAGCATGGATAAATTTACCAAAAGCAAGCGAAGCAATCCCCATACGTTGTAGCCCAACCGGCGCGACCAGGTACAACAGAAAAGTATCCGATTCAGAGCAGTTTCGTTTTCAAAGCTGCTCTTTTTCGTGGCTCTGAATCCAATACTTTCCTAATCCATTATACAGGAAGCTGATTTCTCATCATCGAAAAATTCGTTATTGTCCATTTTGTCCCCCCCCGGTCAAACACTCTCTTAATATCTGTACTCTGTGCTTCTTTCTCTTTTCCCTGAACTTCATCATAACAACGCAGCAATCAGCATGTTACAATTACCCCGATATGATACCGTGTTTTCCCCCAACTTTCAAGCAATATCACTTCATAATTCGACATATTTTGAACAAAATGACAAACTTCTCTTATAATCTCATCCCTGAATAGCAGAGCCACAATACTCGCATTCCGCGGTATGACCCTTTTGTACCGAATTGATTCCGCCACATCCGGCACATTTTACAGTAACATATTCCTTCTCTTCAGATGCCGAATGCGGAGAAGCCGTCCGCGGAGCATCCGCGTTAGGTGAAGCCGGCTGATCATCGTCCCTGTTCTGACCATTCACAATGATACGATTTGACATGACATCTAAGTAGGCATCCACAAAATACTTTTTGCTGATCAATTGCTCAAGATTCTTTTTCAGAGTGTCCTCTGACATCGCCAGACTTTGTGCCATTGTTGGTATATAATCATTTCCGCCCGAAATAACCGATACATATAGTTTAAAATTTTTAGCAAGCCTTCTTCGTCTGATTCCTGCCCGGGCAAGAAAGGCACCGCAAAAAGCCACAATCAGGAAACACATCAGGGCCGCAATACCAAATTCTTCAAAATCGCTTATGGCAATCAGAGTGCATAATCCTCCGCCAAATGCAAGCCAAATACCTGCAACAATCTGGATTATGCCGATAAAGGAACTTATAACAACTTTTGCTTTTGATTTATTCATGCGTTTTTAAACCTCCCGCAGTTTTTCCCCGCACTCCGGACAGAATTTCGCTTTTGAAGAAATCGATGCTCCACAATTTGGGCAGATTACAGACAATTCGTAACCACATGACGGGCAAACAGCAATTCCGTCCGATATATCATTATTGCATTGAGGGCAATGCCGGATTTTCCTTCCACACTCCGGACAGAATTTCGTCTCCGGTTTGATGATTGATCCGCAGACTGAGCACTTAAGCATAACCTGCTTGTCTTCTTTTTCCCTAGCATTCGTATCATAACCACAGATTCCGCAGAATCTCTGTGTTATTGGCATTCTTGCATGACAGTTTGAACATTCTTTGGCACCAGCATCTGTCTTGGAAACCTGCATCTGCTGTGCTATTTCGCTAAAGCCGGTTCCGACAGGCCTGCCCATACCAAATCCCATTCCCAGACCCATTCCGGCCCCCATCAATGAAGATGCCGTAGAGCCTGGATTTTTTGCAGCACTTTCGAGAGTATCAAAAGAGCGTTCCTGTTGATAACTATAACCGATAATATTCATTTCGGCCCGTTTGGACAAAGCATCTTTTAGTTTTTTAACGGCAGTATCGTCCTCCGGCACGCTGATCTCATTCACGAAAAAGTTCACCAGTTCAATGCCATATTCATCCATAGATGGCTGAATCCTGCTTTTCATATGTTTCGATACTTCATCAATATAAGCATTAATTTCAAGAATGCTTATCTGCTTGTGTATCAGATAAGCAGAAATCTCATCTTTCACTTTTGTTACATACAGTGACCGAAAATATCTGGAAACCGTTGTTTTATCAAAAACATGCATTGTTCCAACCAGTTTTACCAGGAACTTCGCAGAATCCGAAATATGAATACCGAAAACTCCATTTGCCCGAACCGGTACAAAAATGCCATATTTAGGATCCTGAATCTGGATTGGTGTTGGAGTCCCCCATTTCACATCAAGATTATATGTTTTATTTATGTACCATACTTCTGCTGCAAATGGGGATTGCCCGCCAAAGGGCAGATTAATCACATGATTCAAAAGCGGTATATTTGCTGTACTTAAGGTGTGTCTGCCGCTGCCAAACACATCAAAGACCTGGCCATTCTTAACCAGAACTGCCTCCTGTGATTCATTTACAATCAATTGTGTCCATGTCCCCAGATCCTCATCTGGATATTTCCAGGCAAAAACGTCCGGCCCGCCATTATATTTCAGGACTTCAACAATCGCCATATCTCTCCCTCAATCACCTGTTGTTTGCAGAATCGCATAACATTAGAATATCTTTGTACGCGAAAACCAGCAGGCCCCTTAATGAACCTGCTGTTTTTCGTCAAAAGCTTTGAAACTTCCGTCCGCATATTTCCGGACGTCAACAAACAGATATCTGTATCTCAATCCGCTAATACATATTCTGAAATGGAGCGCCCAATTGAGATAATGTCGCAATTTCCCTTAAACTCAAATACGACTTTCTTTTCATTATTACTAAAATACAGTTCCAGTTCGCAATCCGGGATCAACTCCGCAAACCCTGGTGTCTGAACGCTGAAGTACTGAATCTTAGAATACGGGAGTGTGGAATATTCTTTTCGTTTTCCGGTGATTCCCTGCACATCAATAGCAATAATTCGTTTGTTTGTGAATACCACCTGGTCACGAATCGTTTTGAACGCACTCAATGTCACCTCATTCGCAACATATAAGTTTGAAACCTCCTGCTGCACCTCTGACACGCTGATCGGTTTCAGGTTGAAAATAGCATTTTTTGAAAAATCAATCATGGCTTTCTCTTTCCTTTCTTTTGTTTTATTAAAACGGCAAGCCGTTCTTATTCGGTGAAAGCATATACGGACATCTTCATCAGCAGAGAAAAAGTCGTGCTTATATAAATAGCAGAATTCCTCTTCATCTCGTTCTCTCCGCTTGCAGATATTTGCTTAATTTTAGCACGATTAATGCTTATAGGCAAGATATTTTATTGTCTATCAGGCGCTTTAAAACATTTCTCATACCCGTAGAATAAAAGTAGCATACTTTTTATCAAAAGGCATCTTTTATTTCATCGCTGCCCTTATTTTTGCATCATCCGACGGGAGGCCATTATGAAGGAACTCAACTACAAAGCGATCGGCGAACGAATCCGTGAAGCACGCAAGGCTCAAAACCTGACACAGGAGGAAGCGGCCGAGCGCTGCGACATTACTGCCTCATTTTACGGGAACGTCGAACGAGGCGATAAAAAGATGAGTCTGGAAACTCTGGTAAAAATTTCCAGAGGGTTATCGGTCTCTTCCGATACCATTTTGTTTGGCTCTTCTTTCACCGGCGATGATATTCTTTCCGAGCTTCGTGAAGAGCTGCAAAGGGCAAATGATGAAAAGCAGGTCGAAAAATATCTGCTCATCATCCGTCATCTTGCGCAGATCATAGATCAGCTATAGCTGAATCCTCTGATATAGCTGATTATAGCAAAATGTTTTTTTGAGTATTGGCCCCGAATCGGGCTGATTTGGATATTTATGGTTTCAAAATCAGTTCTTATTCCATGTCCCTCTGCAATCATGCAGGCAAGGATCCGTTTATCAGAACCCATTCCAGCTACGAGCTTTCTTATTTTGTTTGATATTGTATCTTTTTATTTTTAATTATTTCTTAATTGTTTTTGTGCTATATTTGTGATATAGTTTTAGAAACTTTTTACATAAGAACTGCATCCGGATTTTCTTTGCCATATTTGAAAATTTTCTTTAATTATTTTCACAAAAGTACTGTTATGAAACAGCATAAAATGATATGATACTAAAAAGAAGATCCTTTCCGATGCGAGAACGCTTCTCATATTTTTGCTCCTGTTTTACATTAGTTTGCAGGAAGCGCCAGCAAGGAATCCAAATGGTTCCTGTTCATACGGTTCCGGATTCCGCCAATCAGAAAGGAGATTTCTATGACACAAACAACGACTCAGACAACGGCAGACAACAACTACATTATGCATCCCACTGTGGATTACTGTTTCAAAGAGCTGATGAATAATGCAAAAGTCCGAAAAGGCTTTGTCGCTGCACTGCTAAGAGTAAAACCGGAAACAATCGAAGGAACCAGTCTTTTGCCGACATCCCTCTCACGTGCCAGTGAAAATGATAAACTCGGTATTCTGGATGTTCTGGTTCTCTTAACAGATGGCACACGAATTGACATGGAAATGCAGGTGGCCACATTTCTTGCCTGGCAGAACCGCATCCTCTTCTACTTATGTAAGATGTATACGGATCAGCTGAAAAAGGGCGAGGATTACAGCAAGATAAAGAAATGCATCCACGTCAGCATCCTGGATTTTAATCATTTCCCGGATGGCGAAGAATGCTGCCGGACAATTCATCTTCACGACAGCAAGACCCATGCTCTCTACAGTGACCTTCTCGAAATTCAGATTCTGGAGCTAAAAAAGCTCCCGAAAGAATTGCCGGACGATAATGATGTCCTCAGCTGGATGCGCTTCTTCAGTGGAAAAAAGAAGGAGGATTTTCAGGCCATGGCAGGTAAGAATGAGTATCTTGATGAAGCATACAATACGCTTCTGGAGTTAAGTGCCGACGAGAAGAAACGTCTGGAATACGAGGCTCGCGAAAAAGCACTCCGCGATTACAATTTCGGCATGAACTGCGCGAGAAAAGAAGGCGAACAGGTCGGCGAGGAGCGTGGCATCGCGATCGGTAAAGAGCGTGGCATCGCAATTGGTGAGAAGCGCGGCATCGCGATCGGCAATGAACAAAGGGATAGAGAGCTTATTATAACCTGGACAAAACAGGGACGCAGCGATTCTGAGATAGCAGAACTGCTTAATCTTTCAGAAGATGCTGTGCGTAAAGTTCAGGTCGAAGAACAAATAGAATAAGACAAACAAGGGGGCAATGCTGCCCCTGATATCTATTCTATGCCTTATCTATTTGCTATTCTATCCTCACATGATGCTTTATCTGAAAGTTTTCATCGCTGGAACACAGATACATAATCCCATACTCTGGAATCCGTATATGCTTTTTCCATTCCCTTAAAACGCATCATTTGAGATCTCATTCCGAAAGACCAGCTTTTACAATTTCTCAGCCGACCATACCCAGATCGGCGGTCTTCTCATAATGCCCTTCGAACGCATTGTCTCCGTCCATATCCGCATACAGGACAACCACCTGCATACTTTCTCCGTCAAAAGTGATCTCCAGTGAAAGCCACGAAAAATCTTCTGCCGTGTATGTATTGTCGCTGACCCATGTCAGAATTCCGCTGAACTATGCCGTATTATATCCGGCATAGGATGTTGCAGTCAGAGAGATATAATCCACTCCGTCTCCCGATGTGTATCCGAATTACATTGCTGTTACAGTTTATAATATTGCAAATAACATACACAAACTTATCACTTATCCTGAGATGCACTTCCCCTGAGATGGCATGCGAAGAGCGCTGCCATTCACCCCAGCAGGGATACCAGTTCACACAATACGCTTGAAAGTAGAAGCCCGGCCAGAAATATGAGAAAATCATAAAGAAAGATGCCGATTACCTTTGCGAAAACCCTGGGCCTTCTGGTGATTGGCAGAAAGGACTGTATTCCCAGATAGTCTCCTGTAAAGAATATGATGCCAAGAGCTGTCAGAAAAAGTCCGATGGTTATTGTCAGATCATCCGCCTGATTGTCGATTTCCATTACCAGAAAATAAATCAGAGAAGCATACACCAGAATCGCCACAACCATGTTAAAGGGATTTCCGCTGCGAAATCCGGGCGGCAGAAAGCGACGCCAGGAAAGGCTTCCCTGCGATGCCGGTTCTGTTGAGGATACGGATGTCGATGATTTCTGTGCCGATGATTCCTATGTCGATGGCTCCTGTGCCGCAGTTCTGCTCTCTTTGTTTGCTCCAGATATCTGTTCAGTCGGATTCGATTTTTCTTCCGAACATAAGCGTATGCTCTGCAGCTCCGCAACCAGCTCGTCTATGTTTTTGAAGCAATCGGATGAATCCTGTTTCGTACATTTTGTGATAAAAGCAGCAAGAGACCTGCTGGTTTTCCGCCGCGTTTGTGCAGCAGGTGTCTGCATATAATTTGCCCGCACACAGAGTTTCTGCTCAGAAGACGTCTGCTCAGAAGCTGCAGCGGTCCCGCCGGTCAAAAGTATTTTCAGAAGTTCTCCGATGTCGTGGATATCCTTCTGAACTCCGGAATATATTCCAGACGTGTCTGTTCCGGAAATATCTGTTCCGGCCTGCGGTGGCAGAATCAGCTCCGCATCCTGAAAACTGACAAGCTTCAGCACATGATCCGGCGAAAGGATCAGGTGGGACGGACAGATATTCCTGTGGGCGACCGCAGGAGTCCTATGGTAAAGTTCCTGTACTATTTTGGCTAGGGCAAGTGTCAGAGCTGTCGCTTCCTCTTCCGGGAACGCGCCGCGCTCATCCAGAAGCTCTGAAAGAGTGTCCCCCGCGAGATATTCTTCTATTACTACCAGCGTTTCGCCGTCTTCTACCAGTTCACAGATGCGCGGAGTGCCCGGGACCGGATGCTCTTTCAGCGTCCGGAAGACTCCGGCATTGCGGAGCGGGAGCCTTTTTTCTGCAAAAAGAGCTCCTGTCTCTATATGCTGCACAAGCCGGAAACCGTGCTGAGCAGTGACTGTTTTGAGAGGCCGGTAATAAGACAGAGCCAGTTCCCCATTCAATTCCATAACACAAATCTCCCTTATCTTCTTTATTTATCCATAGATTCGCCCCGCAAATCTGTGAGGCAGGCTATGTCCCGATTATTTCCAAAAAACCGGAGACGGTACAGCCGCATTGCTCAAAGGACGATTTTGTATGCGGAAGTTCTTCATGCAGAAGTAAATCCGGTTCCATCTACCAGCCGAACAGGATCATTTCAATCACAAACACTACCACAAAAATAATAACGTCATAGAGAACTACGCCGATAATCCGGACAGGCCATCTTTTGCTGTCCGTAAGCGGAAGGGCAGACTGAACATCAAGATAGTTTGCGGAAAAGAAAATGACCGCGAGGTAAGGAAACGCTACTTTGATGCCATTGAAAAGCAGAATCAGATACCCTGCGATTGCAATCACAATTTTTGTTGGGGAGCCGCTGCGAAATCCGGGCGGCAGAAAGCGCCGCATGGAAGCGGACGCGGGATCTTCTCTTTCAGCACCGGCAGCAGCTTCTGCAGATGGGCCGCCCTTCATTTTGTCATGCCCGTCGGCACCTGCATCGTCATTCGGACGATCGTAAATTCCCTCCGAATATGAAGACTCCGTCGATGAGGATACCTGATCCGATCGAGTAGGAGACGGCTTGTCGCTTCCTACTCGCCTGCGCGAGCCGGGTGCGGCTTTAGCCGCAGGATTCCATGCCCGGTCCTGCGCATAAAAAGCTGCGGCCAAAGGCGGCAGGGCATTGGGATTGTCTCTGACCCACAGCAGTTCCCCGATGAACTGATCTATACTGGCATATCGGTCACGCGGATTGACTTCCACACATTTTTTTATCATGGCGGACAGTCTTCCTTCCGTTAATTTTTCCTGCGGCAGACTTCCGGTCAGCAGGACATTAAGAATGACTCCGATGGAGAAAATATCGGTCTGCAGGCAGGACGCCCCAAACCCATACTGTTCAGGAGCAGCGTATCCGGCTGTACCGAGCAGAACCGTGTCGCGGTTCTCTCCGTCCGAAGCAAATTTTGCCGCGTTGAAATCCAGCAGCTTCAGCACGTGATCAGGTGAAAGGATCAGATTGGCAGGCTTGATGTCGCGGTGAATGATCGGAGGCTCCATATGGTGCAGATTCTGCACGATCCCGGCAATAGCAAGTGTAATGGCAATGGCTTCGTTTTCTGAAAAATTCCCGTGTTCTTCCAGAAGCCCCTGCAGAGTCTGCCCCTGCAGGTATTCTTCTATCACCGTCAGAGTGCCGTTCTCTTCCACAAGCTCATAAATGCGCGGCGTATTCGGCACCGGATGAGCGCGGAGCATCTGAAAAACCTCGAGATTGTACTGTTTCAGCTGTTTTTTTACAAAAAGCCTGCCGGTTCCCTCATGCTGCACAAGCTGGATGCCATGCCGGGCATTGATGATGGTAGCGGGCTGATAATGAGACAGTGCGTCGGTGTTTTGTTCTTCCATAAAATCCGTATCCTCTGTTTTCTCTTTCGTATCCGGATCCGGCAGCAAAATACAGCCGTCGAATATGATTGTCACATGCGGCATACAAATGCGACCATCAAATGTGACTATCGAATGCGGCATACAAATGCGACCATCAAATGTGACTATTGAATGCGGCAGCCGGGAAGTCCGTTCAGCAAATCATTCTTCATGCGCACATTCTTCAAGCGGAGCCATATCATGCTCCTTCAGCAAACGGTTTACACTGTCTATATCACTCATTCCCCGGTTGAATGCGATCATCAGCACAGCATCTCTGGGCACGCGGGAATAGAGTTCTGACATTTTATAAAGCTTTAAGGCGCGCTGCGTCTCCTTTAAAGTAAATCCGGTCGCAAAGCAGAAACGGAGAATATAATCTCTGCGAAGAGTGTTCTTGGTCTGTCCGATCAGACGGTAACCATATTGTTCCGGAATGTCAGCCCTCCGGAAGATATCCTGTTGTGATATCTTTTTTTCTTTGAATTTTGCCCGCATATACGCGGCAAAGGGACGGTCGGAATCCACAAGGTTTTCCGCCTGTGTTTCCAGATATGTATCGATTTGGTCGGGTTCTGTCTTTTCCAGAATAGAATCGAGTCCGGTGGTTGAATCCTTGAACATCTGTTGTATCCTCCGTTTTGCTGCCAAAATATTCACAGAGTACCTTATGTCCATACTTGCATAACAGGTATGGAAGAAAACCGCGCCTTGTGCAAAACACAGCTTTTTCATGCACGGCTTTCACTGTACCACAGAATCCGGAGTTTCACAAGACGCAAACTCTATGGTGTATCTCAATTCTGCTGCAGGATCGGCCTTACTGCCTCACAGATCTCATCAAAATAAATCTGGCACTTTCCTCCAAAAATCTGCACCGGCACCGGTTGATCCATACCGTAAATAAAAGTGCGATATCTCATGTCCGTCCTGTTTCCGTCTACGCTGTTTGCGCCTGTCTCATTTACACCTGCTCCGATTTCATCTGTAGCGTCATACACGATCACTTTTTCCTGTTCCAAATCGACAAGCCAGTACTCCCGCACGCCCGCATTAAGATATTTCCTGAGTTTCACGGTTCTGTCCTTGCGGGCAGTCGAGTCTGATAAAACCTCAATCACAAAATCAGGTGCGCCATAAACACATCGCTTACGAATCTTACCTTTGTCGCATACTACCAGAACATCCGGCTGTACCATAGTCCTGTCATCGCAGTCCAGCTGCACATCAACCGGCGCGTACATAGCACGGCAAGAACCTTTCTGAGACTTAATGTAACTCCCAAGCTGCAGACTGATTTCAAAACCTGCAATCTGATGCGTAGTATAAGGTGCCGCCATATCAAAAAATACACCGTCAATCAGCTCAACCCGCTGTTCATCCGGCAGTGCATAGTAATCCTCCAGGGTGTATTCCCCCTGGCGCTCGTAAGAATGAACTGCGTACTGCAGCGCTGCTTCCTTCAATACATCTTCCGCAGAAAACTCTTCCGTTCTCTGATATACGATAGGAATCTGGTCCTTCTGCAAATTCATGTCCTTCTGGCCTTCCTGCGTTTTCGGCTTTTCCAATCCTCTCTTGTCGTTCATCCGGTATCCTCCTGTTTTTTTCTTATTTTGCTCTATCCTTTCAGTTCTTCTCCGAACGTAACTGTTCAGAACTTTCACAGTTACCCTCCAACTTTCTCTTTTGTTTGTAAATGCATATTAACACATAACTTTTCTTGCGTCAATAGGTTTCATACAATATTATCATTGTTTATTTAACGTAAAATTAGTATCATTATGTTTATAAACCCAAACATATTTTCTTTGCCCTGACAGAAAAGACGGGCTGCATGTTTTACCATACAGCCCGCCTTCTGCCCGATCGATTATTCTTACTTTTATGTCTTTTTCAGATTTTATAAATCTCCTCAGCGTTGCCGTGCAGCATCAGCTCTTTTTCCTCGTCTGTGACGTCGAGTGCCCGCACGAAAGCCGGGCCGTCGGTCAGCCATTCTTTGCGAACCGGATAGGAGGTGCCCCAGATGATATGGTCGGCGCCGAGCACTTTCACCGCACATTCCAGCTGGGTCTTGCCCCAGGGCTGTGCGTGAGACATCTCAAAGTAAATATGCTCACGGAAACGCGCCGCCGTCTCGCCGCTGTCGGATTTGAAGCGGCTGACGTCTTCGGTCTTTTTCGCCTGCTGCGGGAACATCATGTTGGCGATGGCAAAGAAGCCGCCTCCGAGCATGGAGTGCACCATTTTGATGTTCGGATATTTGATGAACAGGTCGCTGAACACTTCGCGGCCGACCGCCAGGCCCTGGTCGACGCAGCGGCCATAGGAACGTCTTACGTTATTGTACGCAAGGAAGGACTGCGGCTCTGCAGGGATCGGGGTGTGATGGACGTATACGTTCATCTGCAATTCATTAACCTTTGCGAAAAACGCGGAGAAACGCTCATCGTCAAGATAGGCGTCGCCGTAATGCGCGCTGACCTGAACGCCATTCATGCCGAGTTCGTTTTTGCAGCGATCCAGTTCCGCAAGGCTTTCCGGCGTCCCGTAGGGCGGAACGACCGCCAGCGGGATCAGTCTGCCGCCGCTTTTCTGTGCGTAGTCGTACATGCCGTCATTGAACATTTTACAAAAATCCAGATCCATCCATTCATGGCAGCCCGGCACTTTGAGGACTGCCTTGTCCACACCTGCCGCGTCCAGATCGGCGAGCTGGCTCTCCAGCACATAGTCGCCCTGCACATAATTCAGGTTTGGGCTGCCCTCCGGTTTTTCGAGAACGACCTGTTTTTTCCCGTTTGCACCCGGAATCTCCTCACAGCGGCCGACCCAGCCGAATTTTGTCTCGCCCAGGAAACGTTCCATCAGAGCGTCGTCTGTAAAAAGCTGCTCCGGAACCCAGTATAAATTTGCGTCAATTACCATTTTCTGGCACCTTCCTTTCCTGCGCACATCAGTGTATGTTACATGTGCACTCTTTGTAACTATTCAGGACAGTACCTGCACAGTTACCACTCTTTTTCGATCACCTGCGTATTAACCTGCACAGGATAACGCAGGATCTATTTTGATGAAATTATCATACTTCACAATCGCAATTCCACTCAAGTCTCTATTTGGAAACGCTTTTTTCCATTTCTGAAATCACCTGACCTCACGTTCATGAATGCAGCTCTCCCAGCAGTTCCGCCGCCCGCTCCGCGAGCATCTCTGCCGCGC
The DNA here is from genome assembly GCA_021199655.1 of Lachnospiraceae bacterium. GTDB lineage: Bacteria > Bacillota > Clostridia > Lachnospirales > Lachnospiraceae > Choladousia. Next base: position 25,302 of record JAJQHQ010000005.1, on the reverse strand, counting down.
CGCGCCCGAACGGGGAGTTCTGCGCCTCGTAGCAGCTGCGGTCGTAGGCTCCGGCGTCCGCCATGTACTTGGACGCGCCGTTTACCAGCGTACAGATAAGAGTTGTGTCAAATGCGGACTGTCGCATGATATCCGCCGCCGTACAGCAGGTCAGTTCCGGCTTCACACCCAGCAGGGCGATATTGCCGATGCGGATGCCCTCGATCTCGGTTTCGCTCTCTCCGTCCGGCTCGTATATAGCGTTTCTGGTCGGGCGCAGGCTGTGCAGGTCGCGGTTCATGTGCTTTGCGGGCACGGTCAGTGTTGCAGAAATCGTCCGGATTGATACAGTATCCTGATCTGTGTTCCGATTGCCGTCCCGATCCGCGTCCTGGTCTGTGGCCCGATTGCTGTCCTGCTCTGCGTTCTGATCTGTATCAAGTTCTGCGCCCTGATCTGCGTCCTGATCACAGACAATTGCCTGCGATATCTCTATGATATTGTCTTTTAATCTTTCGGAAAGACGGTCGCAGACCGCAAAGCCTGCTTCGTGCAGATCCGTACGGATGGTTTCTCCCTGTTCAAAGGTCTCGTTCACTGCTTTTTCGATGGGAGCCTGGTCGGCCGCCGCGCCGATTAAAAACATCACGACCGGAGTGTTCACATTTGTCTTTTTCATGCTGTTTGCATTCGTGACAAGGCGTTTAGTTTCTAATCTGTCTTCCTTTTCTGTTTCTGCGTTTCCAGATTGCTCCAGAGCAATTTCTGCCTTCCGGCAGGCGTTTCCGGCGATGTCGGATGTCACCGGCTTTTTGCCGTCTGTCAGTTCGGACTGATCCATCACGGAAGACTGGATGGCAAAATGGCTGATCAGGGCGATTGGATTCCCTTCCTGATCGTCCAGGCGCAGCACAGTCACGGTCCGGTTCGTCGGGCCGTCACCGTTTGTGCCGATCCACCAGCCGTCTGCCAGCTCGATGTCCCGGTTCGCAACGATTCCGCATTCACCGGTGCCAACGCCAAGACGGGCCGGACGCAACCGCTCCACCGCGTCCGCTGCCGCGCCGACTGCCGCGTTCTGCAGAGCCTCACGGTATTGCTTTTTCAGTCCAATCTCTTTTTCCGACTTCATCATATGATCCGGCAGAAGATGCGGAGAGGAAAAGGAGTGCGTCACACACACCCAGATATTTGTCTCTTTTACGCCTGTTTTCTCCGCGATCAGAGAGCGGATTGCCGCTGTCTCTTCGCCTGGCATGGAGGTAATTTCCAGGGAGACAAGTATGATCGTCTCCTCACCCGACACTGGCATATTCCCATCGCAGTTCATGAAAGCAGCACTGCCTGATTTCTGTTCCGCCGCATGATCGCTCCCGTTGCTTTCAGAACTTCCACCGCGGATTGCCACCGCTCTGGCATGGATCGGGTCATGGATCAATCCGAAATTTTCAACTGCCAGATACTCCGGCGGGATCCTGATCACCCGCCTGCCTGCTCCTGCCTGTAATCCTGCTGCCATAATATGCGCCCCTTTCTTTATCATACTTTTTTGTTGTATGAATCATGTGATGATACTATCCCGAAGTCTCTAACGCTGCTCACTGCAGACATCACCACGCCAGCAGCGTGCTGCACATCGACTCGGTCGTATCTACGCTTTCGTAGTTGAACACGCATACCGCACCATCCGTCGTGGTCAGGACGATGTAGCGTTCCACTGACTGTTTGATGCACAGTGCATACTGTCCCCAATCCTCATTTTCCCAGGTGCCGACGGTGTACTTTTTCTCGGAAAGGGTCTCTACCGCTTCCCCCATTGTAAATGTCGTCACAAGCTCGGCCGACTGAATATCATCCTTTGAAAACTGTATCACCGTCTCGTCTTCGTAGGTGATGGTAAAGACCTCATCCTCAATCTCCACCGCCACCGTGGCGGATTTGAAAATGCCCAGCGCGTTCACGATCGCCACGATCACAATGACGCCAACCAGCAATTTCAACATATTCACCAGACCCTGATGTTTCTCTGTAAAGTCACCCATAAAACGCCTCCTACAGCATCGTCTTATCATAGGAAAACTGATAGCCCCTGTACACGACATCTATCATGTTCGGATTTTTCTTGAAAAATCCGTCCTTCGGAACATCCGCGCTGTGCGGGAACTGGCAGTCATAAATGATATGACCATCGGCATCCCGCTCATCCGTCATCGGCGGACGCTGTCCGCTTTTGTGCGGCTTTTCAAGTCTCGGTTCGCCGTCCGCTGCAGCAGCGGATTTTTGTGTTTCACATTCCACCGGCTCTTCCCCGTCCAGAATTTTGCAGGCGGCCTCATAAAAAATCTCCAATGCGTCGTCCGCCACCTTCTGCGCGCCGCCGTAGATGGCGTCAAATTCATCTTTGTGGGCGAGCAGCTTTTCCAGATCGTTCTTCCACTTGCTGACAGTGCCGTTGAGGGTCTTGCCGTGTTCCATGATCTCGTCGCCGGTAAAGAGGAGCCGGTGCGTCCGGTCGAGGATTGCGATCCCATCCGCCGTGTGGTCGCCGATGCGGATGATTTCCAGTTCACGACCTTTTAAGGAGATGATGTCCCCATCGCTGACCGCCGTCTTCGGATAATCGGGTGCCGGAAATGTGATCCCGTCAAAGCTCGGGTAGGGAATGGATGCCAGCGGAAGCGCTTCTTCTCCCATATACGCCATGTCAAAGTAAAAATTGTTCGCGGAGTGGTCAAAGTGATGATGCGTGTTGATCACCCAGGGAACCGGCTTCCCGCAAAGCTTTTCAAGGTATTCCCTTAAATTGCCCGCGCCGTAACCGGTATCGATCGCCACACCGGCCTCATCCCCGACCAGCAGATAATGATAGTCGCCTGAGCTCATGATCTGCCAGGTATTCTCGTCGATCTGTGTCGTCTCATAATAGGGAACATCCATCGGAGTCAGAATGCCGTCCTTATGTCGGATCAAAATGTTATGTTTTGGAGAAAAATCTATCGCGTTCATCTGTCCCTCCCGTTGCTTTTTTAGTCTATAAATGCTATAATATTTCAATTCTAAATACTATTTTGTACAAACTGCCGACTGTTTTTACTCGCAGCACAATTGCTCGTTGACCTTCGTGATTTTCTGCTGCAGGCAGCGAAAATCCTTTCCGTTCAATCCGGTTGCAGGATGTAGGAATCAATACCAATTTTTCAGAAGGATGAATCCATATGTTAGAAAGCAGCGCCATAAAATATCTGAATGATTTTATCGCACTCGCCCATGCCGGCAATTACACGAAAGCCTGCGACCAGCTCTACCTCTCGAAGACTACCCTGACCAAACACATTAAAGATCTGGAAGCAAGCCTAGAGCATAAGCTCTTTGCCCTGTCCGGTCATAAGCTTGTGCTGACCGAGTTCGGCAAGCTTTTTCTGGACTACGCCGAACGTTTTGCCGCTCTGGATGAAGAATATGAGCAGGCAAGATCTTCTTTTGACGAGGATTCCTCGTCCGAGGTGCGTGTCGCCGTCTCGCTCCATATGAACTGCGATCACATGATGAATATGCTCTGGGATCATTTCGTCCCGTCGCATCCGCAGTATCATCTCTCGACGATTGAATATCAGGCCGGTGCACTCAGCCGTGAGGACCTGTTTGCCATGGGCTACGAGCTGGTGTTCGGTCTTTCCGGGAAGCCGGATGATTCCTCGTACGGATGCTTTACCTGGGCGGAAAGTACGCTCGTCGCTCTTCTTCCGCTGTCGCACCCGCTTGCCGGGAAAAAACAGATCCGTCTGCGGGAGCTTCGTTCGGAATCTTTCGTTTTGCCGCCCAGAGACACCTCTCTGTACCGGCTGATCGTGGAAGTCTGTCAGGAAGCAGGGTTCAACCCGCACGTCAACTTCACGATCCAGGGAAGCGCGAATCTGACGGAGCTTGTATCCGGGAATGTCGGCATTTCCATTTCGACCGCCAACGATATTCCCGAACGAATTTACTCCGATACAGTAGCGATCGTGCTGCTTGACCCGCCGGTGCCTGTTTACCTCAATCTGTACTATCGCAGCGACCGGGCGCTTTCCAGACCCGCACGCAGCTTTTTCGACTACGCGAAGCTCATTCACAGGGATCACCCGATGGACATCCCTTATTACGGACCGGAGGTAGGAGTTGAAAACCCTTTTTTTAAATGAATTTCTCGTCCTTGCGGATCAGCTGAATTTTTCCAATGCCGCGAAAAAGCTCGGCATCAATCAGTCTGCCCTCTCCCGGCACATCAAGCAGCTGGAGGAGGAGCTTGGCGTGCAGCTTTTCTCTCGCACCACACAGAAGATAGAACTGACGCCCTGCGGCGTCGCGTTTCTTCCGCACGCAATCTCCATTAAGGAGCATGAAAAAGCGTTCGAGCTTGCCGCGGACGCCATCCGCCGGGACACCGCGCACCGCATTTCCCTTGGGGTCTGCGGCTTCCCGGGATACTACGGCATCACCGCGCTCTTTGCCGGGTTTAAAAACCAGTACCCGGAATCCATCATTGACGTGAGCATGGGCTCGACCGAGGAAATGCTCGGCCGTCTGCAGTCCGGCGTCCTGGATATCGCGTTTGTCCACGATACGGGCGGTCTCACCGAGGATTATACCATGATTCCGTACCGGGAGGACTATCTTTCTGTCAGTCTTCCGGCAAAACACCGGCTCGCGAAAGCGAAATCCCTGCGGCTGATCGATCTGAAAGACGAGGTCTTTTTCATCCGCCACAAAAAGGGGTCGACGCCATGGAATTTTGAAATTCAGGCGTTAAAGGACGCCGGATTTACCCCAAAGCTTTCCTCCAGCAAAAACACCTGGGAGGATTCGATCATCAACCGCTCCAATGAGGTTTCCCTCGTAAAACAGGGGCTGGCCGACAAGCTTCGCGGCAATGTCCATGCCGCCGTAGTTGATCTGGATCCGCGCATCCACACAGATCTCTATCTGATCTACCCCGCAAACCGGCGGCTGACAGACATCATCAACTCGTTTGTGAGCTATACTGCGGAGCATCGGCTCCCACTGTGAGGATTTTTTATAATTTTTCCTGCGCAAACATCCACTCGCGGATCGCCTCGATATCATATGCGGTCTTCCATGTGTTTATATGGTGCTCACCGCCGCGGCTGCTCCATCCGTTCGCAACTGTCTCAATCCTGTACGGCGTGTAAATGACGTTCGCGCCTGTCGCGATCAGTTCTTTCGCGATCTCGTCATATTCCTCCTGCGAGGCTCCGGCGTCGATTATTTTTCTCGCCACCAGCGCGCCCTTCGACTCCATCTCACAGGTCATCTGATTCATGATCGGGAACGCTTTCGCGTCGCCCATGGAATTCAGCATCCAGAGGTTCTGTTTTTCCAGTCCCTGTATCTGCCGGTCATCCCATTGCCCCGCCACGAGATAGGAAGCTGCGAACAGATCCGGATACCGTACATTCAGCACGATTGAGGACATGCAGCCCATCGACTGCCCGGTCGTATAAAGCCGGCTGCGGTCCACCGGATACTGCTCACATACCTGATCCAGCAGACGTTTTGCCGTCTCCAGACGGGGATCAACGTTCCAGTCGTCGTCCACGATCGGCGGCCCGTCAAACTGCGGCGCCAGCACAAAACATTTACGTTTTGCCTGCTCCTCCGGTTTTGCCCAGACGATCGCGCCCACGCCCTGTGTCAGCGTCAGCTTCGGCTCTTTTCCGCAGGGACCCGCATCATGGATGAACTGCACCAGCGGGTAAGTTTTCCCCGGCTCGCAGTCTTTTGGAATGAAAAGATTGTAGGACAGTCCCTCAAATTCTCCCTGTATAAAGTCATCCACGACGAGATTGCGTAACCGGTCATTTTTGTCTGCAGGGGTGCACACCGACGCAGACACATCACTGCCATCACCTGTGACTGGGGACAGCCCGCCCGAAGCAGTTTCCAACACGCTCCCGTCCGCCGCCCTGACCGGCCCGCGCTGGCGGACCGCGACCGCAGCCTCATCCAGTACCGTAGTCGTATGCTGCCAGGGATTTCCCGGGTGAAAGAGTAAAGCAGCCTCATCGTCCGGCGAGAGAAACAGCGTGACCGTGTTGTCGGATACTTCAATGCCGGTAATTGTCCGGTTCTCCACCTCAAAGGCATCCGCCGCCGTGTCCGCGGCAAGCGGCCGGTCATATTCCAGAACCGCCTGCGTACATTTCTGCCCGTCCGGCCCCACCTCTGTCACTGCCGTAATATGTAAAATGTGTTTGTTGTTCATGATTGTCTCCGTCAAACTTTACATTATATGATTCAAGCGACAAAAGGAACATGATACCACGGTCCCCAAGGTCATGAATAGGAACGCAAGCGTTCCATTCCTGACCTTTTGTCCCTTGTATCATTATGTCACCAGATTTCATGCGCCTCCCCGGCGGGAAGCACAGTGTGATTTTCCTCCTCCCGGTACGGCATCCCTCTCTCAATCAGATACACGGCAAGCACCGCGGCCGCACAGAGCAGCACACCGCCCGCCAGCTTCAGCTCCTGCAGGGGAGATGTCACGCCAGGAAAGATATTGACGACGATCATCAGTGCCGTCGCCGCGAGGCAGACAGCGGCGATGAGCGACGCTTTTTTCAGATTGTCAGAGGAGCTTTGATGGTCATACAGGGTCATCCGCTTTCTCATAAACACGTAGTTGATGGCAGCGGCGGCCAGCAGGAGCAGAGCAACAACCGATATCAGCTCCGGAGCTGCCACCAACAGGGAACTGGTCGCGTCAAACCCATCCATACACATCAAAGAGACATACCCGATAATGGCAGCCGCGACCAGCAGCACATACAGCAGGCGGTACCAGACATACATGGCCGGGTTGACATCCTGCAAAAGCCACGGCTCCGTGTAGAACCGCTCGATCTTAATACCGCCGTTTGGCTTTTCTGTGCGGATCTCCGTATAGCCCCGAAAATATCTGTGGAAATACCTGCTGCGGTGAATATCGTCGTCCGTACTCTTTCCCATCTTCTGGTCCAGCTTCCAGTTCGAATTCACGCCGTAGATATCGTTTCCGACCTTTTCCGGGCCTTTCTTTTCCTTTTTGTTCCCAGATTTATTGAACACTGCTCTCACATCCTCTTAAATCCGATGATATTGTAACTGTGATGATATTATAATATAAATGTTCCGTACTTTCACAGCTACATGGCTTCTGAATTACTGAAATATCCTGTCAGTCATTGATTTCTTTCACTCTGCAGCAGGACACGAAGTGCCTCGGCTCGATCTCCTCCAGCACCTGCGGCTCGCGGCATTTGTCGCACGCGTACGGGCAGCGCGCCGCAAAGCGGCAGCCCGGCTCCGGGTTGATGGCAGAGGTGATCTCGCCTTTCAGCTGCACACGCTGCATCGGATGATCCAGATCCGTCGACGGGATGGCCGACAGCAGGGCTTTTGTATACGGATGCAGCGGGCGGCGGAACAGCTCACGGGACGGACTGGTCTCGACCAGCTGTCCTAAATACATGACGCAGATATCATCCGAAATGTGGCGGACGACTGAGAGGTCATGCGTCACGAACATGTACGTCAGCTGCATCTGTTCCTGCAGATCCATCAGCAGGTTCAGAACCTGCGCCTGGATGGAAACATCCAGCGCCGACACCGGCTCGTCGCACATGATAAACTGCGGATTCAGTGCCAGGGCGCGGGCGATGCCGACTCTCTGACGGCGGCCGCCGTCCATCTCATGCGGATACGCGAGACGGAGACGTTCTTCGATGCCGACCAGATCCATCAGTTCTTCTGTGCGCTGCTGCACCTGCGCCCTTGTGTAGCGGTGCGATTCCTGCAGCGGCTCCTTGATCGTCGCCTCCACGCTGGAACGAGGGTTCAGGGACGAGTATGGATCCTGGAAAACGATGCTGACCTTCTCACGCAGCTCGCGAAGCTTTTTGCCCTTCGCGTACGTGATGTCCTCGCCGTCCAGGCGGACGACGCCGTCGGTCGCGTCCAGCAGGCGGATGATGGTGCGCCCCAGCGTGCTCTTGCCGCAGCCGGACTCACCTACAACGCCCATCGTGTGCCCCTTTTCAATCGATAACGTAATATCGTCAACGGCGTGGTTCGTACCGGCGCCTACACTGAAATATTTCTTTAAATGTTCTACCTCAAGTAATGCCATACTTACACGCCTCCTCTCTCACTCTTCGTCTTTGCCTCCTGGCCATTTTCCGGCTTCTGAGCGCCCTGGGCTCTCTGCCCTGCTGTAAACTTGCAGCAGCGGACAAAATGTCCCGGTTCGATTTCTACCATCGCCGGAGCTTTCCCGCATTCGCCCTTGCACTCAGGACATCTCGGACCAAACTTGCAGCCCTCCGGCAGATTGGTCGGATCAGGCGGCAGCCCGTGGATCGGGGAAAGCCGCTTCGAATCGTCGTCCAGCTTCGGCAGGGAGCCGAACAGGCCGAGCGTATACGGATGCTGCGGATTGCGGAAAATGTGCTCCCGCGTTCCGTACTCCACGATCTCGCCCGCGTAGATGACCGCCACGTCGTCGCAGGTCTCCGCCACAACGCCAAGGTCGTGTGTGATCAGGATCATGGAGGTATTAAATTTCTCGCGGAGCTCGCGCATCATATCGAGCACCTGCGCCTGGATCGTCACGTCCAGCGCTGTCGTCGGCTCGTCGGCGAGGATCAGCTCCGGGTTGCAGGCCAGCGCCATCGCGATCACGACACGCTGCTTCATGCCGCCGGAGAACTGGTGCGGATAGTCCATGTAGCGGACGCTCGCGATGCCAACCAGCTCCAGCATCTCAATCGTGCGTTCCTGCGCCTGCTGTTTCGTATAATCATTGTGCTGCAGGACCACCTCGCTGATCTGGTCGCCGACCGTCATCGTCGGGTTCAGGGCAGTCATCGGGTCCTGAAAGATCATGGCGATCCTGTTGCCGCGCACCTTCATCATTTCCTTTTCCGGAAGCTTTAAAAGGTCCTGTCCGTCAAGAAAGATCTCTCCCTGTTTAATCTTCGCGGGCGGCATCGGCAGGATGCGCAGGATCGATTTTGCGATCGTCGTCTTGCCCGCTCCCGTCTCCCCCACAAGACCAAGGGTCTTGCCCTTTTGTACGGTAAGGTTCACACCGTTTACTGCCTGGACGATCTGCCCGCCGGAGGAATACTCTACGACAAGATCATTGATTTTCAAAAACTCTTCACTCATCTTTTTCTCCTCCTTCTCAGTCTTTCAGGCGCGGATCCATCGCGTCGCGCAGGCCGTCGCCTAACAGGTTGATCGCCAGCACCGTGAGCAGGATGACAAATCCCGGCCACAGCATCTCATGCGGATATTTTGTCAGATACTCTCTCGCGGAAGAGCACATCGCGCCCCACTCAGCGGTCGGCGGCTGGATACCAAGTCCTATGTAGGAAAGTCCTGCCGCAGACATCATCGTGCCGCCGATCTGGCCGGTCGTACCGACGATTGTCGGGGCAATGATGTTCGGCATCATGTGCTTGAACATAATCTTCATTTTGGAGCAATTCATCGCTTTCGCTGCTTCCAGATATTCCATCTCACGCTCTTTTAAAGCCATCGCGCGGGTGCCGCGCACCGAGCCCGGCAAACCGGAAACCGACAGTGCCAGCACGGTATATCCAAAACCGGAACCCAAAGCTGAAGAAATCACGATCGCCAGCAGGGTCCCCGGAATCGCCATCCATACGTCGCAGATACGCATCGCGATGTTGTCGACCTGGCCGCCGTAATAGCCGACGATACAGCCAAAGAACACACCGAACACCATGCCGACGATGGCCACGGTAAAGCCGAGCATCAGGGACATCCGGCCGCCATAGAGAATACGGCTGAAGATATCACGCCCCAGATTGTCACAGCCCATGATATGCGCCAGGCTGGATCCCGCGTTCAGGGAAGTGTAATCCATATAGTTCGGATCATACGGCGCAATCAGCGGCGCAAACACGCAGGCCAGAACAATAATCACGAGGACGATCAGGCCGAGCATGGCCGTTTTGCTTTTTACCAGCCGCCGCGTGATCTGGCGCAGCTGGGTATCTTTTTTCCGTTTCGGCACGGAAGAGGCCTTTGTAACAGTTGCTGCATTCGCCATTATTTCTTCCCGCCTTTCTTACTGCCGCCTTTTTTCGCGGCATAGTTTACATACTGCGCTTTGATACGCGGATCAAGGTACGCATACACCAGATCGACCAGCAGCGTGATCACTGCTGAGAACAGTGCCAGGATCATGACGGAGCCGCGGACCACGGGGTAGTCTCTGGAGTTCACGCCGGTCAGCAGGTACTGCCCGATGCCCGGGAAAGAGAACACCGTCTCGATCACGACCGTGCCGCCGACTACCATGGAGAGCTGCATACCCAGGGAATTTACTACGGGGATCAGCGCGTTCGGCAGCATATGCTTGTAGATAACGGTGCGCTCCGGAAGTCCTTTCGCGCGCGCCGTCGTGACGAAGTCCGCACGGATGGTCTCAAGCGCCGCAGAGCGCGTCTGCCTTGCGTTCATGGCCATACCGGATAAGGAGTTTGCCAGCACCGGCATGATCCAGTACATCCAGGTCGGGTAGGAGCCGCTGATACCAAACGGCGGCAGCCAGCCCAGCTGCACCGAGAACAGGACTACCATCAGAAGTCCGAGGAAAAACTGCGGCACAGAGATAAATACCATCGCCAGAACCAGGACGCCCTGATCCCAGATCGTATTTCTGTGAATTGCCGCGTTCACGCCGAGCGGGATGCCGATGATGATGTTCAGTGCCATCGAGATCAGTCCCAGCCCCAGCGTACGGGGAAGACGGGTCGCGAATTCCTGAATGACCGGAATTCCGTATACATAGGATTCGCCAAAGTCCAGACGACAGGCATTGATCAGGAACTCACCCAGCTGTACCATGTACGGCCGGTCCAGCCCCAGCTGTTCCCGCACTCTCGCGATATCCTCATTCGTGGCGCCCGACCCCAGGATGATCTGTGCCGGATCACCCGGTACAAACCACATGATCGTAAAGATGATGACACCCACACAGGCCATGATCACGATCAGCCAGAGAAGTCTTTTTACTATATATCTCCACATAGTTACGCCTTTCTCATTTTTCATTTTTTGTCAGGCAGACCCGCAGACCTGCCCGCTTCCGATAAATCTCAGAAGATCTTTCTCCGACAGCGAAACGCGAAGGACGTTTCTGTCGGATAAAATGAGCGCCGCCCCGCAACAGCCGGAGCGGCGCCCTGAAAAGTTGTTCTATTATTTTATTAGTGAAAGTCGATTACTCCGTACTTCGTACTCCCGCAATCGCAGCCACACGTTACTCCACCGAACCGTCGAAGCAGCATGCGCCCGGCAGAAGATTCAGGCGGTCAGACAGGCATACATAGGTGCAGTCTTCCGGAACGATATCATAATTATTTCCTGCATAGAGCCCCATCGCATATCCGTTGTCTACGCACATCTGCCACCATGCCAGCATGTTCTCAGACGTATGGCCTTCGGCTGTGTTGCAGAGCTCCAGGAGTTCCTGCCACTCATCATTTACGGTAAAGTAGCCGTTCGCTGTACCGCTGCCGCCGTTGCTGTTGTAATCAAAACCGTGGCTCCATACCTGTACGTTGTAGTCGCCGGCCATCATACCGAACATCATATTCCATGCGGTCGGATCCGCCAGTGTAGTAGTCTGCGTCGCCTGATCTACGCCCTTTACAGTTGCGTTGATGCCAGCCGCCGCCAGCTGTGCCGCGATGATCGTAGCTACGTCATTGTAATCACTCTGGGTGAGGATCGTCAGTGTTTCTCCGTTGTAAGAAGAAGCTGCCAGATACTCCGCTGCCGCTTCCAGATCCGCGCCATCGTTCGTGTTGTAGTTGTCAAGGCTTGCCCAGTCTACATAATCATAATCCGAATAATAATCTGTCGCGTAGGAATACAGTCTTGTGTAGGTTCCGCCAAGAGCCGTGATCAGACCATCCTGATCGATCGCGTTCAGGATCGCAAGTCTCAGGTTTACATCGCTTGTTACGGAATCATCACTGCAGTTCAGGCAAAGTCCGTAAACGAACTTCTGTACATAGCTGTACACGCTGTACTGATCGCCGTAGCTTCCGTCATCTGTGAAAGTCTCAATGTTCTCAAGCGGCATATCATAAACCATATCCAGCGCGCCGGACTGAAGGCCGGTCTCACGGGAGTTGCCCTCATCTACGAACTGATAGGTAATGGTCTGTACATTCGCCTGAGATTCCTGACGGCGCAGGGACTCATCTGTCTGCCAGTAATCCTCGTTCTTCTCAATTACGAGAGAAGAACCGGATGTATAGGATACAAACTTATACGGGCCGGTGCCGCACATGGAGCTGGTCAGGTTCGCCGTGCAGTTCTCGGAAACGATGAAGCAGCGGGAAAGGAAGTTCTCCAGAGCACCCAGAGAATTCAGCTCCTCTGAAAACGTAAACAGAACCGTCGTATCATCTTCCGCTTCTACGGAAACCAGCGTCTGCCAGTTCGAGGTCGTCGCGTTCTCATACTGATACATATAGCTGTAAGCTACATCGGATGCCGTGATGTGGTTGCCCTCGTGATCATAAATATAATCATAAATGTAAACTCTGTACTCGGTGCTGCCTTCCTCGTGGTCATATCCGCCGTACTCGCCGCGGCTCGCGTCCGCCAGCAATGCGTAGAACTCGCCGTCCGCGGAGGTCTCAAACAGCATCTCATAGACTTCATAGTTACCCGGTACATTGTTGTCCGTGCCCCACGGCTCGATCGACGTTGCTGTATTCCAGCCTACCGTCAGGGAGGAGCGTGTCACGGTATTGTCGATATTGGCGGTGTCATGCAGGGAATCGTCGCTTGCGAACGCGACTGTTCCAAGACTCATTGCCAGAACCGCTGACATACATACTGCTAAAATTTTCTTCCTCATGGTATTGTATTTCCCCTTTCTGAATATCCCGCAGCGTTCCAAACTGCTTAAGCCTGTGCCTGACTGCTTTGGAATGCTGCGCTTCGTTGAATGGTGATCTCCCGGCTTCCCGGACGGACCGGTCAAGACTTTGTCCGGAAAGCACGGAACGGGAACCGTCGGACGTCTCCTTCGGATTCCTTGCTTCCGCCCCGATCCCCCCTTCCATTCCGGCGGACCGAAGCCTGCTTTCGCTCCGGATCGATATCTGCCGGAGCTCATCTTGTCCCGGTCTGCCGCGCAGACCGAAACATTTGATGCTCACATTTTACCGACCGGGCTGTGCATTTTCAACACGGAAAAACTGGAAGTTTTATTCGTTTTTTGCAATAATCACCACATGTCGATTCCCTGCGCGTGTATTTTCCGTGGTTTTGCACTAATTGAAAAGCCCCTGCCGCTGTCCGTTTTCCAACAGACAGAAGCAGGGGCAAGTGCCCTTTAAACCTGTTACTTCCAGTATTGATCCTCACCGATCAGAAGACTTATTTAACAATCAGCTTTAAGTACCGCGGTGCGGAAACATTTCCATTCGAGTCCGTCACGATATAGGTCAGAGTATATTCTCCCGGGGTATCAAGATCGTAGTCGCCGCTCACGGAAATATTCCGGTAAAGCTCGTAATAATTATCAGAGTCGTCCGTGACATCCTCCACCTGCGCGATCAGATCCAGCGTATCTCCGGCATTCACGACCACCTGACTATTCCGCAGCTTCAGCGTCGGCGCATAGGGGTTGGAAGAGGTCTCTTCTTCCATTTCCGCCTCTGTTTCCGTCTCTGTCTCGATATCCTGTACATCCGTGTCTAGGGTGTCCTGTATCTCTTCCTCCGCTTCTGTTGCGGCCTCAGTCAAAGGCTCCGTCTCTTTTTGGGTCTCCATTGTCTTCTGACTGGCGGTTTCCAGTCTCATTTTGCTGTCGATCTCATCCATGGAATCCACCATCAGATAGACCGAACCCGCCAAAAGGAGCGCCAGGCATACCGTCACTATCACTTTTTTCATCATAGAATCTTCCTCGTTACTATTCACGGCGAGCCTGACTCTTGCTGTCAGGCTGCGCCAAAACACGTTTCGGATGTGTGACTCCCTGTCCATCCACTGCCGCGGAATCGATCACAAAGTCTCCTCCGTATTCATCGCGTCTGCCCCGGTGTCCCGTGCTGCATCCGCATTCGTATGTTGAGCTGCCGCGGCCTCTTCCTCCGCCGTCTCAATCGACTGCATATATTTTCCATAATGTCCGTAGCCGTAGGCCCCGTATCGGCCATACCGGCCATATTTGCCATATCCGTATTTCCCATATTTTCCGTATGTAGAATACCCATCCGGATTGCGGTTGATCAGATAGCCGATCAGCTTCCGGTTCTCGATAAAAGCGGACATGCCTTCCTTCACCTCACGAACCGTCGGCATGTCATGCCGTACCACATACACCACCGCGTCCGCGTATTTCGACAGGATCTCGGCGTCCGTAAAGCTGTATGACGGCGGCGTATCGATCAGAATATAATCATAGGTCATGCGCAGCCAGGTCATCAGCGGAGTGATCTTTTTCGCATCCTCCATCTCTGACACCGTTCGCTGGCCAAAGCCGCCCGAGATCACATCCACCCCGTCCTGACTCACGATCAGCTCCCTAAGCGGCGTACCTTTCTCCAGATAATCCGTCAGTCCCGCGTGTTCTCCCAGTCCGAGTACCTTCAGTACGGAAGGATTCCGCAGATCTCCGTCCAGCAGCATGACCTTTTTCCCTTTTTCCGCAAACGCCAGTGCGAGGTTCACGGAGATCACGCTTTTGCCTTCCTGCGGAAGTGTACTGGTGATCAGCAGTACCTTCTGATCCTCTTCTTCCATCAGACGCTCGATTCTCGACTGTGCCGCACGCACCGACTGCTTCAGACCCCAGTTAATATGCTTGTTGACAAGCAGCAGCGGCGAGCGCGCACTCTCTGATCTTTTTTTGGCCTTCACTTCCGGAATCTGCGAAATGCAGCTCTTTGTCGTGACTTTTTTCATATCACTTTCTTTGCGGACCTTCTGCGTCGTCAGGATAAAGACCGTAGCTGCCGCGATACAAACAAAGAGTGCCGCAAGCGCGCCTGTCAGCCCCGAGCGCACCGGGGAATACGCGTTCACCGGCGTATCCGACGCGGATGACAGATCCACCAGCTGCAGCTCCACCGTGCTGACCGACATGGAGGCCCATTCCGGATATACCTCCTGAAACAGCGTCATCAGCAGATTGCTGTTCTGATAATTATTCGATGTGACCGATACGGTAAACAGGTTCGCGCTCTCCGTATAATCGGAGGAAAAGGAATAATTCAGATTCAATGTATCCTCATCAATGGCCGCAAGCAGATCTTCTCTGAAATCTCTGGTCGCAGTCAGAGTCGTGATCGCTTCGCTTAGACGCTGGCCGATCGCAGAGTCTGTGCCCACGTCCCCCGTCTTATTCACAGAGTACGTGACCTTGGCCGTATAATTCGGCATATAAGTGTGATTATACCAGGTAACCGCTGTCACTGCGAATATCAGCATCAGCAGCAGGACCTGCAGCCAGAAACGCTTCAGCATTCTCAGATAATTCTCAGCCAGCTCGATAAGATCGATCGCAGAGCCATTATAGCCGGGCTGTGACTGTGGCTGTGCCTGCACCCTGTTCTCTTCCTGCATCTTTTCACCTCTTCGTCTGTCTTCCGGAATAATAATATCCGTAGCCCCTGCCCCGTTTCCGGGATCCCGCAGAATCCCGTGTCATGTTCAGAACTCCGCCGATCACATATGCTCCGGCTTTTTCCAGATAATCCACCGTGTCATTGATATCCACCGCCCGTATTTCATCCTGCTCGAATGTGATCAGAGCAGCATCTGTATATTTCGATACGATCTCCGCATCGCGCACGATTCCCAGCGGAGGCGTATCCATGATCACATAATCCGCGGTCTTTTCCAGATCCTTAAGCACGGCGGCAAATGTCTCTCCCTCCAGCAGCTGATCCGCATCCGCCACGGCTTTCTTCTGCAGGATGAGCGTCAGTCTGTCAGCCCCCTTAAGCTTAAGCTTCATCGGCATGTCATCCAGAGTGCCTCCCCCGTTCAGAAGGTCCGAAAGCCCCGGGTGCTCCCCCATGGAAATGTCAAAAATCCTCGCCATGGCAGGCTTTCGCAGGTCACAGTCGATCAGGACGACCCGCTTGCCCCGCTGTGCCAGATTCAGGGCAATGTTCGCTGAAACCGTGGATTTTCCTTCGTTTTCCAGAATACTTGTGATCAAGAGCGAATGAAAATGCCGTGCGTCCATCCGATCCTGCACCCGCGTAGTCAGTTTATCCATATCCTCCAGATAAAGCGGATCTGTCAGCTCATCTGATACCAGGATTGCTTTCTGGTCTCTTTTCTTTTTGATCCGGGCCAGACTCCCGATCACGGAAATATCCAGAAGCTGTTCCGCCTGTTCACGGCTGTGGATCCTGTCCGTATAGAGGGCAAACAGCACATTCAGGCCGATCCCGGCAGCCAGGGCAAGCAGTGCCGCCATCATGGCATACCGCAGCGGATTCGCCCTGGAATGGACAATATTATCCGCCGAAAGGCTCGTCAGGCTCCTGATCAGGTATCCGGATTCAAAATAATCCGACAGCTGGGGATATGCCTCAACAGCCGCCTTCAGCAGACGAAACACCCCTTCCGCGCTGCTGCCTGAAACACTCAGCCGGATCAGGTTGGTGTCTTCCACTCTGGCCGCGGAAATCGTACCGGAAATACCGGTGACTTCCTCATTTTTCTGCACCTGTTCCTCCATCGTATCACTGTTCAGCACATTCAGGCAGCGTGTCAGGGCAGTCAGAGTAGAACTGCTGCTCTGCTTTGTAGTCGATGTATCCCGCGGCACCACGGACAAAAGCACGCTCGCCGTATAGGTGTCATCCAGATAGCTGTCCATCAGAACATATGTCCCGACCGCGACAATGCAGGCGCTCAAGATAATGACCAGCACAGATCTGGCAAGCAGCCGGAATAAATAAGGCCAGTCCAGCACAAGAGCCTTCTGTGAATTCTGTCTGACATTCTGCTCCATATCCTTACTCCTATTCTTCGTAATTGTTCCATACCCTTGCAAAACAGTACCTGTCCTGTAACTGTAAAGGTCCCGAACAGTTACATTATTCTACCACTACGATCAGGCGGGTACTGCAGTCATAGCCGGTCGACTCTGATGTATAGGTATACAGCACAGAATACACGCCGGTAACGCTCGTATCCACATTCGAAGAGATCCCGATCTCCGTAATATTGACCCAGTTGCCGGCCTCTTCATTGTATTCCTTTTCCGTCACCAGCACAGTCTCACCATTCTTCTCGGTCTCTATCATTTCCCCGTAATCGATCATATACGTGCCGCCGTCCGCCACATGGTCGATGTAATCCTCCGGATTGAACCGGCCGTCCTTCTCCACATAGGTCAGATAATTACTCAGCACGATCGACGGGCGGAAGGTCTGCTCCTCATAGGTATCCTCATAAATCTCCACCTGAATTGGCAGCTCCGTCGTATCCCCCACGCTGTTGGTAACGCTCAGGGTACATTTGTAAGTCCCTGTGGAAGAATCCGGCTGCACATCCTCACTTCCGTCAATCGTAATGAACGGGCTTAAGTCCCCGTCTATGTAGTCGTCCGCCTGCACATAGTCAAACAGAGACCAGGAGCCGTTCTGTGCCAGGCGCAGCTCACCCGTCAGTTCAAAATGCGTCTGCCGATAGTCCGTGTAGACCAGCGTCCGGGTCAGCCGTCCCACATTTCCGGCCGCGTCAAATGCCACATACGTGATCTCAAATTCTTCGGAATCATCCTCTGAGGTCATCTCAATCGTTTCAATAATAATATTGTCAGACACATCCCCGTCAGTCTCATCCCAGGCAGTCACTCCCTCAGTCAGTTCCGCGTCGGTCGCCTTGATGGACACTTCAATCTCATCCTCATCCGCGCTTAACACCGGACCTTCGGTATCCACATTCGCCTGTTTGACCTTCCAGTATCTCCATCCGCCCAGGAGTGCGCACACACACAGGATTATCAGTATGATCCTTGCTCTCTTCATCATCCGCTCCTTTTCGTAACAGTTCAGTACCTTCACAGCTGCGAGGTACTGTCCTGAACAGATACACCTTTTCTATTTCAGCACGACAGGGGCTGCATCCCCTTTAAGATCCTGCTCGGGTTCTCCGACAGCCAGATATGGCGCTCGCGTCCGCTGCAGCCATCTTCCAGAAAACGCATCAGCCTTGTAAGATCATGAGAACGGTATTCCGTATCATGCGCGTCTGTCGCAATGACTCCGACGATTCCCTCCTGCAGCATCTGCATAGCCAGCCGCCTGCAGGACTCGCCGAAATCTCCCACCAGACTGCCCTGATTGATCTGCATCACGCAT
The DNA here is from genome assembly GCA_021199655.1 of Lachnospiraceae bacterium. GTDB lineage: Bacteria > Bacillota > Clostridia > Lachnospirales > Lachnospiraceae > Choladousia. The sequence continues at coordinate 6,901 of JAJQHQ010000005.1, read as the reverse complement.
CCGCTTCTGGCCAGATACCCCGCAAACTCCGGATCTCTCTGCAGAAAAATATACCGCTCGGGATGTGCCAGTACGATCCGATATCCTGCTTCTTTCAGCTCGTCAAGCCTGCGGCATACGACATCCGGCCGCTCCTCAAACGGAAACTCCGCCAGGACCGTCTCCGTCCCGCCCAGTGTCAGCAGCCGCTTTTCCCGAAGGAGCGGCACAGCATCCCCGTCCAGAAAAATCTCCATCCCCGGATGCAGCTTCACCGGTATCTCTCTTTGGATCAATTCTTCCTGCAGCGCGTCGAAAGCCTCCCTGTATTCCTCCAGTGTGTAAGAATAAGGAGGGCAATTTCCATGGCTGGTGGCAACTATATGGGCAATCCCCGACGCTGCGGCAATCCCTGCCATAGCCACAGCCTCGTCCATAGTCGCCGCACCGTCATCCAGCCCCGGCAGAATATGGCAATGCATGTCCACCATTTATGTATCTGTCTCCTTCCGTCTCCATTCCCCTTTTATGAGCAATTCAGCTCCATTATATGCGAAAACTACCGGTACTGCAAGAATAAAAAGATGGAATTCCGGTCTTTTTGGTGACTTTCACTCATAGGATAAAGAAAAGATCATTTGGGGGCAGGGGGATCCATATGCAAACCGAGCTGGACCGGATTGCCAACCAGAATCATCTGCAGCTGCTCAAAGCGCTCATCCCTCACCTGCCCGCGTCAAACCAAAAACGTTTTTCTGTCCTGATCAAAATCATGGAGGTGCAGAATGTGATACGGTTCTATAGCAGCCCGGGCGCTGCTATCCGTAATCACCCTTTTTTCGCCGACGGCACGTCTGACATACAGGCTTTCGAAGCTTCAGGCGAATCCCCTGACGGTGCCGTGGGCGGACCGCCTCCTGAGTCTTCCGCTTCTTCGGATCCTCCCGACCTTCTCGATGTTCTCACCGACGTGCGCTGCTACTGTGAGGGTGAAGAACAGCAGATGATCGACCAGGCATTGCAGATGATGAGCATGATCGAGCTTTTTTCTGTGATGGCACAGGAGGATGGCGAATCCGGAAGCGGCGATTTTACTTCCGATGATCGGCAGTCTGACGATTGTGCTGTAGCTCATAAACCCGATGAATCGCCACCAGAAAACGCAAATTACTGCGTTTAATAAAAAGATGAAAAGGAGAATTCCCATGAGTGACAACAACTGGATGAACACCCCCGCTCTTGGCGGCATTGACCCTGCAAAGCTGCAGATGCTCGCCTCTCTTGCCGAGCAGGCACAGAAAAAAGATAAAAGTGAGGTGATGCCGTTCCTGATGGCGCTTTCCGGCGGCGGAAGCGACGATATTTCCTTCAATTCTGATGAGACGGAAGCCATCATCAATGCTCTGAAAGCCGGAAAATCTCCACAGGAGATTAAGAAAATGGATAAGATTCTTTCTGTCATGAAGAAAATCAAGAAGTAACATTCCGAAACAAACGATTGTTTTCAGGAAAAATCATTTCAAAGTGTTTTTTCTTTGGAAAAAGTCTTTTCAAAATGATTTTTTCTTGATTTTTCCCTCTGCCTACCTTATGATTTAGGAAAAATTGATGTACAGTAAGATATAGAAAGAAGAACCGCTATGAAAATTCGTCTTTTTGCAAAAAAATGGTGTCCGGTCCTGCTGCTGATCCTGCTGCTTTTCTCAGGGTTTTCAGCGCCCGGATTTTCCGTATCCGGCTTCTCTGTTCCCGGATTTTCCGTATCTGGGTTCTCTGTTCCCGGCTTTTTTGTATCCGGCTTCACACTGAGGGCAGGCGCGGCGGAGGTCTCCGAAAGCTCTGCGGGTACTTCTGACAGCGCGACAGGCACTTCTGACAGTGCGGCTAAGACTGCAGCTGGCACGGAAAGCACTTCTGTGACAGCGGCTTCTTCCATCAAAACATCAGTAAAGACGCTCGCAGCCGGCAAGATCTGGACTATCAGCGGCTATGCAAAGGTAACCTCCTCAAAGGCCTCCGTTGCAAAGGCGGCTAAGAAATCCAAAAACAAATACAAAATCACCGCCCAAAAAAAAGGGCAGACCATTCTGAAATACTATAACAGCGATGGAGAACTCGTCAAAAAGGTGTATCTGCTCGTGACGGATTCCGGTTCGTTCAAGTACAGTACAGCCTCGGTTTCGTTAATGGCAGGGAAGACGAAGACGGTAAAGGCAACCGTCCAGAGCGGCTGTACCGTGACATATTCCAGTTCCGATACGAGTGTCGCCACCGTCAGCGCAGCCGGAAAGATCAAAGCCATCTCCTCCGGGAAAGCAACGATTACTGCAAAGGTTTTCTATAAGGGGAAGCAGATCAAAACCTGGAAGAAAAAGGTCACTGTGACGACCGACCTGTCCTCCAGCACGTTAAAGACTCTGCTTCTCACCGGTCTGGAGCCGGTCGGCAGCACCATGTATGTCTGGGGCGGAGGCTGGAACAAAGCGGACACCGGCGCCGGGACGGAAGCGAAATCCATCGGCGTCAGTTCGAAGTGGAAGACTTTTTTCGAAAAACAGACCAGCAGCTACAATTACAATACAACACGCTACCAGATCCACAACGGTCTGGACTGCTCCGGCTACATCGGCTGGTGTATTTATAATATCCTGAATACGACGGACGGCAATGCCGGATACGTGATGAATGCCTCAAAAATGGCAAAGAATTTTGCCTCACGCGGCTGGGGCACGTATCGCGCGGCTTCTGCAGTGAATAATTACCGCGCAGGCGATATCATGAGTTCCTCCGGACATGTCTGGATGGTGGTCGGCCAGTGCAGCGACGGCAGCGTCGTCCTGCTCCATTCCAGCCCGCCCGGTGTCCGCATCTGCGGCACGCCCTCCTCCTCCGGCAAGACCTCCAGTCAGGCCGTGAAGCTTGCCACTTCCTATATGAAAACGTATTTCCCGGAATGGTACAAAAAATATCCCAGCTGTTCCGTGAGCAGCTCCTACTTAAGCGGCTACTCACAGATGCGCTGGAATATCTCCGGAAATTCCATTATGACCGACCCCGATGGGTATCGGAATATGAGTGCGGATGAGATCCTGGCGGATCTGTTCGCGTCAAGATGATTATAACTCGTTGCATATCCGCACGATCGCGTCCGCAAAGATCTTCGCGCTCATCACGAGCCTGTCGATCACCATGAATTCATCGTCGCCGTGCATATGGTTGTCAACATCCGGCGTCATGCAGCCGAACGCGACGCCGCGCTCCAGCCCATGGACATAGGTGCCTCCTCCGGTGGAGATGGGCTCCCCTTTGATCCCTGTATAATGCTCATAGCTGTCGAGCAGGATCCTGACAAAAGCAGAATCTCCCGGCACACAGTGCGGCTTCGTCATCGGACGGTCGCCTAAGATCATTCCGTGCGATGCCAGCGCTTCCATGATCGGCTTTTTCGTATTTTCCTCGGTGCAGCCGATCGGCAGACGCGCGTCAAAGGTGCCGGACAGGCGTTCCGGCGTATAATCCAGAATGCTGAAACACAGCGTCACCGCACCGGACTGCGCTTCTTCGCGATAAACGCCTAGCGCCCTGCCGCAGGTATCCTCATACGGGAAAAGGCGGTCAAGAGCAAGGAGTGCTTCGAGTCCCGCTGTTCTTTCCAGGTCTGCATTCCCACCATTTTCAGTCCGGTCATCATCGACCGCTTCGCCGCATTTCTCTCCATCGCAGTCCGTCATCCCAGCAAGCTTTGCCACCAGCCTCAATGTCGCAGTCAGCGCGTTTTTGCCTTCCTGCGGGGTCGAAGCATGCGCTGCCTGACCGCGCGCATCGATGCGCAGCTGCTCTCTTTCGGATGACTTACCTGATCCTGCTCCATCACACTCTGACGCTTCACCCGGATTGATATTGATCTGCGCTGCATCGTCAGCGAGCTTCGTAACTGCAAATGTCACCCCGGTCTCTTCCGTCACAGCATCTGCAGCGGCACGCACCACATCTTCCGGCAGACCTTCCAGAATCAGCGTCGCCCGTCCCGGCACTACATTTGCCTTGTCGCCGCTCTTCAGACTGAGGATTCGCGGCTGCAGCGTTTTATTATCTGCGCCATCTTTCTGCAGTTCCCCCGCAGAATTCCCATATTCCGGGCATCCCTGCTTTTCCAGTCTTTGCACACTAACAGACGTATCCTTCTCCGCCGTATCCACGAATTCCGCATGAAATTTGCCTTCCAGACGGCCCTTTTCGATGTTGATCACCGGAAAATCCGCATCCGGCGTGAACGTATACGGAGTCTCCTGCTCAATCCCGTAATAATACGCCAGATCACTGGAACCGCACTCCTCGTCGGAACCCAGCACAAGACGCACGCCCTTTTTCATCGGAATCCCCAGCTCGCGGATCGCGCGCAGAGCATACAAAGCCGCGATTGCCGGGCCCTTGTCATCTGCCGTGCCGCGTCCGTAGATCCGTCCGTCCACGATCTTCGGCTCAAACGGCTGTGTCACCGTCCAGTCCTCTGTCACCGGTACCACGTCCAGATGTGCCAGAATGTCGAGGCCTTTTTGTCCTGTGCCTGCTGCGCCAGACACGTGCGTGCCTGCCCCCTCCGCGACATCAGCCAAAGATGTAGCGGTGCCCGGGCTGCTCGCTTCCAGATCTCCGGTCACCACATAGTTCTCATAATTTCTCACAGAAAAACCATATCGCTCCATCATCTCCTGTGCGGCAGACAAAGCCGCCGCCGGACCTTCTCCAAAAGGCTTACCTTCCTCAGCTGTCCCCTTCTGGCTGTTAATGCGCACCAGCGTCTTCAGGTCTTCGAGCATCTCCTCTTTTTTGCTGTCAATCCAGGAATCAATTACTTCATTATACTTACGCATATGGCTGTGAACTCCTCTTTCCAGAAATTTCTCGTCTTCCTCCCCATAAAGCTCGCTGAAGGTTTCGATAAACTTTTCTAATATCCGTCGAATATCCAGATGCCCGCCAACAATAAACTGGTTTCTCTCTGTCACACCGGCAGCATACAATTTGTTTTCAGCGAATTCCTCCGCCAGAAAATGATTATAAAGTACAGTCTCAAAAATCCGGTTCGCTATAACAACCGTTTCATTCTCATTCCGAATAAAACCAAACATGCACTTTTAGTTATGATTTTACCATACGAGGCAAGTAAAAACAAGATGATCTGACTTTTCGCCCCGGATTGTTTCACATTCTCCCTGCAGCAGAAAAAGCAGCCATGCGGCTGCCTTTTCTGCTTTATTTCTGCATCTTTTTTACCTTCTCTGACGCTTCCGCTCTCCCATCATCAGCAGAATCGCTGCCGACATCAGGAACAGGTTCAACCACAGATACAACGGGGTCTCATCACCGGTCTGCACGGAAGCTTCCGCCTCAGATTCGCTCTCAGATCCGGTCGTCTCACTCTCGGATTTCGTCTCAGCCGCGGTTATCTCGCTCTCAGTTTGTGTCCCGCCGGAAGACCCGGAACCGGAGGACTGTGCGATCGCTTTAACTTATCGTCACGCCATCCGGAAGGTTCAATCTGTCATTGCAGCCAGCTTCCTTTTCAGTTCCGCAATCTGTCTTTTCTGCTCCTCAAGCTGATCTTTCTGCTCCTCAAGCTGACTATCTTTTTCTTTTAACCGTTCCTGCTGCTCCTCAATCTGGCCTTTCTGCTCCTCGATCCGAGCCTGCTGCTCTTCAATCATATACTGTACAGTATTTCTGTCCATTTCCTGCAGTGCTTCCGAAAAACATCCCATAATATCCTCCATATTCCCGCACAGCTTATAGACTTGATTGTACAATTCCCGGAAATACGGATACTGCCGGATCAAAAGTTCGATCATCTCCGGGGCATCCTCGCACAAAAATGTCAGCCATGCGTCAAGTTCACTTTTGATGCCTCTATTGTGCAGAATCCCGCGGAAAATGTCAAGCGGAACATAGACATATTCCTGCGGCATATGGACCGCAAGCCCCGTATCGAAAACAGTCTTCCCACGATGAATATACTGATCCGGTATGGCTCTGCATTCAACGGGACTGTTTTCAAAAAGAATGATCGTATAGACGTCCTTAATATACCGATACGAGAACTTAATTTGCCTGGATTGTTTGTCTGTTTTCACACGCTGATACTGGCGAAGCAGCAGATCTGCGGAATAACAGCTGCTCCTCTGGCCCGGAAACGCATAGCCGATCTTTTGCATCTCAACATTGGCGATGCTCCCATCCTCCAACTTCACTACAATGTCCATGGCAAGCAACGTGTCTTCCGCCGCCATCCGGCTCTCATTCGGCAACACCTGAAGGATTTTCACCTTCTTTTTAAGCAAAAGAGAAAGAAATTTCTCCAGCCTTTCCGGATGTAAGTCCGGATTCATCACTTGCTTAAAGAAGGGATCATACAGCAGCTTACATCCTTTCACACCCGTACAAAAGTCCAGAAATTCCCTCTGCTGATCGGGATTCCAGCTTTTGTAGAGCGCATCCAATGCCGGTTTCCGGCTGATTTCCGTTAAAACCTCCTGCTCGGTGCGGATCATCGGAAAATACTTTTTCAAAATCTTTTCAATCATACACATATCTCCTTATATTTTTTTGGTATATGTTATAATTTTATGTCCGATGATTGTCAAATACAAGTATCATATTTATAAGATATAATTAACTTTTTATTAATATACTATCTGTATGTTGCGTTGTATTAATTAAAATGGCACTTTTCGATTTCATTTTCATATATTTCAGCATTGTCAAATCGTTAATCAAGCAGGAGGCGGCGATTAACCGCTGTCTTCTCACAGAAAAAGCAGCCTTGCGGCTGCATTTCTGTTTATTACCATGTGTGAAAATAATCCTTAATTTCTCCGGCGTTTCCGTTCTCCCGTCATCAACAGCACGGCTGCCGACATCAGGA
>JAJQHQ010000040.1 GCA_021199655.1 Lachnospiraceae bacterium | reverse complement strand
AGATTCCCTTCGCAAGGCAGACCTCACACAATGGATGCGCCGCGGCATAGCTGTCACGGATCCGTTTCCATGCACGGCCATACCGCTTCTTCGTCTGCGGGTTCCGGTCATACTTCTCGTACCTTTTATTCTCCATCTTCTGGTGCTCTTCACAGAACCGTCCGTCTGTCAGGTTCGGACAGCCCGGAAAAGAACACGGCCGCTTCGGTCTTCTCGGCAATCTCCACACCTCCATCCACAGAAAAAGCCCTGCAGCATAAATCATCCGCAAGGTCCCGCCGCCTGTCACGGCTGTCCCTCCGCAAAGGAAACAGGCTGAGTTTCACCCCGGCAAAAACGCCCCAAAGGATTTCTCCTCCAGGGCGCAGCACCAGTTTCAATTTTGTCAGCCTAACATTATCATAAAGGCCGGCTGTAAATCTCTGTATTTTACTGTACGCTTTCCGGAATCCGGATCAGATCCAGCGCTTTCCTGTGCAGCTTGAATACGTTGTCAATCCCGTAGTTCAGTTCCACCGCGATCTGCTCCCAGCTGGAATACGACACGTACCGCATTTCCAGAAGTGTCTGGAGCTCCGGATCGTCCATCTTCGCAATGGCGTCCAGAATCTGCCGCTTCAGTTCAATCAGCTGGACCATATCCTGTTTCAGGCGTTCCTCCAGATCCAGGATCCTCACAATCACATCTTCTTTTTTATGGACATCGCGTGTTGCACATCCCGGCATATCCGAGATGGTTGACGTGGCTTTCAGCGCCATGTCATTCAGGGACGCGATCTGCTCTATCCTGGTATTGATCCTCTGGTCCACGCGGTACGCCTTCATCAGAAAATTCTTCGCCGCTGTCTGCTGTCTGTTCATAATGCTCTACCTCCGACTGGATTTATTTTTTATCCCACGGATTGACTCTGATTGTCTGATTTCTTCCTGCAGCCTCCGAATCAGATATTCCCCATCCACCTTCGTCAGCATCTCATACCACTGTGACCGGAAGAATTTTTCCAGCTGCAGTGCCTCGTGGATGGCATCTTGATTTCCCGGATTATGCTTCACCTTTTTTAACGCCGCCCGGTAATCCGCCACAGCCTGCAGCACAATGGCATTCGCCAGCCGTTCATAAGGATTTTCCGCCAGGTTCTTATTCGCTGCCATGCTTCCCCACCTCCGCCTTCACGGCGTCAATCAATGCCGCCTGTGTGCTGTTCTTCTGTTCCAGTGCTTTCAGTACACGCTCATCAATCGTTCCGGCGGTTATGATATGCTGCACCACAACCGTCCCGGATGTCTGCCCTTGCCTCCAGAGACGCGCCACCGTCTGCTGGTACAGCTCCAGGCTCCATGTCAGCCCGAACCAGACCAGTGTGCTTCCGCCGCTCTGCAGGTTCAGCCCGTGTCCGGCAGAAGCCGGATGGATCAGGCCAACGGCGAACTCGCCGCGGTTCCACATCTCAATACTTCCCGGAGAAGAAATCCTTGCGCATTCCACCTTCAAAGCATCCAGCCGTCTGGTGATCCGATCCAGGTCATGCTTGTACCAGTAAGCCACAAGCACTGGTTTTCCGTTCGCTGCTTCCAGAATGTCCTCCAGTGCATCCAGCTTTCGGTCATGGATATTCTCCACACCTCCGGCATCCGAATACACCGCACCGTTCGCCATCTGTAAAAGTTTCCCGGACAGGGACGCCGCGTTCGCAGCCGTGATTTCCCCTTCCGGCATCTGCAGCACCAGGTTCTGCTTCATTTCCTCATAGTGCTGCTTCTCCTTCTCGTCCATATAAACCCGGTGTTCCGTGCTGATCAGTTCCGGCATTTTCAGGTAATCCGTCCCCTTCATGGAAATGGTAATATCAGAGATTTTGTCATAAATCCGCTGCTCTGCTCCCGACCGCAGCTTGTAGCTGTAAACCACCGGCCCGTTCATCTTATCCGGCGTGAAATAATCCACACGGTACTGCCCGATGAATCGTCCCAGGCGTTCCCCCATATCCAGGCACTTAAATTCCGCAAACAGATCCATCAGCCCGTTGGAAGATGGCGTTCCGGTCAGCCCCACAATCCGCCTCACCTTCGGCCGCACCTTCATCAATGATCGGAAGCGTTTTGACTGCCAGTTCTTAAAGGAACTCAGCTCATCAATCACCACCATGTCGTAATCAAACGGCATCCCGGACGACTCCACCAGCCACTGCACGTTCTCCCGGTTGATGATGTAAATGTCCGCATCCTTTTGGAGTGCCGCCCTCCGCTCCGCCGCGGATCCCACCGCCACGGAATACCGCAATCCACGCAGATGGTCCCATTTTTCAATCTCTTCGCCCCAGGTATGCCGCGCCACCCGTAAAGGCGCGATCACCAGAACTTTCTGCACCTCAAAGTGCTCATACATCAGCTCCATAACCGCCGTCAGGGTAATGGAGCTTTTGCCCATTCCCATATCCAGAAACACGGCAGCCACCGGATGCTGCTTTATAAATTCAATCGCATATTTCTGATAATCATGAGGATTGTATCTCATCCAGAATCCCTCCAATCTGTTCCGCTCCGTCCAGTATGTAAGTGGTAAAACCCAGAGCCGCCAGAAGCCTGTGCCTGGATTCCTGCAGCGGCCTCGGCTTTTTGCCCGGAGCCTTCACCTCCACAAATCCGATATGCCGTCCCGGCAGCAATACAATCCGATCGGGCATCCCGTCAAATCCCGGTGACACCCACTTCGGGCAGATCCCGCCGCGCCTTTTCACTTCCGAAACCAGTTTCTTCTCAATGCTCTTTTCCCGCACCGCCACACCTCCGTCAAAGCTGCCGTGACGATGGGTGATACCCCACACATAAACCTCTCTATAAGGGATTTTTAAATTTCCCTATATGGGGTTTTATATACAGCTATCACCTCTCGTCACTTTCAGCTGTTTCTTAATCAGGGACAGTTTTGTCCCTGCCCGTCACTGACCGCCACTTACAGGAAATCCTGCCCGTCTTTCAGCTTCAGGCCATGTACAATCATCCCTTTGTTCGTCTTGTGCTTCCAGAATCCCGCCTTTTCCAGTGCGGAATAAAAATCACTGTTGCTTCTGGTAAACTCACCATTGGACACGGCATACTCCCGGTATCTCTGATAAAGCTCCCCGGATTTTTCCGTAAGCGCGTCGCCCACGTCACATCGTTCATTGACGAAATGCCCCAGTCAGTCATTTTCTTCCCGGTATGCCTCAATGGCATCAGCCACGCATTTCGGGAAGGTTGTCCGGAACCCGGCGGCTATCGCCTTTTTCGCTCCCTCAATAATCCACTTCAGGATGTACGGTGCCGCATTCTCATACAGGTAATCCGCATAGTTCTTTATATCCCTGCTGCCCTCAATCCTCGCATTGAAGGGAATCACGATCAGCCTCCTCCAGATCCCGTCGTCATTCGCACCCACCCGCGGCAGATGGTTCGTATACAGGACCAGTGTGTGGCTGGGCGTGAATGCAAACGGCGCCTTATATTTTTTCTCCGCGAAAACATCATCCGTGGAGCAGAGCTGTTTCACAACCGACGTATTCAGCCGCATCCCCTCCTCCATCTCCGAAGCGATAATGAGGCGCTTGCCCTTCAGTTCAGCCATTTCCGGCTTCACATTCCGTTTGCATCCGACTGTCAGCGTCTCTGCGGACAGCTTTCCGGAGTACGTTCCCATCACCCTGGAAACTGTGTTCCAGAACGTTGACTTTCCATTTGCACCGCCGCCATAAGCGATGATGAGATGCTCCTGATATACCTTCCCGACAGCCGCCATCCCGACTACCAGCTGCACATAGTCCATCAGGGCATGATCCCCGCAAAAAAACAGTTCCAGGGACTGCATCCACAGCTCCTTGCCTTCATCTCCCGGAGCGCAGCTTGTGATTTTGGTGATCAGGTCATATGGATCATGCGCGCGTTCCCCTGCCATTCCTTTGGTAAGGTCATAAGTGGCCATCGGCGTATTCAGCAACCGCTCATTCCGGTCCAGCGCATTCACACTGACGGCCAGCATCGGCTTCGCCGCATTCATGGCGGAAATTACATATTTGAAGTCCCGGCGTTTCATCACAAACGCCAGATAAGATCTTGCCGCAAGGTAAGCACAGAACAGGGAATACTGTTCCATGCCAACAGCCTTTTCCAGTTCCTTTCCACCGGCATTCACCGTCTTCTCTGAAAGTCCGGCACCCACCAGTGCCTTCTTCGCCAGTTCCAGGCATTCCTCCGCATCCGCAAGCTGCAGATCCAGGAATTCCTCCATTGCGCCGACTGCAAGCTGCCGGTCCTCAATCCAGGCATCCCCATCATAGCGAAGGTAATCCGTTGCCTCGGAGAATCGCAGCTCTTCGCCATATTCCTTTACCAGAGCTTTCGCCTGTCCGATATCGGAATAATCCTCCGGTTTAAAACATCCCGCCTTGAAATCATCATTGTATTCATCCGGCGGCACATAGCCCTCCTGCGTCTGCACCGTGTTCCGGAAGAATTTCAGCGCAGAGTACCAGATGGTACGCAGCTCCCCTTCTTCCAAGGGCGGATCGCATTTCGCAGCCTCTTCCATAAAAATCTGATAGGCCTTGTCCGTTTCCCCGAAGCGTTTCAACGCCTTCCCCGCAAAATGGGACAGCGTCTTGTTTCTGGAGCCCTGCGGAATCGTCCCGCCGCTTTTCGTATAATCCTCATGCTCGTCCTCATCAGAAAAAGGAACCACCTCGTCGATCGTCACCCAGCCCTCATGCCAGACAGCATCCCCGGCATCCGCACCAAAGATAAACCTGGCCGCATCCAGCGCGTTCCCGTCAAAAAACGGATACTGCCGCTGTACCGCCCGTTTCAATCTGGCGTAATAATCTGCGTCTGTCGTCTCATTGATCTCAAAATAGACATGGAACCGCGGCCTGATTCCCTTCCCGTTCTTCTCCAGCATGTGGTGACGGCTGGGTACGACTGCAAAAGAAATTTCCTCAAAAATCTCCTCCAGCTTATCCAGCGTAATCCAGTCCTCCAGATTCTCTGAATGGTCATTGTCACAGTCCATCACAATCACATCTGACCGGATGAAATTTGAAACACTGCGGTAGTTTCCTTTGTATTCTGCGCACACATGGTCATTCCTGGCCGCCCTGCTCAGCTGCTCCGCGTTCATAACCGTCACTGTATTCGGATAGCGGCAGTTCTTCGCATCCGATACAAGAGGCGCTGTCTGTAAAACAAACTTCATAAATTCAAACCTCCCTCATGTCTTCCGTAAAATAACGGATCCTCATCTGCTTCTTTTCCGCCCTCGCAATCTCCGCTTTCATCCCGGAAGAAATCCTCTCGCCGAACACCCACACCTCCGAGCAGCACCCCAGAAGTACCATGCCCATGAACAGCGCAAGCTCCCGTTCCGATCTTTCTTCCATAAACTGCGGAAACAGCAGATGCAGCGCCAGCGGGATCGCTCCCTGATCCACCGCGAAACGGCAGAACCGTCTGGCCTTCGCCGCGTTCCCATCCTCATCTCCCTGAAACGGGGAACAGATGTAAACCAGCGGCCGGAACTTCCTGCTTTCCTGATCCATTTTCCTTGCCGCCGCATAAGGCACCGGATCACTGTACCCTTCGGCATTTCTATAGCTCACCCCATAAAAACCACCTCTTCCTGTGAACAGTAAGGAGCAGATTGCTCCTCCTACTGCCCAAAGGAGTCAACAGCCATGATTTTTTGACTTCTTCCTGAATTATTTAAAAAAGACTGCACACTGCAGTCCCGATAAAACAGTCAAAAAAATTTTCCTGTCAGGTCAAAAAATCTGCCGCCATGACTCCTTTGGCATCAGAGAGGCGCAAAGCCACTCAGGATTCAAAACACATCAGTTGCTTATGAAAAATCAGGAAAGGAGACAGACAAGATGAGCAAAATGAGTGAATTATCCATGTTACTCGATGACCTGATCACCTGCGGAAACAGGCTGTCAGAAACAGCCCAGGCGCTGAAGGAATTCTATTCCGCGCCGGATGAAGACAAGCCGGCCGCACCACCGCCGGAGAAAAAGAAGAAAGTGGCGCCCGCACCCGCGGAACCCGCAAAACAGTATTCAAAGGAAGATGTCCGCGGCATCCTCGCCCGCAAGGCGAACGAAGCCGG
>JAJQHQ010000055.1:7855-38527 GCA_021199655.1 Lachnospiraceae bacterium | reverse complement strand
GTCCAGAAATTCCCTCTGCTGATCGGGATTCCAGCTTTTGTAGAGCGCATCCAATTCACAACAATTTTGTTTTTATCTGCATTGGAACCGGATCAAAATGGAATCTGCTTTTGTTTTCCATCTCTTTCCTTTGTTCTAGGAGAGTTATAATACCGATTGTTAGCAATGTCAAGGTGCGAGTGCTAATTTTGTGTGAAAAATCTGTGAATTATCAGATTATTTGTGTTTTTATAATTGAATTTTACCCTTTTCTGCGCTTCAATGCCTTCAGCAAATCTTTCCTCGGCTCTGTCCCGGTCGGAATATTTTTCAGCCCCGGCATATGCCGCTGGAGCATCACAAGCGACAGGATAACGGCAAGGATTCCCTCCTCATTCCCCAAAAAACAAAACGCCGGAACCAGAAAGGCAACTGGAATCAGGACAGCTCCTACCGGAAGATAATGGCTGATCAGGACACCAATCAACCCGATGATGCACGCAAGCAGACCATATCCGAATGAGGTACTGACTAAAGCGGCACAGGTGCAGGCAACACCTTTTCCACCTTTCAACCGATGCCAGATGGGAAAATTATGTCCCAGAACTGCTCCAAGCCCCGCGTATGCGGCTGCGGTCGCACCCAAGCCCGGAAATAAAACTATTCTGCAAAGTAAACACGGCACAAATGTCTTGAGCAAATCACCTGCCAATACCGCTATACCATATTTTACTCCGTATTGGTTTACGATATTAGCCATCCCCGGATTACCTGTTCCTATGTTAAACACACTTTTTCCTGAAACCCGTTTTGAGACAACTTCCGCTGTCAGAAAATTGCCAAATACATAGCCGATCAACAGGCTAAATAATCTGTTCACTACTCGTCACTGTCCTTTGCGATTATCAATATTCAGGGTTAAATACACACCCTTGACGTTCTACTTTTTTGCTGTAGTGCCTATAACTTCCAAAATAATTTTTTCACTGCGTGAAAACGGCTTTACCGTTATTTTCCGAGATTATAATTCCAATATTTTTAAATAGTCTCTTTCCATACAAAAGTGCTTCTCGATCAAAGAAGCACTTTTAATTTGCCTTTCAACAGTTTTCTCCAGTTCGTATGATACGCGATCATATACAAAACAAGGCTGACCGCCGCACCGCATACCACATCTATGACCGAATGTTGCTTCACGAATAACGTAGAAATACTAATCAGGATCATCAGCACTATGATTGCAATCTTACGCCCTTTGTGTTCTTTAAACAGCCTTGACTTCGCAGTTACCAGTGCAATGGAAACGGACGAGGACACATGGATCGACGGACATACGTTGACCGGCGCGTCCACTCCACGCACCAGATTCACCAGCACACAGAAGATGTTCCTGTTCGGTACTTCTTCCCGGAGATTCAACCCATTGGGGAACAGCACGTAGCAGATCAGGCAGAACGTGATCCCGTTGAACATGATAAAGCAAAGCTGCTGAAAATCCCATTTATCGCGCAGCATATACCACACGAGCGACAGGAAGAACGCCGGATACCACGCAAAATAGAACACGATAAAATATTCGCAGAATGGAATCCGGTCATCGAGCGCACAGTGCAGAATGTATTTCGGCTCCATCGTAAAGTCGAGCGCAAAGAACACCACCAGATAGAACACCAGGTACAGCATGGCGTAGCAGTATTTATGTCCTGCAATCCACTCTTTCAGAATTTCGATCTTTCTCTTTTTCATGAATCAGCATCCACCTTATCAAATTCCTGCCAGAACCGCAGCAGTTCTTGCGGCTGTTCCTGTTGCTGCTCCAAGAGCGGCAGCAATCAGTCTCTTTGTTCCTTTTTTCATTCTCTGTCATCTTCCTTCAAAATCACAATAGAATCAATACCTATTATATTGTATCCCAGTTCTTTCGTTATGCAATCCTACCACAAATCTTCCGGTTCTTCCACAGACAAATGACGAACAGTGTGCAAGAAGCGGTCCCGCAAAATATCCGTGCTGCTGCCAGTATCGATCATTGGCACGGTTCGACAATAATGGTATTACCTTTGTCGCTTTTATTGTCCGCCAAACGATATCGAAAAACTGAGCCGTTCGTTAAAGGATAAATTTAAGGGGACGCTTCCCCACTGCTTCCCTTTTGTTATCTGGCCATCCCGGATACGACAGATTCCAATTCCGCCTGGACCATAGCATCGCCAACGCAATTCCCATTACAAAAAGCCATCTATAATTCCCGCCAAGGGGGGACTTCTTATAGCGGATAGAACTTTGGTTTCATATGCTTAAATGTACAAATTTGTCTGAATCCCATGCCTTTCAGTTCATTCATCGTTTCTGGTATATACATTCCAAGATGTTCCTGCTTATGACTGTCGCTGCCGATCGTCAGAATCTCTCCTCCAAGGTCATGATACATTTTTAAGATTTCTCTGCATGGCGTCATATCCAGGCCATACCGATAACAAGATGTGTTGACTTCGATTCCTTTACCGTCTGCTATGACCCTTTTTAAAATCTGTTCAATCATATGTTCCACTTCGGCAAACGGAAAATCGCCAATCGGGTCGTAGCGTGAGATCAAATCCATGTGGCCTAAGACACTGTAGTTATGGTAATTTTCAACCAGAGAAAACAGTTCCCAGTAATATCTCATATAATACTCACGCTGAGTATGGCCTTGCTGAAAATCGCCTGTCCAAAACTCTTTGTCCTCGATCTGATGGACAGAAAGAATAATAAAATCGAAGGGGTAGCGTCTGAACAGGGCTTCATATTGCGGAATGGTATGCCGTTGCATGCCAAATTCCATCCCCAGACGAATCGTGAGTCTGTTTTTATACTGCTCCTGCAGCCTACGGATTTTCTTCACATAACGGGGATAATCCACATTAGCAAGAGGTATTTTTTCCGGTTCTCCGGAGCCTCCTTTACGATAGATCATTCCTTCCGTGGCATCCCAGTCCCGTTTAATCCCGTAATCCACATGGTCGGTAAAGCAGATCTCGTTCATTCCCATTTCAAACGCATCTTCTGCAATCTCTTCCATTCGGTATTCCGAGTCATCACTGAATTCAGAATGCACATGATAGTCTGCAAACATCATCTCTGTCCTCCATTTAGCTTTTCAAACATCACTGTCATCAGAAGTAAAATAATCAAAAGATACAACGGCAAAAGGCTGATGCTGGCAGAACTGGCAATCGCTCCGAATAACGGTGGCATCAGACAGGTTCCTACATAGGCGCTGGCCATTTCCACGCCGATGATTGCCTGCGAACGTTCTGCGCCAAATTGCTCCGGCGTAGAGTGAAGCATACAGGGATAAACAGGTGCGCAGCCCAGCCCGATTAAAATGAACCCGGCCAGTGCAAATCCGCCTGCAAATGGAATCAGCAGTACCAGGCATCCCAAAGCAATGATTCCCTGTCCGATCCGAATCATCTGCCGGTCGTTCCACCGCATGGTCAAAAATCCGCTGAATGCCCTCCCGATGGTGATGCCAAGATAAAACATGGAGGCAAAGCTGGCAGCTTTCTCCGCCGAAAGGCCCCTTTGCAGCGTCAGGTAACTGGCCGCCCACAGTCCTGCGGTCTGTTCAATCGCACAATAGCAGAAAAAAGATACCATGATTGCTTTCGCGCCGGGTAGCGAAAGAATCTCCGAAAAACGCATTGCCTTCCGCGGTGCCTCTGACGGCGCGGTTTTCTCTTTCTCTTCAGGGGATTTCCAAAACGGCAGGCTCAGCACAAGGGCGGCTGTTAATGCAATCTGCAAAATCGAGATAATGCGGTACCCACTGTTCCAGCGCATACCTGCTGTAAGAGCAAATCCCATAATATAAGGGCCAATGCTGGCGCCAATTCCCCACATACAATGAAGCCAGCTCATATGTCTGCTCTTATAATGAAGTGCCACATAATTATTCAGGCTGGCATCCACGCTGCCGGCTCCCAGACCATAGGGAATTGCCCACAGGCAGAGAGCTGGAAATGAGTGGGAGACAGAGAAGCCAAACAGTGCAAGCGCCGTCATACCTACGCTGACCGCCGTGACCTTTCCGGTCCCGAACCGGATGGTCAGCCTGTCGCTTTGCAGGCTGGAAATGACAGTTCCCAGAGCAATGATCATGGAAATGATTCCCGCATAGGAGACCGGAACCGAAAATTCGAGATAAATAGACGGCCATGCGGAACCCAACAGCGCATCAGGCAGGCCCAGACTGATAAAAGCAATATAAATAATGATCAAAAGTAAGTGTGTCATGTTGCATTCTTCCTCCTTTGGTGATAGGATGATATCATCAAATTTGAGATAAATGTGTAAGAATATATCCATAAAAATATGGCAAAACATTCATAACAGTTCAACCTCTCGCAGCGAATGTGAAATACCGTCCTGAATCGTTCTGGACATTTTTATACGGAGGTAACTATCATGGGGCTTTCTATCTGCAACACCGTCACCGATCTGCACGACCAGGAACTTTCCAGACATGGCGATACGGCATTCCCCATCGCCTGTTACGCTGATGATCTGAGTCAGGGAAAAATTCCCTGGCACTGGCATGAGGAATGGGAGATCGTGTTGGTCACGGAAGGGCATCTGCGCTTTGAGTTGGAGAATGCCCGGCAAACGCTCTCCTGCGGAGACGGCATCTTCATCAACGCGAAAGCCCTGCACGCAATTCAAAACGACTCCCAGGTTCCCGGAAAGCTCCACTCTGCCGTATTTCATCCCCGGCTCATCGGAGGCAGTGTGGACAGTGTATTCTGGCAAACTCTGGTGCAGCCCTTCTATTCCAATGCTGCAACGCGATTTCTTCTTTTGAAGAAAGACATCCCCTGGCAGAAAGAGGTACTTCGATCTTTTCAGATTGTCTGGGAAGCCATCGCCGAAGAACAGGATGATTTTGAAAACCTTGCCCGTTTCTACTTATCCAGAACAATCCGCAGTATCCTGCAGAATACAGATTTCTCAAAATCCAATCTCTCAGAACAGGAGCTGGCAAAAGTCAACCAGATTCGTTCCATGATGGAGTTTGTTGAATTTCATTATATGGAGGATCTTACAGTAGAACAGATCGCAAAAAGCGTTTCTATCAGTAACAGCACGTGTCTGCGCTGTTTCCATGAAATGCTGAACACCACGCCCATGCAGTATGTCATGGAAATCCGGCTGAAAAAAGCAGCAGCGCTGCTTCGATCCACAAACAAACCTGCAAAAGACATTGCGCTGGACTGTGGCTTTAACGATGTCAGCTATTTCATAAAAATGTTTCGGCTAAAATATAATAGTACGCCTGGGAAATATCGAAAGTTATCATAAATCCAGTGACGTGAAAAGCCAAACGATGTATATCTATGTAAGTAACTCTGGCAGGGATTTGAATGAATAGAAAAATTGAGATTCGTTATATATTTTACCTTACTATTTTGCGCATAAATGGTTATAATGCAAGTAGGGAATTCCTACTTCCCTGCTTTTCCTGGATTTGGAGGTATTATTATGGCTGAAACATTGGTAAATGATGCAAGGGTAATGTCCAAAGGACAGGTGACCATCCCAAAAAACATTCGCTCTGCTCTTGGTATTAGTAGTGGTGATCGCGTAACCTTTATTGTCGAAGATGGTTCTGTAAGAGTCGTCAATTCTGCTGTTTATGCGATGAAAAAGCTTCAGCAGCAGATGAAAGTGGAAGCAGAAAAAGCGGGTTTTCTTTCCGAAGAGGATGTGGCTGCATGGATCACTGCTTCTCGACGCGAGGAAAATGAAGAATGAAAATCATGCTGGATACAAACATCATTATCTCTGCAGCCCTTTTCCCTAGATAAAGATTTTCTGGAATCATCTGTGATAACACCACGTATAATAGGCGTATCGGAGTTTTTGAATATGTAGCAAATGATATAATCGTTCCTGTATCTTAAACATTATGAAGGAAGCAGCCTGTAATTGATTCATCTGCAGACTGCTTTTCTTTCTGTTATCAAAATGATTTTCAACTTAGTGGAGTATATAAAAAGTGGAAAAGTCTGAGCACATCTGAACACTGCCTATATAACTTTACAGAAAATTCACGGCAAGGATTATCGTCCCCGCCATAGTCCATCGTGCCATCACGCATTATGAGAAGTCATTCATTCTCATAGCATTTCAGAATCTGGTAATTCTGTCGTCCGTTTCTCTGCCTATTATATACTGCATTTTTTCTGCTGTCACCCAATTTGTGTCTGAAGGTATCCTTTAAAAACCAATGTCGCAAGATTTCTTACATCATACATCATCTGTTCATCTTTATGATTTCCTTTGCACAGGCTAAAGCGGCATCCATATCTGTTGAATTTAAAAGGTTCAGATTCATACAAATACGATTCTCCGAATCAATCCATGTCACTATGACATTGGAAGTTGAACCATTTTCATACGCTTTCCCCCACATTGTCATTTGAGAAAAATACAAAATCACTCCTTCAAATTCCTCTGTCTGTACTGTTCCATAGCTATAGTTATTGTTTCCTCCTGCGGAGCCCTTCGGGTTCCATACCTCATCGTCGTATGAAAAATAAGATTCCCAATACGCATTTTTTGTTGATCCAACGCTTATATCACAATATGCTTCCGAATTATCCAGATAATAGGTCACGCTTGCTACCGTATACAACGGATTGATCAATGCGTTTTTCCAGGAAGTTCCGTGAGAGACTATTTTAAGCCATTGGGTTTCTTCACCCATGGAAGCTGACGCCACCTGGTCCGGAAGCTCTAAATCAAATCTGGCCAGATACGTGGAGGATGCACTGTAAAATGCCCACATTCCATTTCCGGCCTGACCGGCATATACAGAAAAGCCGGAAACGATCGCCAATGCTATAACCAGAACTGCAGCAAGAGCCTTCTTCCTGTTGCCAGACGGCTTGGCCATAGTATGGCGTATTCTCTTCTCCTTTTTCTTTTTTAAATCTTCAAAAGAAGCATCTGGCCCAGGAAAGTTTTTTACTATGTTAACTGCCATATTTTCAAATTCTAAATTCGTCATCGTCATCCCTCCTCAAACATTTTACGTAAATGTCCGATTGCTCTCTCATAACGCTTTTTTACACTATGCACAGAACGATTCATAACCCGCGCAATCTCCTGATGGGACAACTGCCCCAATAACTTTAAACGCACGATTTCGCGATCCGGTTCCTTCAATGCATCTATCATGAGCAGCAGTTCTCTCATGCTTAAAACTGGCTCCGAAGCATTTAGATTGTCTTCCCGAAATGTTTCGGGAAGCCCAACCGCCTCACGTTTTCTGTGGCGAAACTCATCCATGGCTAAATTTCTGGCCACCCGGAACAGCCAGACTTTTTCGGCTTTGTCGTTCTGAAAGTTTGGATGCTTTTGCCATGCTTTCAAAAATACTTCCTGCATCAGATCCTCTGCCTGAAACCTGTCGCCGAGGATTGAAAAAAGGAAACGAAACAGATCCGTACTGTACTTCAAATACAGTAATTCAATCCAGCGGTCCGGATACTCCTCATTCATCTTCCTCACCTCTCCCTCTGTTCTATAATTTAAGCCGGCAAAAATATACTTTTACATTCTTACTCGCAACTGCGTTGCTCGTTGACCATCGAAATTTCCTGACGCAAGCGCCGCAAATTTCTTCTGGTCACATTATAAACGTTTGGCGCGTCTAAAAAGCGACATCAAAATAAAATTCTTTGAAAAATTTTGTAAGGAAAATCTGTTTTTATCCATCTAATAAGTGTAGGATAAAGAAAGATAGAAACGATGCATGCGCCATAAGTCCAATGTGGCCGAGAACGACCTGACGGAGATGACAAACTGCGTAGCAGACCTTTTCGAATAGTCAAAATAACTTCGAAGATTTTTTAGGGAATTTTTTTTGGCGACGCAGAAAGCGGCAAACTTTCAAACTCTGAAATGGGTAAAAAAATACCGGAAGCCCTGTATTTTAAAGGATTTCCGGCGGTCTCCGCTTCGGTCGTTGCTAAACGCGTGCCACTGGCACGCAGCAACCTGCCAAGGAGTCGATGCGACAGGATTTGAACCTGCGTCTCCGCTCCGCTCCGGTCGGCGCTAAACGGACGTCCACTGGACGTCCAGCGCCTCTGCGTCCCGAACAAAACAAATGGTGGTTTCTCTGGCGGAATCAAATGGCACGCAAATGTCTGAAACGCCTTTAAATCCGGGCATTTTCAGAACTATCCCGGAAAACCTCAGAGAAACGGAAGCACAATTCATTTTACAAAGTGTTAGAACGAATGTTAGAACGCGGCAAATAATAGCAGTTACTAAATATCAAGCGATAGAAAGAATACATATTAATTCAGTATTAAGAATCGGCTTCTCATTTACACTTATGCACAAAAGGCACTTACATCAACCAATGATTTAAATTAGTACATAAACTTTGAACTGACATTGATATCATCATTATATCATTCCTAGAATTATAAGCGCCTTATATATAAGTTGATCCAAATTTGGTTTCAAATAAATTTGTTCAATTTCATCCATCTTATATTTCCAATCCATTTCAAAAAAAATATAATCCATATATTCCAAAAATAATTCATTGGACTTTTGATTTTTTAAATGTGTATCAGACATTTCAAAGTCCTGATTATTCATAGCTGTTTTTTCTTTTCATAGAATTTTCATAATTATAATCTCGCCCCAAATACATGGCTGTTTGAACAACTTTAATTGTAAATAATTTTTGACTGTTTAAATACTGATACAAATCACTGCTAAATAATTCTTCATAATATTGTTCACTATCATAGTCAATATCAGCATAATCAATCACGGAAGAAACGCTACATTTTGGCTTACTTTTAGGAATATTACGTTGTTTTGCCAAATAATATACTGTAAATAAAACGTCTTCATAATCGAAGACCGAGAATGCTTCAGAATTGATTATCATTTCTCTATATAATTCTTTATTGTTCCTTCGTGGTAACAAAGGATACCAGCATTCTATAGGGTAATCAGATTCAATTGTCCCATTTTCACTTCCCCACCATAATACTAATGGGCAAGTGTTCGAAATATTATAGTCGGTTGCACAAAATGAACCGAACCCAAAAGAATTTAAATTATCAAACCCAAGAGGACGAAGCTTCGTACTATTAGCTTTATTTACAATATCAATTCCATACTTCAAAAAAATCTCTCCGATTCTTTTTAATCCATCAAACGAAGAAAACATACCTGAATTATTCTCATTTATATCATTATAATAAAGATAATGAGTCTCCCCCTTTTTTCGAATTACATTTTCATAATCCCTTACCTCAGAAATACCAGCACTTTCTTTTGATGGCCATACTATATCAATGCATTCACATTTACAATTACGGTCATTATACAATTTATAATGACAATCGAAAGTTACTTCGATATTTCTTTCCTGTCCTAGTTCTTTTATCTTTTGAGACCAATACTTATAGCCATTACTATATGCCATAATGAAAAAAACATATATTTGAGATTCTGGCAATAGCTGTGATATTATATTCTTTAAATCTTTATATGCACTTTTACCAGTATATAAGCCATCATCTATATATATATATATAATCGCCGATCTGGTCATAATAATTATCATTTTTTATACAGCATTGCAAATCATATTCCTTTTCAAAGATATCTTTTATAAGTTTCAGTAAAATACCTTGACTGGCCCCTTTTGGTGCAACATAATCTTGACAATTGATAAATATCAATTTTTCAAGTGAAAACTGATTCTGAATCTTTTCAAGAAAATTTTTCAAAATATCTATAATTTTTTCTTCCTTAAAGTAATAATAAGAAAGAATATGAAAGGTTTCTCTTAATACAACATTTCGCTCAGATTCATCAAATTGATCAACCCATTTTAAGACATGAGAAGTATCAAATTTGTGATTTACATCTCCTTTCCTGTAATCGGAAATAATAGTAGCTATTCCTGATGCTAAAGCGTCATTATTCATAAATATTTTATCCATAGTTTTCACCCCTCTTCGATCAGCCTTTTCTTCCATCTCATAAAACAAGCTTTTATATCCTTACAATCATCCCATTCTGGGGTTCTAAAAGCAGAATAAACTAATTTCATCACTTCTGAATTAGATTTTAAATCAGATGTTATAATTATCAAGGACAGAAACTTAATTTCTAATTTACGATCTTTCCACTTCGTATTATATGGTTTTAATTCAAGTATTGATTCTATCATCTGAATATCTTGATTTTTCGTTGTAATTTTCTTTTCATTTTGCATTATTCTAATGGCTTGTTCATTGGAAATCACTTTTTTGCATAAATCAATATAGTATCTCACCATTTTTTTGCTACATATAGCATTTTCTTCAAGCTCAATTATATCGCTTTCAACCGAAATAGACTGTACATTATCATTATGTATAAATCCAAACGCGAGTTGCCCAATTTTTTTCACAGACCTAGGGATTATGATCTTTTCTAATCCGCTCTCGAAGAAAGCTAAAGATT
Organism: Lachnospiraceae bacterium; assembly: GCA_021199655.1. GTDB lineage: Bacteria > Bacillota > Clostridia > Lachnospirales > Lachnospiraceae > Choladousia. The sequence goes on along the minus strand of JAJQHQ010000055.1, from coordinate 28,021 downwards.
CTATAACTCGAAGATTCTCTGGAAAATGAACACATTTAAGACAAGTACATTCTTGAAAAGCACCAAAGCCTATCCGTGTTAAATTTGGGGGTAGCGATATATTTTGTAATTGATTACAAAATCCAAACGTTTGACTTTCTATCTCAGAAATAAAAGAAGGAATATTAATCTCCTTTAAACTTGTACATTGCCAAAATGCTGCGCTCTTTATTCTAGTAATACTATTCGGTAAGGCAACTTGTTCCAACCTAGCGCAACCACTAAATGCTCCATCAGCAATTTCTTCTAATTTACCAGTAATTACTACATTTGTTAGATTCCAGCAGCCCTCAAAACATAAAGCAGGAATTGAAATAAGTTCAGCAGAAATATTTAAAGTCTCTATTGATATACACTGTGAAAAAGAACTTATTCCCAATTTTTTCAAATACTGTCCATTTAGGCTTAGTTCCTTCAATCGTTGACTACCGCGAAACGCATCCTGTTGTATTTCAATCAAAGATTCCGGAAGTATAATTCTATGTAAACAATTATATGTGAAAGCTCCCACTCCGATTTTTTTTAATTTATCGGATAGCTCTATTTCTTTTATTTTCTGGCATGAATAAAAGGCCATATCGTCAATCAATTCCACATTACACGCGCCATATATATTTTCAAGCTCGGTGCAAAAGAAAAATGCCATTTTCCCGATAATTTTCACAGAATCAGGAATCGTGACAGTTTTTATGTCCTTTTCGCTAAATGCACCGGTTCCAATTTCTATGATAAAATCCGGAATGATTACATTTTCTTCTGAACCCAAATAAGTCACCAGCACTCCATCTTTAATCTGGAAATCGGCTATATTTTCCGCCTCGGATGTACTATGACTTTGTTCTACTGACATAAAATTATTCATGTCGACAGCACTTATTTCATCCATTTCATTCCCTCAGAATTCATTACATAAAAACCAGTCTTGGATAAACTCTAATATATCTACCTAACAAATATTTTTGAATCTTCAAAAATATAATCTTGAAAAATCATATCATATACAAATCACACAGCAATATACTCGCGTCATCCTGTGAACCATTCGCTCTGGCTTCATCTATCATCAAGTAACATGTTCTCTCAGATATTCCATTTTCAGTAATAATTTCTTCCATTCGATCAATTGAAACATAATCATGTATTCCATCGGATGTTATTACAATCGAAGAAAGTTTCGCTTCAATACTGATAATTTTCAGCTGAAACAAATCGCGTGAACCGCCTCCAAAGCAAGCTGTAATTTCGTTTTTGCGATTAAAGTTCTTCGCTTCTTCTTCGGTAAGGCGTTCGGTCAGAAGCAAATGATTTAATGTCGAGTCATCTTTTGTTAGCTGCTTTAAATACTTCCCATTTTGCAATGAGTATACTCGAGTATTTCCTATATTAAAAAGCCATATCTTATCCCGAGTGATATGCAAGCCGGACAGTGTAGTTGCCATTTTACAGTATTGCGAATTTCCCATGGAAAGCATCAATAATTCTTCGTTAATAGTGGCAACCCTTCTAACGTTGCTCTCTCTAAGGATGATAATCGAGAAGCAACAAAATGAGAAGCAACCGCACCAGCGTTATTTCCACCTACGCCATCCGCTATGGCAATTATTCCATTACTAATATCGGTTTGAAATATCCCATCCGCGATGACTGATTTACCGGCAACAATTCGATCTTCATTTTCTTGCTTATTCGTTCCCTTTTGAGTGACCGCTACGATCTTCACAATTACTCCTTTTGTTTTTGCCCAATTGTATTTCAGTTTCGCATCAACATTCACTTTTTAAAACCACACTCTAATGACGGTGGAAGAGCGGAAGCGTTAATGTTGATTATTGTAACATCTGCATTGTCATATACCGAATTATCAAACAACCATCTTGATAATGGATTAATCAAAAGATTTTCGACTACGTTACCAATTCCTCGCCCACCGTTCGATAGATTGGCCAGTGCCTGCTGTGTTAATACTTCCATTGCCTGATCTGATATTGTCAATGAAATCCGTTTTTCTGTCAGAAGATTATTTACAATCCTTTCCACCTGAGAATCCAGTATTTGTTTTGCAACTTCCTCGCGAATATAGTCGAACACAACAATATTTTCTCCGATTCTGTTTAAAATTTCCGGACGTCCAAGCTGTAATTTAAAGTAATCTTCGATTGCTTCCCTGACACGTACAGACATCTCCTGATAGGGCATTTCGCTTGTGACATTCGCTTCTCTATGACCATTTTCATTTAAGGTATAAATACCGAGATTGCTCGTAAAAATAATAATCGTCTCAGAGAAATAAACCGTATCCCCTTGTCCATCGGTCATCCGGCCATCTTCCAAAATTTGCAGGAACTTATCCAGAATAGAAGGATGCGCTTTCTCAATTTCATCAAAAAGTAAAATCGAAAAAGGATCCTTTTTAACCGCATTGGTCAACTGACCGCCTGCCTCATAACCTACATATCCAGGAGGCGCCCCGAGTAGCTTCTGATCACTGTGGCTTTGTCCGTATTCGCTCATATCAAAACGTTTACAGCAGCTTTCATCTCCAAATAAAATTTCTGCGAGGGTTTTTGCTGTCTCCGTTTTGCCAGTGCCAGTTGGTCCCGCAAAAAACAGTACACCCTTCGGTCTCGTATGGGAAGATCCTTGTAATCCGGACATTCCGGTAATTGCCCGCTTGATAACATCAAGCGTTTTCGTAATGGCATATTCCTGTCCTTTCACGCGCTTTTCAAAATCTGTTCGTGCATTACGAATTGCTGCAAGATCAAGACTTTTCCATGGATTTTCGCGTATCCCATATTTATACAAATCAATTACGTCACACAGATCATGCATTCTGATTTTTTCATTCTTACAAAGCCTGCGAAGTCCATTAATTTCTGTAAAGCTAAAACCCTCCGTGAGAGCGACAAACTTGTCCTGTATCTTTTCAAGCTCATCTGGATGTTCCTCGTAATTTACGTTATCCTGTTTGTACACATCCCCAGCAAAAAAGCTTGGAAAATTAGGGCCTTTTACTAACGTTTCCCTTTCTTCTTTTGCCGGAGCTGACATCGTAATAATCTTTACATTCGGATTCTGCAAGTAAAACCAGGTCGGAATATCATTTGCTTTATTCGTAATCATAACAAGCAAATTTTTAAGAATTCCGCTATTTTCCAGCCTTACATCTTTCGCTTCAAGAGAAGCCTGCATCAGAACAGTAAAACTGTCTACTTCGCTCTGATCCATATTATCCGGTGATGTTATGTATCTGGAGGCAAAATCCATGATGATGACAGTCGCTTCCTTAGTTTGTGAAAGGGATTTTCTCACAATGTTTGCAGCATCATTTTCTCGGTTTCCACCCTTGAAGTCCGATTTAATATATCCATGGGAAGAAGAACAGCCAGAGATCCTAGCAAAACTATCCAGATATCCGTCTTCACAAGTATTGTAAAAGCCACGCAGGCTGTCATAAAATACAATGTTCTGATAGCCCATATCCTTAAAGCAAAAGTGAAGGTACTCTGGCAAGCGGAGAATGCTGCCTTTGGGAGTACTTCCGTCCACTGGATACTGATAAGAATCCAGCACATTTCCTTCCAGAATAAGCAGTGGCTTTATTTTTGAAAAAATACTAAGTTCTCTATGCCATTTGGGGATATATTCACTCATAAGCCATATTCCTCCGCTTTAAATTCGTTTAACGGCTTCATCGGTATTCTGTACTTTTTTGCGAACTTTTGTGCATTACTTCCTGAAAGACAATATATCATACCCACTTTACTAAAACTGTCTTTCTCATTTTCTCCATTATCAATTTCCGTATCTATTCCTAAGAAAACACATGTGACTGTTAAAGCATCCGCTGATATACTTTCTAATTGTTCTGGAAGAACTAATAATTCTATTGCTGTAAGAGAAAAACAGTTACTTTCTATAGTTTTTAACGTATCCGGCAAAAAAATTTTTTTCATGCTTTGACAAACTTTAAAAGCACCATGTCCAAATGTTTCAATTTGGTTTCCAAATGCAATATCTTTTAGTTTCTTACAGCAACAAAAACAAGAGCCAGGAATCTTTTTTATAGAATCAGGAACCCTAAATGATTCGAATCCACAATTGTAAAAGCATAAATTCCCAAAATGTTCTAATTTATTTGGCAAATCAATATATTTAAGGTTTTGACAATCTCCAAAAGCACGACGCAGTATAGCTTTAACAGTATTAGGAATAAAAATCGCCGAAAATGTTGCATGAAAAAAAGCTTCTTCACCAATACTTATCACAGGATATCCGTCAATTTCTCTTGGGATAACAACCTTATCAGAATTAAACCCATTATATGAAGTAATTCTCAGTCCCTTTCCTACATATGGCAGTAGATCATTATCTAATATTTTCTTGCCATAATAATCAGTAACTAATCCTGACTCCATTTCATACTCAAACATTCTTGAATCAGTTTCATATTGTTCTGAAAATTTTTCAGCCTTTTTTATTATCTCATTATTCTGTCTTTCAATATCCTTTTTTTGTTTCAAAATCTTTTTTACGGATTCTTCTTCTTTCCTGAGGTCAAGTGATGAATTATCGGACACGGAATTAACTAATTCAACTATTCGTAAATCTCTTGCCCTAGACTGAATATATTCCTCCATGCGCTCTGATAGCTGCATATTTTGAAGTGTGTCTAGTGTTTCTTCCAGAATCTTTACTTTCATTTCAAGTTTTTCTATTCTATCTTCTAATTCATTCATTTTCTCCGACACCCCTTCAACCTTATTCCGAACAACATTTTATACAGAATATAAAATGGCCGATATGAACTGACACGATGAAATAGTAATCCTACTTTTTCATCTTCCTATATTTTTTTCTGTAAAAATACAGCCTTTCGCCTATGTATTCTTCCGCAATGCCATCCCTATTCATCATATTCTCACATTTTTCAATGATATCTTTTAGGAAGTCCCTTGTCAGACGCTTTTGCTTGTCCCATCTTTCAAATTCCTGGCAGACGCTTTCATAAATATTTTTTCTCTTGGCAACCAGTTTCGTATCCGTATCATAAATTACCTGACCATTATCATTCTTGATTCCGTTTAAAACAAGAACATGATCTATATCGTTCTGCATTTTCTTCACAAGCTCCTGATCCAGACCCTTATTATCCAACACGATGATTTCACCATTCTTTTTGTATCCAATGGCTTCCATCTGCCTTTTATCCCATGGATTAATCGTGAGCTCTTTTTCACCTCTTGCCGCATCGCAGCATAAAACGCGTATTTTCTTTTTCTCTTTCTGTTCAGATTCTTCTAATTCGCGGTCATCCTCATCTGTTCTCTCTCCCCCGTTACAAACAGCCAGATAATTCTGATAATCCAGAGCCTTTTCCTTATTTTTTGACAATGCTTCGTAATGCTCTATTCGAGCCGAGCCAGGTTTTGATGGATCAATTTGTCTCATGCAATACGCGCATAATCCATGCTGTTCTTTATATAAGGCCGACATAATTTCAGATTTCGGCATCTGATCAAATAAGTCCCTTAGTTGTTTCGTATCCTTTGGTAATGTAATACTGTTAAAATCGTTTTCCGAAGCATCTGTTAATTCTTTTGCTCTTTTTCTTACGGTATCAGGAGTCCTTTGCTTCCGAATATAAATCATGCTTATTCCTCCGCTTCGATTGCGTACTCTGATTTTAGCGCGATTGCCTTTGGATGGTCTTCACCCAATATAGAAATAAGTTGGGCTAAATCTTCCTTAGCGTCTGTATATTGCTCCCTATCCATATGATCATCAAATTTTTCAATCAGTCTTTCTACTTTTTCCGGTCGCATATGGTATCCGAGCATATCTCTTAGGATTTCATTTACTGAAAACGCATAGCTGTCTGAAATATAGCGGATATTCTGCTCATCATCAATACTGATAATATTTGCATTTTTACAGGAAGACACGATGATTGGAGAGTGTGTTGCTGCTATAAACTGTATGTTCGGAAATGTTTCCGTCAGCGCATCAACGATTCTCCATTGCCACTTCGGATGAAGATTAGAGTCTATTTCATCAATCAAAACGATTCCTTCTGCCTCTGGTATCCCTTTTCCTGTGTCCGGATTTAAAATTGCCAGACGATAGGCCAGATCAATAACCAGATTCAGCACAGACTGATAGCCCGCACTTAAATCTTCAATCTCCTTTACTTCTTTATTTTCAACATACAATAATTTTTCCGTGTTCAAATCGAAAAAAACTTCACTGATTTTTCCTTCATTCATTTTTCCCATAAAGTCCGAGATGATTGTAGCAAACATTTCGTAATTCACAGGAACTCGATTATTCTTCGCGCGGTTCCATTCCATTTGCTTACACCAGGAATAGATAACCTGCAAATTCATTGCCTTATCCAGACATCCTAAATAGCCACATCTTCTGTCATGAAGCAGTTTCCTTCGCTTCTCATTGGCATCACTTCTGGCGGAAACCCAATGTCTGGAAGCATTCTGATAGCTGATCAGAGGCCACATTTTTCCATTGCTTTCATTCGCCAGCTTCTGCGCAACCTTTACAATATCCTTTGGCGTAATAGTAGTCTTGCTTCCCCCCGATTTATCTTTTTTTGCTCTGCTCCACTGATAGGAAACGCCTTCATATTCCATAGTACATTTAATTTCCACTGGACTATGATACGATTTATTAGGGATTCCATTATTATCCTTATAAATGAGGTATCTCACATCGTTTTGATAAATATTCCGGGTTGAGACATCTTCCATTCCGACAAAAAAACCTGATAAAGCCACAGATGCCGCTTCCAGTATCGTTGTTTTTCCGACCCCATTATCACCAAGTATTAAGTTAAAACCAGGCTTAAAGGATAGGTCGAACTGTTCGAACATTTTAAAATTTGATATACTCAATTCTGTCAGTAACATAGTCTCAACTCCTTATATATTGTTTATTCCTTTTCCGGACACCGTTTCATTCAATTCATGGATAAACACCGGTTTGTGAATTCCAACCGATACAACGCCATCCACTGTCATGAAATTTTGAATTTGATTTTTATAAGCAGCAAAATACTTCTCATATTTATCACATAAAGCCTCATCAAGGACATATATCCTTTGATTATCTGATCCGCGTAATATGCAGTCAGTGTTTCGTTCTTCAATATATTCACCATCAATCAGTACGGCAACATTCTTTAACTGTTCCTCATTCAATTCTTCTTTTTGATAACCCGTGTATACCAAAATATCTTTGGAGATTCGCCGGAGCATTATTAACAATTTTTGCAAATCTTCTGATTGAACCATCGGATCGCCTCCGGTGATTGTAAATCCTTCTACAGTGTTTTCACCGGCAATTGTCCGAATCATTTTGTATATCTTTTCAGGTGTGGTTTGATATTTTTCCTGAAATTCCCATAGTTCCGGATTACTGCATCCTTTACATCTACGCGGGCAGCCACAGAACCAGATTCCAATTCGCTTTCCCGGCCCGAGCACCTCTACCGGATATAATATTCTTGCCACATACATGAATCCACCTCGTATTACCAGAGCAAATATCTTTATTCTCTATTGCATACACAAGCCTGCCCGCACCAGAAAATAAGCTGCATCTGACTGTCGCCGACCATTAATGCTTGTACCTCCAAGACCTATTTCATCCCCATCCTTGAGTTTCACTTTCCCGGAAATCTTTTGGTTGTTTACATAGGTAAAATTTGTTTTGCTCAAATTCTCAATATATAGTTCTTTGTCTTCAACGGTCAGCTTTGCATGTGTGCGACTGACATAACGTTTTAATCCCAGATATTCGCTCATTGCCTCTTCCCGTCCAACTGTAATCTCAGAGGATGTTATTTTATAAGCAAACTGTCCGTCTAAACTTCCCAGTACAATTGTGGAATTCGATGCTGTTTCACCCCCGTTTATATCAATCACAATATCGACGGCATCCGGGGTGGGTGTTATATCCGAAATATCCTCGTGACAAACGCTGCACTTTCTGGAATTAGCCGGATTTTTGGCTCCGCAGTCACAAAGTCTTATCAATCGGGGAGCGTGATAGGATTCGTTCTGCTCATCTTTTGAGTCAAGCAGTTTTTGATCCGCTTTGTTTGCTGCTTCTTCAATCTTTTCCGCTTCTTCATCAGTGATTTTCACACGAGTAAGATCTGCTTCGCAGGCAACACATTCCAGTAACGTCGGTGCATTCCTTGTCCCGCAAGCAGGGCAAATTTTATATTTCGTCATGATTTAAATCCTCTATTCGCTCAACATTTCTTTTCTCTTAGAACTTTTCATGTGTTGCTTTCTTTTCTGGCCAAAGGCAATTCCTGACGCATTCATAGTGTAATCTGATGTATTAATAATCTGCGCATACTCCGGAGCTGGTGGAAGCAGACTCACCCGCTCCGCAATCACCACACCACGCTCATGCAGCTTTTCTTCTACTTTTTGAAAGTCCCTGCAAAAATGTTCCATGGAATCGCATAAGCTGACAGCTTCTTTCGCATCGGGCAATCTGTCACTGGTATCAATGCCACCTAATTCCATTGCGATCCTTCCATCAGCAGAATATGTGACGTTTACAGCAGTACCATCCTCATAGGAATATAATTCACTCCGAAAGTGCCTGCCGTTGCGCCTGGTCACTTCTCGGCTTCCAAGAACAGAATACCCCATTTCTGTCATTACCTCATCCAGACAATCAGCAATATATGCCTGTTCCGCGTCTTGCGCAGCGATTGTCTTAATACGCTGCACTTCATCTCTCAACGTTTGTACCGAAGCCGCCGAGCAAACATATTCCTGTGCGACATATCCATACAGCTCACAAAGTGCCTGATATTCTGAATAAAGCTTCTCAAACTCATCGTGGCATGCGGTGTATTCATCCAGAAACCCTCTGATTTTCTTTATCAAAGGTGTAGCTGTTAAAGCAATGTAATTTTTGAGGTAGCTTTCATCAGAGATTGAACAAAGTTGTTCAAGTACCGCATCCATTTCTTCCCTGTAATGCACAGGCACAGCATCATTCCTCTGTAATTGCTTAAGCTGCTGTATTGCCTTATTACGAAGCAATACAAGCGTGGATTCCTGCCCCCTGATATCCGTAAATGAAGTGGAGAAGCCTTCATCTATGGCAGAATGCAGATTTGTGTTCAGCCTGCTCATATTCTCCGCTGCAATTGCCGATAGCTTCTCAGCCTGTTTCTGCGTTTTTTCGAGACAATCAGCCAATGAAGCAGCAGTCTGTTCAGCTGAATCCGCCTGATTGAAATCAGTCTGTCCGAAGATCTGCTGGGCATTTACAAACAAGCGTTGCAATTCCCCGAACATCGAATAAAAACCGCCATCATCGCCGGTTCTGGCAGCTACTTCATCCGCAATTTGTTTATCCGGCTGAAATCTGTCGATGACTTCGTTAATCTTTTTTAAACTACGTTTTGCTTTTCCCGATGCCGCAGCCTTACGCTGTTCTATTTTTTGCTGTTCCAGCAAAATTCTTCGCTGCTCAGCGGTTAGAGTATATCTGGATGTCTTGGGACCTGACATTGTACCCCCCCATAAAAACACATTGATAAAACTTTGTCGCAACTTTATTCTCATTCGAAAAGCTTACCGTTTATTTTTAATTGACAAAAACGCTTTAAATGTTCAGGCATTGCGGCATATTGTTTTAACAAACTATTGATAATTGTATTATCCATATCTGAAACCATTTTTAACAAGAGAAACAAATTCTTAATAGAATTCTCTGGATAATTGTGCCCTTTTATATATAAGTCTTTTATCCTTTCAAGCTCACTAACAGCTTTGCAGGAACTCACTCTAAAAGAAACCTGATTATTTAATATTCCAATTGTTATCACTCCATATTCGTAAATATCCTTGCTGCATCCCCATGTTACCTCCCCTTTCTTTAGGCATTTCGAATCAAATGAAACGTATGGGTGATACGCAACTGTATTGTTACAAACATTTATATTAATCATCTTATGTGCCACTTCTATATCTAAAGAGCTCGGCTCTAATGCCGTAGAAAACATTCCATTTTTATCAAATACTAAAATGACCTCACCAAACAAGCAATAATAGAATTCCTTTATATAAACAACAACTGGGGCAGTGTCAAACTCAAATATATCCAATTCTTTAGGTACATCTTTACAAATAAATGTATGTATATCGTCCCTATCAGAAACACATTTATGGCTCTCGAGCAGAAGATTAAATGCATTTCTTAACTCGGACAGGAATCGAGTTTTATCATCAAAAAGCCTTATTTTGATCTTCGAAATACTTTGTATTCGTGTTATTCGATCATTATTAAGTTTGCTTAAAACCTCCTTCTTTGATATTAAATAATGATATTTCGTGATAGTAAAAAAACAACCGGGACAAGCGAGAATTTGATTGATGTGCTCATCAATAGCTCTGCATTCAACTAAAATATTCTCAATCATCTCTGTATATTTTTCATAAATTTCCAATACATCCCTGTTTAAATATTTTGACTCCGCATTTAATCTTACAGCCTTATTACAGGATATATCACTATTGGTTTTAAACTCATTTATTATTTCATCTATTTTCTTCTTTGATTTATTAAGTCCCATATTATATACCCGCAATGACAGACATTGGAATCATTGTAGTATCATTTTTTACAAACACATTACTATTCTACAATCTATCTTTAGGTACCGCCTCAGCACCATAAAATTTCAAAACGCCTTCTTTATTCATTTATTTCCGCTTTCCATTTCTCCAGTTCTTTACGTTTCCCAAGAGCAATCAGCCACGCTTCGAACTGTACATCCAATGTATCATCATAATCCAACATCTTATGGCAGAATTCTTCGAATTTATCATACGAAGAATCCAGCAATTCTTTCATATAGTCCGTTAATTCTGCTATATTTTTCAGTTTTCTATCATCAATACATAAAATCTTCTGTCCAGAGAGCAGATATGCCATTGTATAATAATTTATCATACCATCTCTCTTTGTCTTTTTGGGAACCTTATGCGCAGTTTCCAGTGCAGAAACAGCATTTATCAATTCAATATTTTGAGATTTCACCAGTTTAAGATACTCGCTCAAAAGCCGGTTCTCCAGTATGCTGTCCCAATACTTGAAATCTGATGAATCATTTTTCCAAAGTTTTTCCAGCATATCGCGTCCTAATTCAGGAAGAGACTCATAAATCTTTCCCATCCAATAAAAGCCACTAAGTTCTGGATAAATTCTATAAAGCAGGTTCCAAAAGATAATATCTTCGTCTCCTGTGTTTCGTGTGGCTTCTTCCTCTGCATCCATACAGAATCCAGCTATTTCCGGATTATAATTCTTAAAAAAGCCAGACAACAGCCCTCTGTATAGCTGTTTTTTCCCATTTTCCCAATTGGCTGCAAGAGCCGCAACTAAAGACGGAATATCCGTATACTTTTGGCCAATAAAAGTATAAGCAGGAATAGCTTTTTCTGCTGCAGCATCAGTTCCTTTCCCAGGAGCAGTCTGCTTTTTTCCTGCGCACCAGTTTAACACTTCATCATAGGTCCAACGCCTGTTTGGATTTTGCTTATCATGCCTGTTTGTAAGATCAAAGTAGGTAACAGCAGAAATAAGTTTCTGAAGCTCGGCTGGCATATCCTTCGGAAATGGAATGCGCTGGACTGTAGTAAAACGAACAATTTCTTCTGCATCCATATTTTTATATGGTGTAGAGCCACAATATAATTCATATAAAGTGATTCCAAAAGAGTAGTAATCCGATTCTTCCAAAAACAAATTTTTGTAGGTTTCTGGAGCGGAATATTCTGGCGTCATTCCTGTTCTGGTAACCAAAACTGTATTCCCTGGATCAACTATAGAACTGATGCCAAAATCAATAATAGCGGCACTCTTTTTGTCATCCTTGAGCATAATATTAGACGGCTTTAGATCCTTATGAAGGATTTCATGTTTATGTAGTACATGAAGGCCTTCATTTATACATGGGATAATAAATTCTTTCAACTCATCCAGCGAAAATTTCTTCCCTTGCAAACTTCCATTTTTATAAAAGGGCAATATTTCAAACTGAGCGCCCTCATATTCACCAGCATCAAAAAGCGTTGCCACATACGGAGACCGAATGGATTTCAAGACTTCAAGCACTTCCGGTTTTATCGCCTGCTGTCTTCGATATACTTTTGCGACATATTCCGTTCCCAGATATTTACAGGTATATAAATCCGCTTCACCTGTTGATGCGCTCAGTGGTGCAACAATTTCATACTTTCCGGCAAGTATTGTCCCTTTGCGTAATTTTACTCCTGAAAGGGACGTGATCTGAGCATTAATCATTGTTTCCTGTCCAAGTTCATCATTTATTACAGTAGCGCCTGTATCTGGATTTATTACTGTTTCACTAGCCATGAATCTTTCTCCCGTTTGCGACTCTATCTAAAGCCTTAATAGGTTTGTTAGCCTTGTACTATTTTTTCGCGCCAAAATTATATTTATTCTACCACATTATCTGTCAAACATGAAGATAATGTCACAATATTCATTATTTTTTATAGTTTTGACAGCGTTTCCTGCCAACCCTCCAAGTCTCCAAAGGACATCATTTTTTTAACCAACTTTCCTACGCAGGCATTTCAGCCATAAAAAGCTCAAGCCTCTACCGCACTTTCAATTTTTACATTAAATATCCGTATATCCTCACTGACTTCGTACAAATAATCTTCATCTTCGCACTCGCCAGCCAGTATTTTCTCCTGCATCTTTTTTACAGATTGAAGTACCATTGTGGAAAACATCGAGTTACAAAAATAATAATCGGTATACGTTTCCCCCTCAAATGAATGTGTCCCCTGTTCGATTTCAATTCCCATTCCTACCAAGTACCCAATCGCGCACAAATATTCCGCATATGCCGCCGCGGTATCATCCGCTTTCTCATTTGTTTCATCTATATCCTCATGAAGCGATAGGAACTGCGAATGTCGGATACTGACACACGCCACGATTTTCCCAACAGCACTTCGTTTTTTATCTGACCGAATTTCCAAGTTGATTCCGGATTTCATCATTTTCTCAAACAGCAGTATGAGTTCGCTCACTTTATTGATCTTGTAGCCCTGTGTTTTGATTTCATCACATCGATCCGCTAACAACTGCTCTGTCTGCTCTTTTCGCGAAGTTTCTTCCTGCACCAGATCAATAGGAAAACGCTGTGTCCAAAGATGATATTCTAAATCGCCATCGGTATTTTCTTCAAAAGGATTTAACATCGTCTCTCTGGCCTTGTACCATGAAGACAGTGCGTAATCCATATATGGCTCGATCTCACTGTTCTGGTCGAAGCAAAGCATGTATTTTGAGCCTCGCTTTTCCAGACGCAAATCAAAATTCCGCTCCAGATCAAACAATGTGTGCATCAGTTCTTTCTCTGACTGAAAATCCACTCCGTTCAGTGCCGCGATATCCACATCCAACGCGTCTGCGATCCTTTTCAAAATGTCTGCTTTAGGAACCATTTTTTCATATTCATACTGCCTGATCCGGACATCAGCAGTAGCGGGACTAAACCCCACCTTCATGCCGAGCTCTTTCTGGGTGAGATTTCTCAGATTACGGACATAACGAATTTTGGAGCCTACTGACATAGTTTACCTCTTTCTCAAAGCTGCATCCTGCACAGATGGAATCAATACTGAAAATGAACGTCTCACTTTTTCAATTTCCAGCCTGTTTTCAGCTTCGTTCCATACGAGTATTTTCTGTTTGTCCCATTTTACCATGAATAGATAGAAAAGGGAAGCAAAAAAGAAATTAATTTTAACTCTATGTTTTTCTTGACAGAAGTAAATTTATTATTGTATAATGCGTTCTAGAAGTAATATATTTATTTCTATTTATTCTTGAAGGGAGGTGATTAAATGTCTGCTACAAGAAGTTTAGAGGAACGCTTATTGGAGATGGAGAAAAAAGAACAGGCGAGCAGAGAGAAAGCAAAACGCTATGCAGAAAAAAAGAAAGTCCTGCAGCAGCGGCAGGCGGAGGATGAGCGCAAAAAACGCACACATCGACTCTGTCAGATTGGCGGAGCGGTTGAATCCGTCCTTGGCCGACCGATTGAGGAAGATGAACTCCCGAAGCTGATCACATTTTTGCAGCGTCAGGAGCGCAATGGCAAATATTTCTCCAAAGCCATGCAGGCCGAAAATGTTACAGACCCTGTAACAAATTCGTGGGAGAATTAACCCTTTGGGTCTCCCGAGCGCCATTTTAAGCGAAGGGCGCACTTATAGACAACCAGAGGTCGTCTTTATAAGTTTGCTGCAAGCAGCAACCGGTCTGCGCGCTTCGCTGCTGGCCGGGCGCGTTCCGTCGGCGGGCATTCCATGCAGGCCAGCCTACGCGGCTGGATTGCGGCACTCCGTGCAGACCAACTTGCGCAGTTGGATTGCGGCATGTTCTTCGGAGAGCCACACCATGTAAAATCGTCCTTCGGACAATGGCGTGGTCAACACCGTCCTTTTGCTTCGCAGAAGAACAACAGACCATACAAGCCGACTTACACAGCCGGACCGCGGTATCTCACACCGACCACAATACGCATCGAATCGAGGAGGAATACCATGGCTATTTTTCATTTTACCGTCAAAATCATTGGCAGGAGTAAAGGACAGTCTGTCATTTCCGCATCCGCATACCTGAACGGTGATGTGATGAAAAATGAAGAGACCGGTGAATTCAGCCGCTACACATCAAAAAAAGAAGTTGTTTTTTCTCATCTGTCGATGTGTGCGAATGCACCGCCTGAATGGCAGACGGTTCCGGAGGAAAACATAAAACGCTTTATGAATTCCACCCGGTATAAACGAGCTGCAGATAAAGACATGGCGCTACAGAAATTTAAGACAACTTTTCAAAAGCAGCGGCTCTGGAATGAGGTTTTAAAAGTGGAGAAAAGTTCAGACGCCCAGCTCGCCCGGTCTTTTGAATTTTCGCTCCCGCGTGAGTGGTCGCGGGTTCAGCAAATTCAGTTTACGAATCTTTATATTCGCAGGAATTTTGTTGAAAAAGGAATGTGCGCCGACTGGAGCATCCACGACAAAGGGGATGGAAATCCTCATGTACATTTGCTGGTGACCATGCGTCCGTTTAATCCGGATCACACCTGGGGCAACAAAGAAATGAAGGATTGGGCTTTCGTCCAGGACGAGCAGGGAAATCCGGTGATTGATCCATCGCATCCAAACTGGTGGCAGGATAAGAAAAATCCTGACCGCTGCGGCATTCGAATTCCGCTGCTTGACAGCGAGGGAAATCAGAAAATGGATTCCCGAAACCGAAAACAGTGGAAACGGGTTTTGACAGACGCGACGGGCTGGAATAATCCAAAAAACTGCGAATTATGGCGGGAGGACTGGGCAATCGAATGCAATTCCCACCTCCCGCCGGAACATCACATTGACCACCGTTCGTTTGCCCGGCAAGGCAAAGTAGAATTACCAACAATCCACGAAGGTGCCAACGCTCGAAAAATCGCCGAAAAATTTCAGGCAGGAGAAACCGAAAAACCATCGTGGAAAGCAGAGGAAAATCAGCAGATTAATCAACAGAATATTTTTCTGCAAGGATTAATGCAGACTTTCCAAAACGCAAAACAGCAATTCAGCATTTGGAAGGGGCGTTTCGATGAATTTAGAAGAAGATCGGGAGTCGATACTCTCTCTGTTGGAAGAAATGACAAAGCTGAACGAGGAACAGCAGAGCTTCATAGCCGACCTGTATCAGGAACTGGAACAGAACAGCCAGGAGTTGGATCAATGCAGAGGCGAGCTGGCTCAATACAAGGAAGGTCTCAAACGTATGACTGGGGCGCACGAACTGCTGAAACAGGAAAGTCTGAATCTGGCGAAATCCAACGCCGACTTGAAGAAATCCCTGGACTCGCTTCCAGATATAAGGCACTTATTAGATCTTCTGAAAAATCAGCAGGATTTGATCCGTCAGCTGCAAAATCAGATTCAGGAATTGAAGCAGCAGAATTCGAAGTTCAAAACGCAGACGGCCAACGCCGAGATTCAGAAATGGAAAGAATTAGCAGAGAAATTGAGCAACGAGAATCAATCTCTGCACGACTTGAACAGGAAGCTGAGCAGCGAGAATCAATTTCTGCAACGCTTGAACACGAAATTGAACAGCGAGAACCTTTCCTTGAGCGATTACATCGAACAATTGAACATAGAAAATCAGAGCTTACTGATATCCTTGAGAAAGTTGAACGCAGACAAGCGGCGATGACAGCAAATCGGAATACCGGCTATGTCTCTCAAAATCAGGCATCCGGACAAAAACGCACCAGCGTTTTAGCTCGACTTGATGAAAAGAAACGTATCGTGGCGGAGCGAGAGGAAAACAAATCGCAGAACCAGAACAGAAAACCACAGCGAGGCCATTCTCGCTAAGAAACTATTACTTGTTTACCACACGAACATTAAGGAAGCATATTCGAAGCATATTCATTGGGGGGATTGTTATGTTTGAAAGGTTTCCGGATGTGATCGATGTAAAGGATCTGTGCGAAATGCTGTGCATCAGCAAAAAGACTGCGTACAGACTCCTGAATGACGGTCAAATTCCATATCGGAAAATCGGGCGGATCTATCGCATCCGCAAGCGGGATGTTATTACTTTTATGACTTCCCGAAGAAATGGGCAGTAAATTACCATGAAGCGATTTTTACTGCACCAAAACACGTAGTATCTTTTACGTTGATTATTTTTGAAAAACCACTGGAAAATCCGGGCAGATGATAGTACACTAATGGTGCTATTATTTGCCCGTTCCAGAGAAAGGAGTATATATGACGGGCAATTTACAGACAAAAAAACTTGCCAGCGGCAAGGAATATTATTACATGGTATTAAATTTTCGCTCCGAGGACGGAAAGCGGAAGCAGAAATGGATTTCCACCGGACTCGAAGTCCGTGGAAACAAGCGGAAAGCGGAGGCCATGTTACGCGAGGAGCTTCAGAAATATAAAAATGATCTCTACAGCTCCGACCGCGATATTCTGTTTTCGGATTACCTCCAGAAATGGCTTGAGCAGCAGCGCTCCAGCGTCTCACAGGTTACTTTTGAAGGATATTCGCTTCACATCAGGCATCCGGTCGCGTGGTTTGGGGAAAGGCATCTGAGCCTCGGTGATCTGAAGGTATCGCACTTTGAGGATTTCTACAATGAAATGCTGACCAGCGGAAAAGTGAATCCGCGGACTGGCGAAACCAGCGGCCTCTCTGTCCGGACTGTGCGGGAATACAAGTTCATCATCAACTCAGCGCTGAATAAAGCCGTGGCGAATGAGATCATTCCCAGCAATCCGGCGCTGAATATCCGTGTCACAAACAAAACCAAGAAACAGCTTGCGCGTAAGATTAACTTCTTTACGACCGAGGAAGCCAATGACTTTCTGGATTATGTTTATGGCGAGAATGATGTCCTGGCTGACCTGATCTGTGCCACCCTGTTCTTCGGACTCAGGCGCTCAGAAGTAATTGCGATCCGCATCCAGTCGATTGATTTTCAGAATCACCGTCTGAATATTGACCATACGATTGTTAAAATGCTGACCCTGCAGGAAAAGGACGACACTAAGACGCCAGACTCCAACCGCTCTTATCCGCTGACCGGGGAGATGGAAGATTTCTTTCGTCGGGTGATCGAGAAGAAAAAGGAAAACGCGGCCTATTTTGGCGATACCTATCAAGAGAATGAATATGTCTTCACATGGGACGACGGGCGCCCGTTCGCGCCGGATTTTGTGTATCACCACTTTACCCGGCTAATCAAGAAGTATGGCAGACCCGGATTTACATTCCACAATCTCCGCCACTCGACCGCCTCCATCCTGTATGAGCAGGGCTGGCACCCGAAGGATATTCAGGAATGGCTCGGACACGCGGATTTCTACACGACGATGAACATTTATACGCATCTCGATAAGTGCCATCGCGCCGAGAAGGCACGCGCTTTGGATGAAATCCTGCACATTCCTTCAATGCCCGGAAGATCATCCGCAAACGCAGCTGACGGAGCAAATCACAACGCAGATAAAGCAGCCAATGATCGTTAAGGCATCCGCTGACTGCTATCGGGTTCGGAATCGCTGTTAGAGTCTACGGTCTATTCGACTTCGCGGTTAGAACGCATGTTAGAAGATAATCCGGTGACCAAACGTTCACCAGATGTTAGAACGAATGTTAGAACGCCGACGAAAATGGCAAAAATTCTGCATTCTTACATGCTTGAAAAAAGAGCAAAAAAATACCGGAGACCCTGTATTTATCAGTGTTTCCGGTGCCCCTGCCAAGGAGTCGATGCGACAGGATTTGAACCTGCGACCTCTGCGTCCCGACGGCAGAGAAAATAAAAGGCTACAAGCCGCAGAAATAAAGCATTTCTTGATGTAATAATTTCCGAATACTCAAAAGTTAATAAAATTGTTAATAACCACAAGCCCAGCAACTATTCCTAAAAGATTCGAGTTGCTATTCTGACAATGGGAAGGAGGATATCTGTCTGTAGCAGTCAAGGCAACATGATTTACACAATAAATTTCCCAGCAATAAAGCTACGGGTTATCAACCCAAGGCTTGCTTTCGCTTTTTATAAGCTTGTTGCACAGCATATGCGGGGAACTAAACCGAAAAGATTAAAACAGATTGGTTTCAACTATAATAAAAAATCCACTATTCGCAGTATAAACAACACTTTGAATAGTGGATTTAATTGTTTTCCGGTATAAACCGTAAGACATCATTAGGCGTACAGTCGAGAATTGAGCAAAGATTTTCTAACGTGGCTACGTTGATACCCTTATTATGTTTCAAATTGTATATTGTTCGCGGATTAATGTTGTGTTTATAAATCAACGTGTATGTCGTAACGTTTCTCTTTCTCATTGTCTCCCAGAGCGGGGAGTAGTCCACCATATAACCACCTCTCATTTTCAGATAATTATAAGCGGTTGACTTTGTCTACAACATACTGTAAAATGTAACTATATGCTATTCGCAGCAGACACTAAAAACTATTCGGCTTGGAAAAAAGAGCGAAAGAGAAGTATAGCATTCCTCGCTCAAATGT
Source organism: Lachnospiraceae bacterium (assembly GCA_021199655.1). GTDB lineage: Bacteria > Bacillota > Clostridia > Lachnospirales > Lachnospiraceae > Choladousia. The sequence continues at coordinate 8,829 of JAJQHQ010000055.1, read as the reverse complement.
TCTGAGAAATCTCTCACAAAGCTTAAAAAAGCTAAAAGTTAATTTTAAGCATGGGGAGGAGTTATGATGATGTTATTCCGGCATGGATAACTGTTACTGGAGGAGAAAATTATGAGTATTTTAGCAATGATCTTTTTAGTATTGTTAATTATATTTTTGGTAGTGTTTTTGATATTAAAATTAGGTGCAGCAATTTTGAGTGCTTTGGCTGAATTTTTTATTGACACCCCTATATGGGCTATTTTGCTTGGAATCTTTGTATGCATTATTGCAATCTTTTTATGGATTATTGCATTATAGCATTGCAAGCAATATGTTTAAATAAGTAATGCTTTATGTATGGTTTAACTTTTGATGGCAACACTTCACAAAACGTCCAGTCGAAAGCAAACCGAACTCTTACGCTCAAATGTAAAATAAACGTTGATTTTTATCCGTCCCTAAATTGGAAACTGACAAATCAATCAACCATACAGACGGAATTAATAACGGTTTACTTTAAATGACTAGCCAGTGTAAATATTTGCGAATAGTAAAAAAGTCTCTGTCGTTCAATGAAAATCGGCAGAGGCTTTTATTCATATATCAATTATTGAATACGTTCGTAAGCGCCTTCGAAATGTGGATACTGTGTAAAACTGCCGTTTAGAGCCTGTGGGCAGGTTGTGTGAACCGTGCGGGCGAGTGCCTTTATCGTCCACACGGTTTGCATGAACTGTCCATAAGCTCTGGCAGTTATACACGGTATCCACATTTTCTGATTAATCTAAATTTCCTCTTTATTTTTAATATTTTCTGACTTCATGTCGTTCGATACAAATCGCTTCCATATTGTATTTCATATCTATGTAGATTGAAATTGTTCTCGTAATTTCAAATTTCCCTTCTTTGCACTGATTTGCCATAAATAATTATTACAGTTGCTCCCATTGACAAAAAACACTTGTCTTTGCGGTGATTTGGGCACATATGAG
>JAJQHQ010000055.1:0-7755 GCA_021199655.1 Lachnospiraceae bacterium | reverse complement strand
CTTTGCGGTGATTTGGGCACATATGAGCGTTGCGTTTTCTCCCATGAGCAAAAACACTCTTTAAAAAAAGCACTTTGATTTTCTGAAAAATTTTTATATTCCCCGGAGGTGATATAAAAATGAATAAAATCACAACAGAATCAAGTGCAACTCTTGAAATTCGGAAACCCATCGACAAGGCTATTAAATATGCTGCTACTGAGAATAAAAACGTTAGCAGAAAAATGGCTCAAAATGAACACCTGTATTTGTCAATTGGTGCAAGATTGAAAAAAGCTCGTAAAGACAGCGGATTTAAACCTAAGGATATTTGCCGTGAATATGAAGCTGCAATATCAACAATTTACAAATACGAAAACGGCGACCTACCATGTCCTTTTGAATTCCTGATATACGCTTCGGCAAAATACGATTGTCCGCTTTCTTATCTTGTCGCAGGTGTCACACCACCACCAGAGGATGAAATGCCGGAAAATATTCTTTCTTTCGTCAATCTTCTGATGAAGCTTTCTCCGCAAGAGCGTGAACACTACATTGCTCAACAGACTGCTCTGCTCGAAAACTTTGCTTGGAATGAGTGGATTCCTCCGAAAAAAAAGCGGAATTTCCTGTAAGGAAACGGCTTCTCCTCTGCGGAAATAGATTTCCAATGTTCATGTGATATCCTCGTATTATAAAAAATAATTTGAGGAGGAAAAGACATGGCTAACAAATCGTTGAAATCCGTTTCACTTGCTTCTATTGAGAAAATCAAAAATTCATCGTTTTACGTGGAATCCACTGACACTCAGGAGTATGTTGACGATAAGCCCACTGGACGTTATGTGTGTACCACGCTACGGGTTATGACCCAGGCGGAAGGTGAGATCAAGGTTATTTTGCCTTACCGCCCGGGCTTAGCAGACGAATTGAACGCAACTTTTGGTTTCGCACAGAAAATTGATCTTTCATCACTGGGAACGATTACGGACATCCGGATTTCGATTTACAATCAAGCACTCACAATCAAGATTTTTCTCGAAATGAATTAATCTGTTCATCTGGCGGTATGATTCGTCGTACCGCCTTTTTCAAACATTACTTTTGGAGGCGAGATTATGAAACTGTTCCATATTATTTCAGGATTTGTTTTTTTATTTATCGGAATTATTCTCTTTCCTATTGTCTATCTGACATTGCTTATTGCTGAAGGTTTTCTTTCCTGCACTACCTTACTCTATATGTTTTACAGATATTTTTCTTTTATGTCATGCCACTTAGACGATCTGCTCATTGCGATAAACCATGACCAGACTTTCGATGAATTATTATCTCAACAACCAAGCAACTGGGAATCATGTAAAGCGAGCGCTTTCAATTTTAAGTCCATTTACCATCGGTGGAGACAAAACTATACCGAGTGGATGAAAAGCACTTTTAATATTGTTATTCAATGGTATCAATTTCAGAAAAGCCGCAGACTGATAGTCAATCTGAACCGAGATTCCTCGATAACATTCTACCGCGACATTTTCTCTTTTCTACGGGATTATACGGATGTTTATCATGTCGTTCCTGAAATGCTTCCATTAACCGATGGAATTCTGCGAATTACTATCAGGGTTTCCGGATTCAGGGCGAAAGATTTCACTGATGAGGAAATCCAGTCCAATTTTAGATACCGTCTGATTAATGCACTGACGCAATGTGACCAGCTATATGATATTCCTGCTGATTATTGGGAGGATGCCGTGATGTTTCCCCACTTGCAAAAAATGCAGAAACAGGAGCAATTGTCGCGTTGATCGCCTTGTCAAATTTTGGAAAAGAAAAGCTTAAATCCATGCAACTGGAAGATGATATGGCTTCTTGTATCAACGATACACCGGAAGCTTTTTGAAAGGAGGTGCGCCGTGCTCTGGGGCTATGATCTAGACATCTGGCAAAGAGAACACGTTCTTTATCCTCTGCGGACAAGTCTTTCTGATTATACAAATGTGCTATTTAATGGCTCAAGCGGTTCAGGAAAAAGCATGGCGGTTCTATTTGCGCTTTCTCAATTAGAACCCTGCGAAATATTTTTTCTGGATTTCAAGGGCGACTATCCTGAACTCATGTCAACCAACAATTATTATTCTGGTGACGATGTAATATCTGCGCTTGTGGATTATCATGCGGAATTTCAGGCTATACGCCGAGGCGATTTGAAACAAGAGAAAAGACGCTTACTTGTCATCGAAGAATATGCCAGTCTCGTTAACTATTTGCCTAAGAAGGATTCTGAACAGGTAAAGAGCATTGTACAGACCCTTTTAATGCTCGGTCGCGGTACTGGGCTTGGACATAATACCTGGATAGTATGCCAGAGAAGTGATTCCTCCATTCTACCCGGAGGCGGAAAGCTCAACATGCACGTCATTATGTTATTGGGAAATGCTTCCCCTGTAGACTGGTCAGTATGCCTCTCTGGTATAGAGCAACCAAAACGCACGTTTCAGCGTTCTCAGGGCTGTATCTGGATAGACGGAAGAGGTTTACGGAACATTATCGTTCCAACCATACGGAGCAAAGAAAAAATGATACTACAAGTCGAAAAACATTTAAATGGTAACTGGTGAAGCCACTCGGGGGACATAAGCGCCCCTACAGGGCGCGAATGTCTCCCGAGTGATTTACTTGATAGGAATGGACACATCAGAACGGAAAGGAACAAACCATGAAGTATAAAAAACTCTCTCCAGACGATATTCAGATTCCAAATTATCATACTGTCTCGCTAGTGCGGATGGGAAACGAAGCTGAAATTCGGTACTGTAGTCGTATAAATAAACCAACAAACATCAAGCTCAATTCGGAACAATATTTCAACATAAGCTCCGGGGAAGTCAGGCAATACAAGAATACAGCAAAGAACAGAAGTGATTCAAAGCAATCACTGATGAAATCGTTCCAAAGATTGCGCGGAATTATAACAACTAATGTTACAAATACAAGAAATGTCCGATTTGTCACACTAACCTATAAAGAAAACATGCAAGACAGCCATAAGCTGTATGATGATTTTCATAAATTTAATATGCGCTTTCAGAGATATTGTAAAAAGAATGGATGGGGTAACGCTGAATATATTTGCATAATTGAGCCACAAGGGCGCGGTAGTTTCCACGCGCACGTCCTTTATATATGGGAGAAAAAAGCTCCTTACATACCAAATAAAAAGCTACGCGAATTATGGGGACATGGGCACGCAAAAATAAATGCAATTAACAAGACAGGCGTGAATGGCGGGATAGCAAATTATCTGATAGCATACCTTACCGACGCAGAAATAGACCCAGAGGTCAAAGATTGTCTGCCAAAAGACTCCGTTAAAGAAGTCACTGGCAAGGATGGGAAGAAAAAATATATAGCCAAGGGAGCGCGGTTATATATGTATCATTCTTATACAAAGCTGTTCCGATGTTCGTCAGGTATTAAAAGACCCGAAAAAACAAATATGCTAATGTGCGAAGCTAAAAAAGAAGTTGCAGGAATGGAGATGCATTATCAAAAAGCATTTGAATTGCAAAATGATGATGGTTTTGCAGTAACAGTTAAAACATTGGAATACAGAAAAAATAATATGGTTTGATCTATAGCCAAACCTATAACTCATAGATTCTGTCAAATGTGCAGGCTTCTTGTTGAAAGGTATAATGCAAGATGATTGAAATTGAAAAAGCTAAAAATTTAATAGCTGATTTACCTCCTTCGGAAGCCATTCTCTTATTGCAGTCTCTGAATGAAAATGGTATTATTGCCTCAGACTGCTACCGACAGATTTATGAGGACATGACACGAAAGGAGATTTTAGCAACACACAGGGCAAAAATCGCGCAACACGCAGATGGCAGATGGCGTACATATGTTGTTACCGCAGAGGGCAAAAAACGGCAGCTTGTCCGCACTACCCTGAAAAAACTGGAAGATGATATAGTCCAGAACTATAAGGAAGTACACGGAACGCCCGATAAAAGCCCCACCTTCAAAGCCTGCTACTATCACTGGCGGGAACTGCATGACTTGAAAGTAACTGATAACACGAAATCAAAATACGATTCCGATTTTGTACGGTACTTTGAAGGGGAATCCTTTTCGGAGCGCCCGATTGCGGACATCACCGGAGAGGATGTAGAAAAATTTGTATTCAAAAAGATTATGGAGCTTTCCCTTTGCAGAGAAGCCACAAAATCTTTGTTAGACTATATCAAAGGTACTTTCCGGTCTGCCAAAAATAACCGTGTGATTAGAGAAGATGTCACGGCAGATATCAAACGTTCAGAGTTTTTCTGTAAATGCGTAGAGACTCCGCATAATCCGGACGCTGTATTAGTCTCTGACCGTGACTGGAAAGCACTCTATAAGCGGTTAGAAATGGATTTTCAGGACAATCCCGTCTATATGCCGCCCTACGCTATCCTGATGGCAGCATTTACCGGAATGAGGGTCTCTGAACTGGCAGCGCTTCAATGGAACGACATTAAACAAGACCCGATTACCGGACGCTTTTACTTCCTGATCTCGCGAAGTGAAAAATATAATGTTCAGACGAAAGAATATCATATTGGCGAAGTCAAAAACAAACGTCCGCGCATATATCCGGTTACTCCGCAGATCAACGATCTTCTGACAAAAATCAAAAGCGTGCGGCAGCAAAACCAGATCAACGACCAGTGGATTTTCTCAAATGGCGATGGGAGAAATATTCATAAGCGAAATATTTCTGACTGCCTGAAAAACCGCTGTAAGCAGATCGGGATAACGCCCAAGGGTATTCATGCGTTCCGCCGTCAGATTAATTCAGATATGCGTTGTGACGGTGTTTCTTCTGTCATTACATCAAGTCTGATAGGCAACACGCAGGCGGTGAATCAAAAGCACTATACCTATGATGTAATCGGCTTGGAGGAAAAAGAACGGATAGTAGAGCAGACCAACAGGAAACGCCTTGCAGCAGGTGGCTGCTAAGTATTACAAATATGTGAAATTTATTACGTCCAGAGAAATGTTAATAAAAGTTAATAACTATTATGTGGCTTTTATATTGTATGTCGCAAAAACAAAAAACTCGAAAAAACCAGTAAATAAAAGGTTTTTCCGAGTCCGCCCCTGCCAAGGAGTCGATGCGACAGGATTTGAACCTGCGACCTCTGCGTCCCGAACGCATTTTGGCAGCTTTTTTTTACTTACCTGAGAATATCCTGAAATGCGTAAAAAGGCAGTAAATAAGCGGCTTCCGGGACTCTTCCTCTGTAAAAGTCAGCATTTTCCGATTTTATTTCAGCAGCAGGTTTTGCTGAATTTTTGCTGAATTTTTTGGTTTGGCCGTACAATGCATTTTTAATATGTTTGGCTTTTATTTTGGAGAAGGAGGAAATGGAAACACAAGGGAATTCTTTGAGCAATAAAGTGTTGAATGAAGCAGTATAGAAAAGGCCCGGACTAAAGTCTGGGCTATTTTTATGGCGAAAGCATAGAGCTTAATCATATTGCTCAAAAGCATCCGTTAAAACGCTCAAATCTTCTTTTTCAATGAAGATTTCTTCACAGTGACGGCTATATTCACAGTTTCTGCTTCTTTACCATTATTCTTTCATTTCGGTTTCAGTGCGATGCAATCAAATCTATAAAATGTTCCGAGTTGTTACTTGTTACTGTTTGGGTATAAGTTTTGGAGCCGGTATATATCCGGTTTGTCGTGATGCTATTGCAAGTCCCCGTGGCACAGTCTGTGCCGGACTATCAGATTTTGGCTCAGCAAATTCCTGTTCCTCTACAACAACATCTGCCGTATAGACCGTCTGATTATTACGGTTTGTATAACAGCCCGTCTGGATACGTCCGGATATGATAATTTTCGTCCCCTTATGCAGAAACTTATCAGCAAACTCTGCTCCTTTACCAAAGCAAACGCAACTTATATAGTCTACGTTTGACTCCCCATCTCTCCACCGACTGCGTTCGACCATAAGTGTATATCTTGCATATGTGATCGTGTTTTCTTTTTGAACGCAACGTACCTCTGGATCCTTTGTTAATCGTCCCATCAAGATAATTTTATTCATTGCAGATAATCCTCCTAGCTGTTACATAATTCATATAATTGCTTATTCTTTCCTGCTATCATTCCTCCGTGGCAGGTTTTATTTCATTTGCCAGGAATAGTTAGATTTTGGGGCTGATGAATGTCCTCTTTTATAATATGTCGAATTTTCTGAAAAGCAGCAAAAAAAGGAATCTCTTTTCACTTGAATCGTTCTTCCCTCTATGGTAATCTATAATTGAATCTCAGTATAGAACCATACGATTACAGTCAGACTATTAATAATTGTGATTGACAGGCATGAATGGAGATGAGCATATGGAGAAAAGAAGGCCGCCGGTAGGGATTGAAAGTTTTGAGAAGCTGCGCAAAGGCAACTTTTACTTTGTCGATAAAACAGGCATGATAAAAGAACTGCTTGAAAACTGGGGGGAAGTAAACCTTTTTACCCGTCCGCGACGTTTTGGCAAAAGTCTGAACATGAGCATGCTCAAGACATTCTTTGAAATCGGAACAGATAAAAGTATTTTTGACGGTCTGGATATTTCAAGAGAAACGGCTTTATGTGAAGAATACATGGGGCAGTTTCCTGTGATTTCGATCACACTCAAGCAGGTAAAAGGACAAGACTACGATTCTGCCCGTCTTCAGATGTGGAATTTGATCAAGGCGGAAGCGGAACGCTTCGATTATCTGCAGGACAGTGCAGAATTAAACGCCAGAGATAAGGCAAACATGATGAGCTTAAGCGAAGGAAATGGAAATCTGGAGGCAAGTCTGTACCTCATGTCCCGCCTTCTCTACAAGCATCATGGGAAAAAAGTCATCATTCTGATTGATGAATACGATGTTCCCCTGCAGAAAGCGGAATCAAATGGTTATTACAAAGAGATGGCCGAACTGATCAGCCAGATTTTCGGCTATGGCATGAAGTCAAATGACTATATGCTGTTCTCTGTTGTGACCGGATGTCTGCGCGTTGCGAAAGAAAGCATTTTCACCGGATTCAACAATCCCAAAGTGCACACGATCGTGGATGAACAGTATGACGAATGGTTCGGCTTCACGGATACAGAAGTCCGTGAGATGCTGGATTACTACGGATTAAGCGAATATTATGATCTCACGAAAGAATGGTACGATGGCTACCGTTTCGGCTCCGTCAATGTTTACTGCCCCTGGGATGTGATCAACTGGTGTGAGCAGCTCCGCCGCAGTCAGGATCGTACACCGCAGAATTTCTGGGCAAATACGAGCAGCAATGACATGGTGCTGCGATTTGTGGAAATGGCTGACGATACCACAAGGGCAGATCTGGAGGATCTGTCCGAGGGAAAAACTATCGACAAATATCTTCAGATGGAACTGACTTATGCGGACATTGACCGGGATATTGATAACCTCTGGAGTGTCCTCTTCACTACCGGTTATCTGACATATCGCGGAAGAAATGAAGATGGTTCCTGGCAGCTGGCCATTCCAAACCGCGAGATTCATGATCTTTTTGACCGGCAGATCAAGACCTGGTTCTTTACTCATATTGAGGGCGGGATGGAACCCCTGTATAAAGCATTCGATTCTCAAAATATTGAAGAGATTGAAAAATGCATTAATGCCTGCATGACCGATTCCATCAGCTTTATGGATGGCGGTAATACAGATGAGGCGAAAGAAACCTTTTACCATGGACTCCT
>JAJQHQ010000035.1 GCA_021199655.1 Lachnospiraceae bacterium | reverse complement strand
CGCCCATATTGGAATAAAAGGGCGGTTCGATATAACAGCCTTCTCCAATTTCAGCGAACATTTCTTTCATAAGAGCCTGCCGTTTGTCCATCTGAGTCGGACGTGTCTGGTTAAACTCATAAAGGCGGTCAAGTCGTTGCAGCTGGTCGCGCATGATCTCCTCATCACCTGGCAGATACAGTTCCCCTGTGTGCATTCTGTCTTTCATAGCCATATTAAATTTCCTCCTTCATTGTCAGGTTTTTCACCCATCTGTATTTTTTGTAATGAATATATACCGCCGGCAGCTTGATTATCTCATCAAGACTGACGATGAAATACACCACAATAACCGGCAGTTTGATCACAAACGCGCTAAAACAGCCAAGCGGAACAGAAATACACCACATCACTATTGTGTCGCAGAGGAAACCAAATTTAGAATCTCCTCCTGCGCAGAAAATTCCGGAAATGGTGGTACTGTTGACCGATTTTCCTATCATATAATACGTACAGACCAGGAGCATACCGTTCAGATATCCTGTTGCGATGTCGTTTAAAGCAGCGACAGAGAGTATCAGCGGACGCAAAACGAGCAAAAATATTCCGGATAGTATGCCGACAAGGACAGAGAGTACGCATAACCGATCGCCATAGTCCCCGGCTTGTTTCAGTCTTCCAGCGCCCAGCTCATTTCCAACCATGATCCCACCGCCGCTTCCCAGACCGAGGCACAGGCAGCAGACAAGGTTTTTCACAATACCTGCGACAGAGTTGGCGGCAACTGCATCGCTCCCCAGATGTCCCATGATGACCGAATACATGGTAAACCCGATTCCCCAGACAATTTCATTTCCGAGCACAGGTGCTGTGTACTTCCAGAAATCCCTGCAAAGCACTTTGTCGTTTTTGAGGAAATTTCGGATACGCAGCTTCAGGCGTCCTTCTTTTGAAAGTGCCGCGGCACACCAGAGGACTTCGGCGCCTCTGGCAATCGTAGTGGCCATGGCAGCACCGGCAATTTCAAGACGGGGGAAAACCCAAAGGCCCAAAATTAACACCAGATTCAGGAACAGATTGCCAATCATACATACGGAACTGATCAGGCTCGCCTTTTTTGCCCGGCCACAGTTCTTTAACACGCACAGGCAGACCTGAGATATGCCTGTCAGAAGATATGATGGCGAGACGATCCTAAGATATTCCGCTCCGCCCTCGATCAACACCGGTTCATTGGTCAGCAACCCCATGATGAGCCGCGGGCAGGCAAGCGACGCGATGAAAAACACGAAGCAAACTACCGCAGTGATCTTCAGCACATAAGCGAAAATCCGTTCAACCGCTTTTACGTCCTTCTTGCCCCAATACTGCGCTGCCAGCATGGACAGGCCGATGGTCATGGCTGTCAAAAACAGATTCTCCACAAACGTGATCTGAGTGGCAAGGGATACCGCCGACATCTTATCCTGTGAGATGAGGTTGAGCATGATGGCATCCGAAGCACTTACCACGGCGAGCATGAACTGCTGCAACGCTATGGGAAACACCAGAGATGTAAGTTTTCGGTTGAATTCCCGATCCTTAAATACCGCAAATATTTTCAACAATGTTCCTTTCTCCTGTTGACTACCGCCGGTTTCTTTGTATAATTATATAGTAAAGAATCGGGAAAAACTTTCATTATTTCGCAAAGTAATATAACAATATCGTTGACTTTGAACACTGCCTCAGAAGGGGAATGGCGACCGGCCATTCTGAAAACTTAGAATACTCGTAACTATTCAGGACAGTACTTCGCACTTGCTGCGAAGTACGTATGAAAACGTATATTTTGTGGGGGAAAGCCCCATCGCGCAGCGATTTTGAATGGGCTTTCCCCTCGTAACTGTGAAGGTACTGAACAGTTACGAATACTCATGATTTTATATCAGGAAGGAAAAACATGGTACGGGTAGATATCCGGAAGGACGGAGCGGAAAATGTAAAATACGATTATGACGGCTATTTTGCGTATGTGCGCAGAGGCCTGCTGTCATCTTATCCCGGGTTTGCCGCTGACAGCCACTGGCATGACGACCTGGAGTTTATATCTGTTCTATCAGGCGATATGTATTACAATGTCAATGGCGAAATTGTACATCTCGGCGCAGGACAGGGAATATGGGTGAATGCCAGGCAGCTTCATTATGGCTTTTCGCCGGAGCATACGGAGTGCGATTTTTACTGTGTGCTGCTGCACCCCATGCTTCTTTGCGCTTCACAGCAGATAGACCGCGACTTTATTTCACCGATCGTCTCGGATGAGTCCCTTCCTTATATCCTGCTTGACGGCCGAACTCTCTGGCAGGAACAGATACTGGAAGCGATCCAGTTCATTTATGAATGCCGGGAATCCCCTTTTGCGCCTCTGCACATCCAGAGTCTGTTCTACCAGATATGGGGACTGATGAGTGAAAACCTTCAGAACGTCAGCCGAAAAAGGGGCGTAAACGACCGCCGCCTGTCCATCCTGAAAGATATGCTGTCTTACATTCAGGACAACTACAGCAGCAAGGTGACGCTCAATGACATTGCGGCTGCGGGAAATGTAAGCAGCAGTACCTGCCTTGTGATATTTAAGAAATATCTGCGGGATACTCCTGCAAATTATCTGATCAGGTACCGGCTGAAAAAAGCGATGGAATTATTGCAAAAAAGCGACCTTTCCATTACGGAGATTGCGTTTGATACAGGGTTCAAAGGAGCCAGTTATTTTGCGGAAGCATTCAGAAAAAACTGCGGCTGCTCGCCGAGTGAGTACCGGGCAAAAAATCAACCCGAAGCGTAAAAAATATCAGTCTGTGCCTTAAGTAGTGCGCAGACTGCTTTGCTGTCATTTTTTGAAAATATCAGAGTGTGTACCGGTATCAACAAGTGTGAGTGTCAGGATGTCGTTTTCTATCAGATAGACCAACAACCAGTCCGGTTTAACGTGGCACTCACGGAAACCGGCAAATTTACCGCTTAATTCATGGTCATGGTGTTTCTCATCGAGTTGTTTGCCCTGACGCAATTTATCAACAACGTCGTCCAACAGAGAAATATCCAGACCGCGTTTTTTCATGAGCTTATAGCTCTTCTTATAAGCGGTAGTGAATTTGACAGTATACATTTAATCGTCCAGAGCCCGTTTAAGCTCTTCCATGCTGGTATACCCTTTGACGTCAGGATCGCGGGAAATACGTCTTGCTTCTTCCATTGCTTCAAGAGTCTGCTTGCCATAGCGAGGCATCTCGACAGCGAACGGAAGACCGCCGCGAAGGATACACTGATGGAGAAACATGTTTACTGCACTGGACATATCCAGTCCAAGGTCACTGAACAGGTCTGTTGCCTGCTTTTTGATATCGGAATCGATACGAATTTGAGTTGGTGCTGTAGCCATAGCAATCACTTCCTTTCAAGCATATAATAGTCGCTTTGGTTTACGTTGTCAATCATTTTCGTGATTTTTTATAATTTTTTGAGACCCCAGGGGCGGGTCAAATCTCTGTTTGGCTTCTCCCAGGGAACGGTGCGGGGGCACGCGCCCAAAATCGCAAAATTTCATCAATTTTTCTCTGCCCAAGCCTTAAGCTCTGCTGCACCGACATTGGCAGCGAAACGCCTTCCATCCTTTAAAACCGCACCTTTACAGGATGCCTTCAGCTCTTCATTTGTCCGTCCCATTCCACTGCTGCCTGATGTCGCAAAGGGGATAATCTCTTTTCCGGTCAGATTATACTGCTCCAAAAACGTGTTGATGATGGTTGGAGCCACATACCACCATATCGGGAAACCAATATAAATAATGTCGTAATCGTCTATATTCTCCACGCGGTTTGCTACCGGTGGACGGAAAGACTTATCATTCATCTCCACGCTGCTTCGGCTGTTTTTATTCGTCCAGTCCAAGTCTTCTTTTGTGTAAGGAACGTCCGGCTGGATTTCATGCAGGTCTGTACCGATTGCATCTGCCAGTCGCTTTGCCAGAGCAGCGGTCACTCCGCTTGCAGAAAAATACGCCACTAATGCTTTCTTTGCCATAGTAAATGTCCTCGCATTCTATAATTATTTTAAAATCCCATACTGGCTGTCATCCACTGTCTATGACATACTATGTCGTGTGTTTGCAATATAGTATGAATCATCAACGGCTTCAAGCCATTCATTAGAACAATTTTCTCCCGGTACCTCTACTGCCAGATGAGAGAACCAGCTGTCCGGTGCAGCACCATGCCAATGCTTTACACCAACCGGAATGTTGATGCAGTCTCCCGGCTTCATTTCCACAGCGTCCTTGCCCCATTCCTGATAATATCCGCGCCCAGCCACACAAATCAGAATCTGTCCGCCGCCTTTGTCAGCATGATGAACATGCCAGTTGTTGCGACACCCCGGTTCAAATGTCACATTGAAAATGCCAACCTGTTCTATAGAAACAGGTGCGAGGTAACTCTGTCCGATAAAATACTGCGCAAATGCATCGTTTGGTGCGCCGATTGGGAATACCATCTCCGCCGCATGCGCTGCTTTTGCATCAGTTGACTCCGCATCTACTTCCTCTGCCCACACTTCTTTTGCCATATTAAATACTGCCCAGCCCTTCGGCCAGCCTGCGTAAAAGGCAACATGAGTAATAATTGCCGCAATTTCTTTTCTGGTTACTCCTGCTTTCTTCGCGTTTTCCAGATGATACTTTAAAGAAGAATCCGTAATACCGGATGACATCAGCGCCACCACAGTAATGATGCAACGGGTCTTGTGATCAATGTCCTGATTATTCCAATTCTCTCCAAATAAAACATCATCATTAAAATGCGCAAATTCCGGCGCAAATTCTCCGAGGGCGTTCCGCCCTGCCGTCTGTACGATTTTTTCCATATAGCAAGCCTCCTAAACTGTTAGTATATGCAATTTTTAGGAGGAATTCAACCTATTTCTGATATTTATTGGAACCCAGGAGGATTTTGTCCGATTGAAACATGACATTTTCCATTTCTTCGACTGTTATGATAAGACTATGCTCCGCATCAGACAAAAACGCAGCTGTGCAAAACCGGCACAACTGCGTTTTCTCTCGTTATCGTGACAAAGAAAGTGCTGAACGGTTACAACTCATTTTCCCCCTCAGCCATTGACATTCCACTCAGCTGGTACAGACGTTTTTTTGCATCCGATGTAATACCAAGAGTAATCTCCAGCATCCAGAAAAAAGCGTTTTTCTTTTGCTCGTACTCTTCTTTACTCCAGTGAAAAACATATGGATCCGTCAGCTGTGAAGCACAGAACAGCAGCTCTACGCTCTCCCTGGGATACGGCGTTGAGAATTCACCGCTTTCAATTCCCTGCTTCACAATCTCCGTCATCACATCCGTAAAACGGGACAGGGTGCGGGTGAAGCTTTTCTGATAAAGTTCCTCATTTTCCTGTTCGCAGGAGCCTCCCTCTGGCATCGGTCTGTTCGACAGCAGGTGGATGACCTGGATCAGTTTTTCTACTACTGATATCGATGTATCCTCTGCAATCTTCTGCATGGTTTCTTCCCGACGGTTAATCTGCCGCTCAATCATCGCAGACAGGATTTCTTCTTTACCTTTGAAATGGTAATAAAGCGTTCCTTTCGCAATATTGCATTCTCTCATAATATCCTCAACCGTCGTTTGCGCGTATCCCTTTTCATTGAATAACCGTTCTGCAATATCCAGTATCTCATTCTTACGTTCTGCTGCTTCTTTTACGACTCTCATTTCATCCTTCTTTCAGACCAACGGTCGGTTTTCCCTTATGTTACTTCTTCTTGTGAAGGATGTCAAAGTATTTTTCATTTTAAAATTGCTCACAAATAGAACAATAATCCCTGTTTTTTTAAGTGCAGGCATCACCACACCTGTGCAAATACAATCCACTTAATTGCCTGCAATCCTGCTCATAATCATTTCCACCGATTTATCCACACCGACGGAGCTGTTAATCAGCAGGTCATAATTGTGTATATCTCCCCATTCCCTTCCGGTAACACTGCGGTAATAAGTGCTGCGGGAGGCGCTTCTCTGCTTTGCATTTTTGCGCGCCTCGTCTTTTGAATCACCGTACACCTGCATAACCAGCTCAGTCTTGTATTCCATCGGCGCATAGATAAAGATCCGTATCACGTCTCCGGCACAACAGCTTCCGCCTGACGCTTTTTGCTGTCCTTCTTTTTGAATA
>JAJQHQ010000015.1 GCA_021199655.1 Lachnospiraceae bacterium | reverse complement strand
GTTGCGGCCTCGGTTTCCGTCTGTGTCTCGGTTTCCGTTGCGGCCTCGGTTTCTGTCTGTGTCTCGGTTTCCGTCTGTGTCTCGGTGTCCATCTGTGTCTCGGTTTCCATCTGTGTCTCGGTTTCCGTCTGCACTTCGCTCTCAGACTCCGTCTCGCTCCCGGTTTCCGTCTGCACTTCGGTCTCAGTCTCCGTCTCGCTCTCGGTTTGTGTCCCGCCGGAAGAACCGGAACCGGAGGACTGTGCGATCGCTTTCCACGCCACGATGATCGGGGAAAGCCCGGTCAGAGTCACCTGCAGACCATCATCGGTCTTTACCGGATCCAGTATTTCCGTATCTCCCGGTGTCTTGCCAAAAGCAGACGTAGTGAACATATGGATAACCGTAAAGTCGTATTCCTCCTTATTCGTGCCTTCCGGATAAGGCAGGATAACAGTAAGACCGCCCTCCGGGAAGTTCTCTGCTGTCGCCTTCTCCCAGGTCAATCCGCCGTCAAAGCTGATCATCAGTGTTACATCGTAGATTATGGTATTTTCTTCTGTATAACCAATCTGCCCAACAACCAGAGCTTTGAGTTGTGTCTCGATCTCTTCCACGGTATCCAGCTCCGGATTGTCCTGCAGTGCTTCCGGCACCTCGGTCAGCCCTTCCTGTACCTCGACCTTGTGCTCCGCGCCTTCGTCCGGGAAATCCTGTTCCGGAAGATCGGTCAGGACAGCCACCGTCAGCGTCGCCGTCATCTGCTCAAGCACCTCATAGTTATCCGAATCACCGGTAAATGTCGCCGTGGCGACCGTGCTCCCTGCATCTGTCAGGGTGTTGTTCTCATAGCTTACCGTCACGCCATCCGGCAATGTCCCGCTGATCGTCAGCGTCTTTTCCGTTCCGTCATAGCGGTAGGTCGTATCCGCGAAGCTTACGCCGCTCATGTCGTAGGTCGCCTTCGCTATAACAAACTCCGCTGCTGTCGTTCCGCTCAGACTGTAGTTACTGTCACTGATCGTAGCGGTTACAGTGTAGGTACCTGCCAGTGTCGGCGCGGTTGTGCTTTCGTACTCTGTGCCGTCATTTGCCGTACCCGTGTAGGTCAGGATAACATCTACGCTGTCTGCATCCGCGTCTATTACACCGTCCAGCGTCGCTGTCGCAGCTGTGATTGTACCGGCATAGGTTCCGCCGTTTGGAGTAATGGAAACCGTGATCTCTTTTGCAGTAATCGACCCTTCAATCGTTGCAGTTGTGGCTGTAAGTTCATAATTGCCCGCGTCGTCGCCGCCCAGCGTGATGCCTGCCGCAGTAATCGTACCTGCCGAATCAACGGCCGCGGAATCATAGGTATAGCTTTCCGCTGTGGCGGTCACATCATCGCCATCCACCACGCCGTTCAGTTCGATCGAAAGTTCCTGCTCTGCTGTCGTATCTGCTGTGCCGTCATAGGTCTTCTCAGTGGTGCCACTGATAGATGCGGTCACGCTCTTCGCATTAATCGTCACTGTAAAGCTTCCGCTTGCCGCCGTATGGTTCGCCGCTTCAGCACGATAGTAGACGGTATAGCTCCCTGCATTGTTAAATTCAGGAACTTCCTCAGTATACGGTCCGTCTTCCGAAGCGCTGTAGGTAAAGGTAACATCCTCATCCGTCCCGTCCGCGGTCGTTGCGCTGGCTGTGACTTCAGCCGTCTGCGCGGTTCCATCGTAGGTAAGCGTACCGTCCTGTGCAGCAGAGACATCTTTCATCTCGGCTGCTGTAATGATCAGCGTCGCCGTCATCGGCTCAATCGCTTCATAATTATCCGAATCCCCGGTAAACGTTGCCGTCGCCACAATGCTTCCGGCCTCTGTCAGGGTATTATCTGTGTAGCTTACTGCTACGCCCTCCGGCAAGTTCTCACTGCCGGTGATCGTCAGCATCTTCTCCGTTCCGTCGTAGGTGTATGCCGCGTCCTCGAAGCTCACGGCGCTCATATCGTAGGTTGCTTTCGCGATGGTAAAGTCCGCCGTCGCTGTCACAGCCTTATAATTATTCGTCTCCGCGAATGTCGCCTGTACGGTATAGCTGCCCGCATCGATCAGAACTTCGTCTGTGTAAGTGTCATCGTCCGCGCCCTGCGCTTTATAAAGGTATGTGACATTGTCTGTGCCGTTCGTTGCGGAAACCGGAACCGGGCTGTTCGCCTCAGCGTCATATTCGCCGTACGTCCATCCCGTGATGTTTACGATGCCTTCGCCTTCTGCCTGAGTGATAACTACTGTGGCTGAGCCAGTCACATCGTTGTAGTTTGACTTGCCTGCTTTGTAGTAAACCGTATAAGTTCCCGCATCTGTAAAGGTCGGATTGGTTTCAGAATAATCTTTGTTGTCCGCCTCACTAATGCTATAAGCCATGGTCACACCTTCGTCCGCCGTCACAGTAATCCCGTGCGCTTCACCGTCATAAACGCCTTCATAGCCAGTCACCGTTACGGTAAAGTCCGCGTTGATGATCGTCAGCGTTGCTGTCTTAGAAGCAATCGCCTCATAATTGTCCGCATCGCCGGTAAATGTCGCGGTCGCGGTCGTGCTTCCGGCATCGGTCAGGGTATTGTTTTCATAGCTTACCGTCACGCCATCCGGCAGGGTTCCGGTGATCGTCAGTGTCTTCTCCGTTCCGTCGTAGGTGTATGTCGCGTCCGCAAAGCATACGCCGCTCATGTCATAGACCGCTTTCGCGATCGTCACGGTAAAGCTTCCGCTCTCCGTCGCATGGTTCGCCGCTTCGGCGCGATAGTAGACGGTATAGGTTCCGGCATTGGTAAACGCGGGAACCTCCGCGGTATACGGTCCGTCTTCAGACGCGCTGTAGGTAAAGGTAACATCGTCATCTGTACCGTCCACAGTCGCTGCGCTGGCTGTGACTTCGGCCGTCTGTGCGGTACCATTGTAGGTCAACGTACCGGTCTGTGCAACAGAAACATCAGTCAGTGCTGCGGCTGTAATGATATAAGTCGCGCAGGCCGCAGCAAGAGGCAGGCAGTAATTTCCACTGTCATCGCCTGATAGGCTGACGGCAGTATAATAGAAGCCTTTTTCTGTGACGTTCACGTTGTCCCCGCTTACTTCCGCATCTACAGATACATTATCGTCCTCTGTCGCTTTGTTCGTCACGGATGCGGTGAGTGTCTTTGCTATCCCGTTATACACAAGATCTGATGCGTCCAGCGTTGTCCACAACAGTTCTACTTCCTTCTGCCCTACAGTAAGAGTGCCGTCTGCATAGGTAATCTCGTAATTTTCAGAGCTTAATCCGGACGGGGTAATGCTGTAGGTACCCACATCCCCGTACTGCTCATAAGTAAAGCTGTATTTCAGTTCCCCGGTAAGGACATTTTCATCTTCGCCGTTTACGAATCCGTCGTATGTCACGCCGTTTGCCGACGGTTCATCCCCATAGATGATCAAATTGGCATTGGCTGTGACAGTGACCGCCCGCTTACCGATCGAGAACTCCGCTGTCTGGATGGTGATGTCATAATTGCTGTTTTCGGTATAAGACGGGGTAATGATATACGTCCCAACGTTTTCCCCTGCCTCCCGGCTGTAAGTGACTCCCAGGCTGTCCATATCAGCATCCAGCACGCCTTTCACTGTGCCGGTAAGCTCAGGGTCATCATCGCCGTAGGTCTTAGAAGCATCTGCAGCCGTGATAGTTACTTCTGCCTTCGCCACTGTGTAAGTGACACTGACAGTTTTCCCGCCACAGGTGACAGATGCTACATAAGTGCCTGCCGCTGTTGTTCTATCGACGGAATCCCCATCCAGCGTATAGCTGATTTCCAGGCTGTTGCCGCCGGAGAGCGTTCCGCTGTAGGAAAGCCCCGCGTCATGGCTGCCGCCGTCGTAGGTCTGCTCCCCTTCCGGTGCGCTGATGGTCACGGACGCCGTCTCGCCGCAATACTTACAGGTCTCCGTGATGGTCGTCCCATCTGTGGTGTATTCCCAGGTATGGTCCGTGTTTACAGTAACACTGGCGGAAGCGCTGTTGCCTGCCTTATCCGTAGCCACGACCGCATGGGTCTGACCATCTGCAGTAATGGTGTAGCTGCCGTCCTCGTTGGCCGTCAATGCATCGCCGTCTACCGTCACTTCGGACAGGTTCGCTTCCGTCACCGTGAAGGTCACGCTGTCACAATACGTCTCACCATCCGCAATCCCCACAAACACCGGAACCGTCGTCTCCAGCACGATGCCGTCGGAATTGATGATCGTCGTATTGCCGGAATTATCCGTGATCTTCACATAGACCACACAGGTCTTCTCCGGGTCGATGTCAAAGGAACCGAAAAACGCTGTCCACGTCACATCCGCCAGGTCATCCGTACTGTCCACAGCCTCGCCCGCCAGATAATATTCTGTCTTTGCCACACCATTGTTGTCGGACACCTCCACCGTCACGGTCTGTGTCTTATTGAAAAACAGGCCGAAGGTGACGGTATTCCAGAATTTGTTCCATGCATTCGTCCCAATGGTAATGGTTCCCGTCGGCGCTTCCTGGTCGATGATGTTGAAAGTATAGACCAGTGTCCCTGTAAAGTTCCCCTTGCCGGTGATCGTCACGGTACCGGAGTCATCGCCGACTGCCGTATTCGTGCCGTAAGCCACCTTATAATCATCCGCAGTCACAAGACTGTCACCCGCGACCGCGACCGTCGGCTCGATTGCACTACCGGTAAAATTAATGTCAACTGCCTCATCCGTACCCAGCGTCACAGTAGCACCGCCGTCCTCCTGCGTCACGGTAAAGTCTGTTGCCGCAACGGCTGCCGCCGTGATGCTCGCCGTCACACCGGTCGGTTGAGTAAGCGTGTAATTCACCAGCACAGCTGCATCGCCGGAGAGCGAAAAATCGGTAAAGGAAATGGCGATATCCGCTCCCACATCCTCGCTGGCAAAGGTGGCTGTGCCGTTCACCAAACTTACTTCATCACTGTTTGCGATATTGTTCAGCGCCGCGGATGTGATGGACGCAGTATTGGTGCCGTCATAGGCCTTGTCTGAAACCACGACCGTTACAGTCAGTTCCCTCGCGGTGATCGTATAAGCATTTGTTCCATTTTCAAACGTAATGCTGTAATTATCATCAAGCGTCGTACCCGTAACATCGTATGTACCAACCGCTGATGTTACACCCGCCGTGGTGCTTAAGGAGTAGACATCCGCATCGCCGTTTACGATACCGCCGTTGTCATCCGCAGTAAGTTCTTCAATCGCATCGCCGTAGATGCTGCTCTTAGCTGCAATCGTAACCGTGATCTCTTTCGGGCTGACCGTCAGCGTACCGGGTTCGAATGTAATGGCATAATTGCTGCTCGTATAGCCGGACGGAGTGATGGTATATGTGTCTGCATCGTCATACTGACTGTAACCGCAGGTAAATTCCAGCGTTCCGCCTAAGCTCTCGTAAGTATCCGTACCCACAAAGCCGCTGTAAGAAACCGTGTAAGCCGGAACCACATCGCCATAAGCAATCGTTTTATCCACAGCAGTAATGGGTGACTACGACAATGATCTCAGACCCAACGTCGTTCGCAGTCAGGGTATAAGTTTTATCCGTTGCTCCGGAAATACCATCACCATCCCTCTGCCACTGATAAGACAGGGAATCCTCTGTCCCATCCGGGGTACCCGTGACAGTTGCCGTCAAAGTCTGCCCATAAACCGCATCCCCGCTAATCGTGACGGATCCGGTGATTACTTCTTTCGCCACTACCCGGTAAGGCCAGGTCGCTTTGGTGCCCTCTTCGGTATTGCTGCGGACACCACAGTCATCCTCAACGGCTACTTCGTATACGGTGCTTTCCGAGATCTCGCCCTCGCCGAAACAGCCGCCCGTGATGGTAACTGAGACTGCACCATTACTTTCATCTCCCTCGCCAATGGCGCTTGCATCGGTTCCGGCAGATGCCGTTATGTATCCGCCGCTGATCGTGATATTGCTGCCGCTGCCGTTGTCATTATAGCCGCCGCCGATTCCTGCTCCACCTTCTCCGCCGGTGGCTATTACTGTGCCGCCGATGATCGTGATGCTGCCGCCGTCCCAAAGACCACCGCCTATCCCTGCTCCTCCGTATTCACCAGCCGCATTTACTGTACCGCCGATGATCGTGATATCGCTGCCGCTGCGTTCACCGCCGCCGCCGATTCCTGCTCCACCTTCTCTGCCGGTTGCTGTTACCGTGCCGCCGTTGATCGTAATATTGCTGCCTCTGCCACAATAACCGCCGCCTATCCCTGCTCCTCCGTATTTACCAGCCGCATTTACTGTACCGCCG
>JAJQHQ010000068.1 GCA_021199655.1 Lachnospiraceae bacterium | reverse complement strand
TCTTACATGGGTACATTTTTTCAGAGGAAAATGGAAAAGAAATGTCGGCTGATCGTATAACCGAGCCAGTAAACGACTAAAATGCACGAGATTTGCCTTTATCGATGCATTTTTCCGTATGGCATTTAATCAAAGTCGGCATATGTCGACATCCAAATAATCGACCTAAATTTAACACATTTTATATTTAAGAGCGACTACACAGCCGCTCTTTTTTCATGCCCATTTGGAGGTGATTACAGTGGATTTACTCAAGGGCAAAGAGATAATATGTTAAAGAAGATTTGTCTTTATAGTATAGGAGCAGAATGCGCCCTTGGATGTCAGACAAATAGATTTCTATGATATAATTTTGGCAGGCTCTGCCAAAAGTTCTTCTGAAAAGCTACTGCCCGGACAGGGAACGTCCCTGCCGGTTTTCACTCCCAGACTCTGGCAGGCAAGCCCTGCTCGGCCGCTGTGCCGTTTGCTTTCCTTTGTGTACGCTCCTAAATCAGTCATCGCATACTCCGCCGGAAATATCTGTTCGTCGGTCATTCAGTTTTCTCTAAACTTTATGCGTTAGAATAATTGTATCATAGCTGATTTTATAAGTCAATTGCTGTGCAGTGAAAACTCTAATCAAATCAGATTAGATTACATTGACTTGAGCAAAAAAATCCGTTATACTGTGACTACCAATCGGAAAGGAAAGAACAGATATGTCCATCGGAGAACGAATTCATTTTTTTCGCGACCTGCGAGGGTTGACATTAAATGAATTGGGGCTGGCAGTTGGTTTTCCAAAGGATAACGCCAATATTCGCATAGCCCAGTACCAGTCTGGTTCCAGAATGCCCAGGGAAGACGTTATAAGCCGAATGGCAGACGCACTGGATGTCTCACCGGCGGCATTGAAGGTTCCGGATATTGATAGTTACACAGGGCTGATGCACACGTTATTTACTCTGGAAGATCTGTATGGACTGAAAGTATCGGAGACAGAGGACGGCGTTTGCCTGCGTGTTGATGTCCGTCAGGGCAAAGAGGCAGCTGAACTGCACCGGATGCTTTGCGCCTGGAAACAGGAGGAGACAAAGCTGGAAACTGGGGAGATCACAAAGGAAGAGTATGACTGTTGGCGATATCATTACCCGGGTCAGGACACGAGCCAGATCAGAGCCGCCGTGCGCCACAGAAATTGAGTGATATGATGGTTGGTAATCTGCGTGATGATGAGTAAACAGCCATAAAAAGTGGCTCCGTCCCCTTAGGCAGACATGTGGATTTGTCGTTTTTTAAAAGGTCATGGATGTCCTATACGTATGATGATTTTTCCATTTTACTGTTTAAAATGTTTCTTGAGGAAAATGTTCATTCCTTCGTTATTTCGCACAGGTACGACTATTATGACGAAACAAAGGAGGTGCCTTATGGCAGACAAAATAGTGCCCGGAATGGGCGGAAATCACTACGTACCATATGAAAATCGTTCCGGAGAGAGTTCGGTAGTGTACTTTACGCGTGATCTTTCGGCAGAGGGACTGCAGCGGATTTATGAGCGGATCGCTTCGAGCATAAGCGGAAAAGTCGGGATCAAGCTTCATACCGGAGAAAAGCATGGCCCCAACATTATTCCACGTCCGTGGGTGCAGCAGCTGATAGAAGATAAGCTTCCGCAAGCAGCAATCGTTGAAACCAATACCTACTATGAGGGTGACCGCTATACGACCGAACTGCACAGAGAAACCCTGAAAACCAATGGCTGGACTTTCTGTCCAGTGGATATCATGGATGAGCATGGAACGGTCATGCTGCCTGTAAAGAATGGAAAATGGTTTACGGAAATGTCTGTGGGAAAAGGAATTCTGGATTATGACTCTCTGCTTGTGCTGACGCATTTCAAGGGACATACCAAAGGGGGCTTTGGCGGATCGGATAAAAATATCGGGATTGGCTGTGCGGACGGCCGAATCGGAAAAGCGATGATCCATACGACGCCGGGTTCTTCGGATATGTGGGATATTGGCAAAGAAGAATTTATGGAGCGCATGACAGAATCGACAAAAGCTGTGGTGGATCATTTTGGGGAACATATTGCATATATTAATGTTTTGCGGAATATGTCGGTTTCCTGTGACTGTGAGGGAACAGCGGCTATGCCGGTGGTGACTCCGAATATCGGTATCGTCGCGTCGCTGGACATTCTGGCGGCTGACCAGGCGTCGGTGGATATGGTGTATGCGTTAAAAGAAGAGGAGCATCACGATCTGGTGGAACGTATCGAGACACGCCATGGATTGCGCCAGCTTACTTATATGAAAGAACTGGGGATGGGCAATGACCGCTATACTCTGATCGACATTGATCATAAGGATGCGGTAATCCTCGCAGGAGATGCGGTGAAAGATGTAAAGCCGTTTGCAATATCCCAGGCATAACCGTCTGATCAGACAGCTTACGTAAATAAAAAAGGCTCTATTCAGAACAGAAGGCCACAGACCGTCTCCCTGTGTTATTTTGTGAACACAGGGAGGCGTTTTTTTTGCTGGAAAAATCAAATGTAAGCCAAAAGCTTTCCTGCAGACTGTCACAAAAACTGTGACAGCCTGCAGGTTTTTTATTGGTCTGTATTTTTTCACAATCTGACATCAATATAGTTTAAAATCCTGTCAATCCGTTTGAAGAAAAAGTTTTTTTATAATGCTATACTGCTGGTAAAAAACAGAATCCTGACAGCTGTGCTAACAGGGCCGCGAAATTCCTTATGCAACTCTGCGCATCAAAAAGAATGGGGGCACTATGCATAAATTCAATCAAATATCAATTCAGGAAATAAAAAGGGATGGTTTGATATGTGAAATGACGGCCGGCAAGGACCTGAAAATGAAGGTGACTGTCGTAAATGAAGAGACCTTTGCGATTTCCTTTTATCCGGATGGAACGAAAGAAGAAAAATCGCATATCTTTCGAATGTGATACAAAAAGATGAGAATTCATTTGCATGTGACATTTATAGCAAACATTTCTAATATGAGGTATTTGAAGTGGCACTTCGGATTCAGAAACCGGCCTGCGTTATGACAAGCTACAATGCGGTCAACGGAATTTATCCGGCAGAAAATGTGGACGTTCTTCAGAAACTTGTTCGCGGGGAATGGGGCTTTGATGGGATGATCTTGACGGACTGGGGAACTTATGATACCGTAGATCCTGTGGAGATGGTAAAAGCGGGCAACTGCTGGCTGACGGAAGGCGGCGGAAGATACGTCAAGATATTGGAAAAAGCGGTAAAAGAAGGAAATATTTCCCGCGCAAATCTGGAAGATAATATCCGATATGTAATCCGAACACTGGTGAAGTATTCGTAAGCAGACAGCATAAAATCTGAAATAAGAAAAAAGCCTGAGAACAGAAGGAGGAACAAAAGGATGAGCGTGCGACAGATTATAACACATGCAATAAGCGGAAGAACGCTGACCGAGGAGATATCGTTGACCACTACACTGGAGAAAGATGAGGCAAAGCACCTCGAATCAGGAGTGATTAATCTATATCCGGATCTTGTATTTCAGGAGATTGATGGATTCGGAGGTGCGCTTACAGACAGCGTGGGATATTTATACTCGACGATGTCGCCGGAAGACAAAAAACAGTTTCTTGAATCGTACTTTGGGGAGAGCGGGCTGCAGTACCGCTTCCTACGTATGCACATGGACAGCTGTGATTTTTCCCTGGAGGAATATCAGGCAGTTGAAGATCCGCTTGTGGATCCGGAGCTGTCGACTTTTTCCATTGAGCGTGACCGGAAATACATGCTTCCCATGCTGAAGGATATCATGGAAATGAGCAGCAGCCCGATTTCGGTTCTGCTCAGCCCCTGGTCACCGCCCAGACAATGGAAAATGCCGCCCATAAAGCCGAAGAATGACCCTGGCGTATATGGCGGAAACAGTATACTGGAAGCACTGATGCCGCCGATTGATTACGAACATCCGTCAAGAAACAATGGAGGAAAGCTGAAACCGGAGCATTACGGAGATTGGGCAAGGTATCTGGCAAAATATGTACTGGCCTATCTGGAAGAGGGCGTTCCGGTGACAATGATGAGCCTCCAAAACGAAACAATCGCCGCGACCTCATGGGATAGCTGTGTATGGACTGCGGAAGAGCAGAAATGCTTTTTGAAGGATTATCTTTACCCGGAGTTTAAAAAGCAGGGACTCACGAATAAGGTAGGCCTTTATATCTGGGATCACAATAAAGAACGTGTGGTGGAATACGCCAGAGGAATCATCGACGATGAGACACTTGGCATGCTGGAAGGGATTGCGTTCCACTGGTATTCGGGAGATCATTTTGAAGCGCTGGAGCTTGTGAAATCACTGTATCCGACAATGAAGCTGATGAGCAGTGAGTGCTGCTCTCTGCGAAATCCGTGCAATTCCGAAATCGCCATGGATATGGCGGGAAACGCGAGCAGTGTTGCGGAACTTGAGTATGATGACGCAGTGGCTTATGCCCATGATCTGATTGGCGATATCAATCATGGCATGACCCGGTGGATGGACTGGAATCTCTGCGTAAATAAGGATGGCGGGCCGCGGCATGTGATGTTTGGATTTGGTGCGCCGGTATGCGTAAATGAGGATGGTACGTATCGAAAACTGCTGACATTTGACTTTATCGGCCATTTTGCAAAATACATTCAATCGGGAGCACACAGGATCGGCTTGTCAAGGTGCTATGACCGGGTGGAGGCGACAGCAGTCAAAAATCCGGACGGAACCATTGCCATGATCGTATTAAATCGTGGGAACAGGGACGAATGCTACGCAATCCGGATGGAGGGAAAAATTATTCGATTTATTGCCCCGGCCGGAACCATAAGTACGATTGTGATAGAGTAAGCGGACAGTGGGAGGCGATTTTTCGCCTCCTGCATTTATTTCTTTAATTGTTTCCGGTATTCTGCAGGAGTAAGCTGGTAGTGCTTCTGGAAAATCTTGTAAAAGTGTGTCCGGTTCGTGAAACCCAGGCTGACCGCGGTATCGCTGATTGTCTTTTTCGTGGTGAGCAGCAGTTCCGCTGCTTTTTTCATGCAGAAATACATACCGTGGTCAAAAATACTGTGAGCGGCGTATTTTTTGTGATGTCATTTAAATACGTGCCGGAGTAGTGGAAAAATTTTCCGGCTCCGAAAAAAGGAACATTTTAATAGAATTTCACAATTTCATCCACAGTCTTGCGCACTTTGGGGCGTGGCTCTCCGGCAGCGTATCCAAGTGCGATTACAGCGGCAATCTCCTGCGATTCGTCAATCTTCAATAACTCACGAAGAGCTGCCGCATCACGGATTCCCATCACCAGAGTATCCATGCCCATTTCCTTTGCCTTTAACATAAGGATCTGATTCTGCAGTCCAAGGTCATACATCCCCCAGCCGTTGCCAATCTCATTCGCCGGAGTGCCATTCTCTTTGTCAAAACCGGAATAATCTTTTACGTATGAGGTAACGATCAGAGCAGCGGCACCGGCCGCATTTTTCGCGTTGAATGGGGGAAGGCATTTATCTAAAACCTGTTCCTTCATTTCCTCCGTATACACAATCGCATACCTTCCTGTCTGGCTGTTTTTCCAGGACGGCGCCTGCTGCGCAGCTTCAATCAGAACACGCAGTTCTTCCTCAGTTACTTTTTTTGAAGTGTCGTAGTTCCGAATGCTTCTTCTTTCTTCAATAGCACTTTGTAATTCCATTCTGAAAAGTCCTCCTTATAATTTATATGGTCATAAAAACAGTTCGCACTCTTTTCTGTTTGTGCAAAGCACACCAAGTGCAACGCCGCCCAGGCTGGTAATGGCACGCCCCAGCCTTTTTGCCTCAACAGGACAGACCAAGATGCATCGCATACAGCTGATACATTTTTTAGAATCCGGCTTCATCGTTACAGGATCAATTGCGCCAACCGGACATTTTTTTGCACACAGGCCGCATTTTACACAGGCATCCGAAGGATCAGGAGCCATGCCGGGAGTCTTAAGCCCTGCTTTTTCCGGGATCTTTCCGGGTACATCCGGAAGTGAGACATCTTCTGCGTCAAGCTTCTGACGGATTTGGGATGCCATCTCTTTCAGATGCTTTTCATCCGCCGCATCAGGCCGGCCGGCTGCAACTTTCCGTGCAATCGAATGCTATTTCATTGCCCTTCCCCTTTCAAAAATCTCCGATGCTCTGATTATAACAGATGACAGGAAGAAAGAAAACAGAGAATCTTCGGTTGTAGTCCCCTTTTTTTATGTGGAAGCATAAGAAGCATAAGGCGACGCGGCAAGAGTTTTCTGTTGTTTCATTCTCACCTCCGTTTCCCAAATTTTCTGTTGATTTTTTTCATTTCTCCGCATATAATAAATAAGGCGTGCGGTAAGCATGCTCATGAAAAAGGCCCTGGACTTCCTGCAAGAAAAGCAGAAATCTCATTGACGGATACCTTTTTTGTGTTATAATGTTTATAG
>JAJQHQ010000107.1 GCA_021199655.1 Lachnospiraceae bacterium | reverse complement strand
GTAAAAACGTTGCAGCCATCACCGGCAGCATAAATTTCATCATGGGAGCATAAATAGCCCCCGAAATCAGTGAACTTTTTTCCTTAGCCTTACTCATACTTTTTCCAATACCTCATCTGACATTCCTGCAAGCTGATATAAAGGTTGTTTGGCCTCCGCAATCCTCTGCATGGTTTCTTCCTGACGGTCAATCTGCCGCTCGATCATCGCGGACAGGATTTCTTCTTTTCCCTTGAAATGATAGTAAAGCGTCCCTTTCGCGATGCTGCATTCCTTCATAATGTCCTCAACAGTCGTTTGAGAATACCCTTTTTCATTGAATAACCGCTCCGCAATATCCAGAATCTCATTCTTGCGTTCTGCCGCATCCTTAACGACTCTCATTTCATCCTCCATTTAGACCGACGGTCGGTTTTGTCGTATGTTACTTCCCATTTCAAAATTTGTCAAGGCGTTTTATGAAATCTTTATACCTTTTCACACAAAAGACACAAATCATCACCCTGCCGTATATCCAAGCTTGTAAAATGTTATTCTGCGATCGAGTAGGAGGCGGCTTGTTGACTCCTACTCGCCTGCGCGGTTGCTGCGTGCCAGTGGCACGCGTTTAGCAACGACCGGAGCAGCAGCGGAGACGGGTGCGGCTTTAGCCGCAATACACCTTGCCCGGCCCTGCGCATAAAATAAAAGCGGCCTGCAAATTTTACACTTACAGACCGCCTTATTTCTGCTCTCATAATCATTTCAGCATGCTTTATCGCATTCAACAATGTTACTTTAATTTCCCATATACATCATCTGTTACAGCCTCCAGCCACTCATTCCGCTCTAAGTGCGGTTATGATAGCAAATTCTATCATGATAGTGGTCGCGCTGATTGCGGCTCTGATGGCGGCTTTTATTTATAAGCCGGAAAACTCTTTACGCAATCCCGCTTTATTCAAATGACACCGTAAAGCTTCCCCATCCAAGTTCCCGGTCCGTATCCGGCATGAGCTTTCCTTCTTCATCCCAGTCCGCTTCATAAGGAATGATCGTCAAAGAAGAGGTCTCGGTATCCAGAGATGGCTGCCCCTCGACCCAGGTACCCGGCGAGCCGCTTAATTCAAAATCCAGGCACAGCTTTCCATCCTCATCTGTGTAGGCTTCGGAGATCAGAGTGGCCAGACTTCCGCTGGAGGTGCTGATCTGATTGCCGGATTCATCCTCGATGTAGAACAATGCGCCCCGCATTGTAGGAAGGTTCAATAGTTCTTCGGCATCCTCCCCGCTTAAGCGGTAGGTAAAATGAAGTGTGAGTGTGGATGGCGAAAGTGTAGCCTCCGTAATTTTCACATCTCCTTCAGCCTCTATCCCTTCTGCCTGTTCGAGATCAACTGTTTCCAGCGTACCTTTTCTTACAACGGATTCCCCTTCTATCGTAAAGGTCAGTGTCTGTTCCTCCAGAACCGTTACGTCTGCCGCATAATCATATCCGCTCTCGTTGTCTGTAGTAAGATCATATCCGGCCCAGTCGTATTGATTTTGCAGTAATTTCAGCCGGACAGAAAGCTCCAGCGTTTCCGTATCTTCCAAGTCACTGACATCCACCCAGCAGAGATACGTTCCGTCCGACTGTTCCTCGCAGTTCAGCAGATGATCAACTCCATTCACAGTCATATGATCCTTGTATGTGACCTTCAATTTTCCATCTTCCAGGATGGATTCCGGCGTTTCCGCGTAAAAATAAACCTTTGCCCCATCATACCAGGTATCTGTAATCTTCCACAGATCTCCATAAGAACCTGTTTCTTCCTGCTGTACGGTTACTTCGTCCGGTTCGCCCAGGAGCCCTTCCTCTACATCTGACTGTCCTATGAAACCGGACAGATAGTCGGAAAGACCGCTTCTGGTTGCCGCATATGCGGTTCCGGCAACCAGGCAGAGGGATGCCGCCAATACAGCTGCATATTTCAGATGACGCAGCGGCTTTGTCTTTCGAGCGGTTCCTGCATAAACGGATGCCGTATCCGTCATTTTTTTCTCCGGAAGATTTCGCAGAGTGTCGGTATACTTTGCCCATACCCGTTCCGGCACTGTATTATCGTTTGCAATTGTCTGCATCATATTCTCAAATCTGTCCATAAATTTCTCCTTTCCTGTTAATCCGCCCGGATGAGACACTCTGCGGCTCTTTATCAATACCGTCAGTCTCATAATGCTGCCGCATCATCTCCCGCGCTCTTGTGAGCCGGACGCGCACCGTGCCTTCACTGAGTTCCAGAATCTGAGCAATTTCTTTTGTCTTAAATCCTTCCACATAAAAGAGCATCACCACGATCCGGTACTTTTCGTCCAGGACATTTAAAAAATCAGCCCATTCCGCGCGTTCATAACCATTCTCCAGAGAATCAGCTTCCTGCCATTGTTCCTCGCTCAACAGCTGCCCGCGGGCGCGATAAATGGAGTTGCAGTGATTGATCAGGATCCTTGTCAGCCAGGTCTTAAAGAGGTTGTCATTTTTCAGCGTTCCCAGCTTTTCCCAGCAGCTAAGAGCCGTCTCCTGCATGGCGTCTGCCACATCGTCGTCGTTCTTCAGAATTGCTTTGGCAATCTTGTAAAGAGACGGCCCCTGCTCTTCCATCAGCTGTGTAAACGCGGCCTTATCGCCCTTTTTAGCCTTCCTTACCAGCAAATTCATTCGTTTTCATTCCCCTCTTCCGTTTACTTGCAAAGTCTGTTATTCCCACGAGCAACGAGCCAGGCAGCCGTGCTTACAGCGGGTATTTGATTTTTCAGGGATAATTACCGGTCAATTATCATCTCATCAGTTACACTTATTAGACCACAAAACCGCCTGTTTTGTTACAGTTTTTTTGAAATAATTATTCTTGACATATGACATAAACCGGCGTATTATGGCACCGTAATCACACAGCCGCAAGAAAAAGAGGTAACGGAATGTCAAGACCAGTCAAATGCCGAATGATCTGCCAGTTCCCACAGACGCTGGAATTTATCCCGGCGGGAAATATAGAAAATATAGAAAATGACAGGCCAGACAGCGAAGCGATCATCCTGACTGTGGATGAGTACGAAACCATCCGCCTGATCGACAAGGAAGGCCTGTCGCAGGAGCAATGCTGCCGACGGATGCAGGTCGCGCGGACTACAGTACAGAAGATATATGATTCCGCCCGCAAAAAGCTGGCGGATGTGCTGGTAGACGGCCGCCCTCTGAAAATCGAAGGCGGCGAGTACCGTCTCTGCAACGGTCAGAACCGCTCCTGCGGTATAGACGAATGCTATAAACTTAAGCTTAATCAGATGTATCAGAAATCGAAAGGAGCAACGATTATGAGAATTGCAGTTACTTACGAAAACGGACAGATTTTTCAGCACTTTGGACATACGGAACAGTTCAAGGTATACGACACCGAAGACGGAAAGATCGTATCTTCGGAAGTCGTCAGCACAAACGGTCAGGGACATGGCGCACTGGCGGAAGTCCTGAATGCGATCCAGACAGACGTTCTGATCTGCGGCGGCATCGGTGGCGGCGCGCAGAATGCGCTCGCATCAGCCGGTATCCAGCTGTACGGCGGTGTGACCGGTGATGCGGATGCCGCGGTGGAAGCACTGCTTGCCGGAACACTCGCTTACAATCCGAATGTTCATTGCAGTCACCATGAGGGCGGACATCATGGGGAAAACTGCGGCGGCCACGGTGAACATTGCGGTGAGCCGTTATAATCAGAAAAAAGGAGTGTTTCAAAAATGCTGAAGGAATATCTGCAGAACCGCAATCTGACCATTTATCAGCTTTCAAAAGAGTCCGGCGTCCCATACAGCACAGTAAGTGACCTTGTAAACGGCAAGACATCCGCCGGAAACTGTAAAGCCTCCATCATCGCAAAGCTTGCGTCTGCCCTGCAGATCAGTATGGAAGAATTTCTCTCCATCTGTGAGCAGACGACACTGATCCAGACGGATCACGGCTCCGTGGAAGCCCGCACCTACGCCCGGAACCGCGTGTACTATGTTGCATTCCGTTATAATGAAAAAATACAGGAGCTGCGTGTCTGCCCTGTATGTAAAGACGGCACCCTGTTTCTTAAAGATTTCACAGAATGGGCAATTGATAATTTTCTTGTGAAACAGCAATTGGAGGCGATCACAGAATTTTATCAACCCTGAACTTGCACCATTGCAATCCAAAAATTCATCCAGCTGGCTGCGAGACTGGTGGAAGATTTAATAAGGCAATACCAGATAGTAAAGAAAGGGATAACAAATACAAACATGGAGCGTACGATCACTTACCAAATTCAGGCAGAAGATGCCGATATCCGCGTTGAGCAGTTTCTCCGGCGCAGGTCTTATTCCCGGCAGAATCTTGCAGAGCTGAAAAGCAGAAATGGCAGCACACAGATCAACGGAAAAGCCTGCCGCCTGAATCAACGACTCCTGACCGGGGATATGCTTCAGATCCGTATTTTGGAAAACGCCTCTTCTGAACGGATTCCGGCGACTGCGCTCCCTATTACCATCCTGTACGAGGATGAGGATATTCTGGTGGTCGATAAACCCGCCGGTCTTCCCATGCATCCCTCAAGAGACAATTATTATTATTCGCTGGCGAACGCAGTCATGTACCACTACAAAGACTGCGGCGGATTCGTCTTCCGTTGCACCAACCGTCTCGACCGCGACACCTCCGGGCTGACTGTCATCGCAAAGCATTCAGTCAGCGCCAGTATTCTGGGCGCCATGACAAAGAGAGATGACAGTGATTTCAGAAAATGTGAGACTTTTCAAAGTAAAACCGGGTCTTATATGAATTTCATGGAACGGGAATACCTCGCTGTCGTCTGCGGCATGTCCTCTCCGGAATCCGGCACGGTCGATGCCCCGATCTCGCGTAAGCAGCCGCGAAAAACAGACTGTTTTCACTTCCAGCAGACTCCGGAAACAGAAGCCGTTTGCCCATTGTCTGAGCGTTCTATTGAACGTTGTGTTGATTTTGAGCATGGCGAACGCGCCGTCACGCATTACCATGTGTTGGAAGCAAAAAATGGCTACAGCCTGGTCTCCATCCTTCTGGAAACCGGCCGTACCCATCAGATTCGTGTGCATATGGCTTATCTTGGACATCCGCTTGCCGGCGACTACCTGTATCATCCGAAATGCCGCCATGCTGCCGTGCAGGCAAATATGGAACTGCCTGCCTCGCTGATTTTGGGATTTCAGGGCACGCAAAAAGCGGTCCTGGTCCCCGGCGTCCGCGTACCGGAGGATATCCACGGGATTTCACGTCAGGCGCTTCATGCGTGCCGCTTAAAATTTCCCCATCCGATTACCGGAGAAATCATGGAATTCCGCTCTCCGCTTCCAGAGGATATGCGCAGATTTGGGTTTTCTTAATCTTGCGATATCTTATCTTCTGCTCCTGATATTCCAAACACTTTCAGCAGGCGGCAGCAGTTCCATCATCACCTCAAATATCGAGCTTCTGGGGAAGCTACGTACCGCAGAAATATATTCATGTTTCCAACAAATCCGTCATGCTCTTCATGCTGATCAGAATTGTGGATTGCAGTGGTTTTCTGCCTCTTCTTTTCCCGTAAAAAGGCGGAAAGTGAGGCTTCTCACATTCGTAAACATGTCAATCTCTCTGCCGACCATGTGGTAGTCGATAAAGTGATCCCTGCTTGCTTCAGGTATTCTCCATTTAGCCGCAGGATCAGTCATGCGCATATTTCCTCAGGAAATATGCCGGGCCACAGCTCCATGCGTGGCAGTAGCTGTTTACAATGCTGCCGCCATAGGGGGATTCCTGCGGATTTTCCGGATTATAAAGCTCCCAGAACGTATCTGCGCCTTCATTCACCATACCGCCCCAGTAGTTTCGGAGCAGATCAAGCGCTTTCGTCTTCTTTCCCGCACATATAAGTGCTTCAATATAATGGTGATACATATACGGCGTGACCATTTTATGAGCCTCGGGAATCTGCTCTATATTTTCCAGTACCGCAGCATCCGCTGCGCCTCCAAGCACCATCCACGCCTGACTTGCGTAGGAAATCTGGCGCGAAACTCCGCTTACCATGACGCCGGATGTACGATCGTAAAAATACGCCTGTGCCGCTTTCGTTTTTTTCTCCAGGTCTGCTTCCAGATTATCTATAAGTCGCTGCAAATTCTCCAATGTTAATTTCAGGCAACCAGACTGATCACATTGTTCGCTTTCCTGCCCGATATTTTCCTCAAGTGCCCTGGTCAGTTCAAGAAGCGCCCGCGAACAGTAAAGATAAATTCCCTGCGCGGATGCCTGTTTATTCAGATGCAGATCCCAGTCAACAAAACACCAGCCCATCACATCCGAATCGCGAATCACACCGGCTTCGTCAAAATTCGTCTGTGCCAGCTGCCACTGCTTCAGTGCAGTCGGATACAGTTCACGCACGGTCTCCTGATCGCCCGTCGCCGCATAATAATCCCGAAGCGTCGCGATGAAAAACAGCGAATAATCAAACATCGCCGTATCGTCCGCCTCGATCTGCGGTTCTAAAAAGATACATGCGCTCACGCGTCCGTCAGCAAGCGTGGATCCGGCAAACAGGTATAGGCAGGATTTTACCATATCATTCTGCCGGTAAGTTTCATAATTGGCCAAAGCCTGCAGACGAAGGTCGCCGATCCACAGACGCCTGTCACGCTTCGGGCCGTCTTCAAAGACTGTCTGCATGCACTCGTGCAGGGTGCGGCAGGCAATCCGGTCCAGTGCTGCGTCCTCTGGCGACCCGTTGTCAAACGGCTGCAGCCGGTCATCTTCCGCACTGCTTACCGCTGTACAGGACACCTCATCAACCGTCAGCTGGAACTTGCTGCTGACATCCAGCACTTCTATCAGGACGTACCGAAACGCATAGCGTCTCGGCATTTTTATGACTGCCGGCAGGATATCAACATGCAGTTCTTCCGATTGAATCCATCCTTTGGAAATCCATCCGTGATAGGCATTCACATCTTCTTTCAGTTCCTGCAGCCGCTCAGCGTAACGCACCCGCAGCCAAACCGGCGCATCCGGGTGGCTGCCCGTATATCCCAGCTTCAAAGTAAGATAGCCGACCTGGTGGGCACCGAAATCAAGCAAAAGACTTTCCCCTGTTCCAAGCGGCCTGGTAACGTCTGTTTTGGAAAAGATTTCTGTTTTCAGGCTTTCACTGGAATTCCCGACCGGAAACACCTCCGTCTTCCGAAGCTTTGGAAACAGGGCTTTCGCTTTCTCTAAGAAGACATCATTATTCCGTACACAGCTTTTATTATCCAAAATATACCTCATTTCCGCAGCTTCAGATGCTGCAGTTTCAGT
This sequence comes from Lachnospiraceae bacterium, assembly GCA_021199655.1. Taxonomy (GTDB): domain Bacteria; phylum Bacillota; class Clostridia; order Lachnospirales; family Lachnospiraceae; genus Choladousia. Next base: position 32,338 of record JAJQHQ010000107.1, on the reverse strand, counting down.
CCTTAAAAATGTTCTCTGACACAGCATGTTTTTTTCCAGGAAACGACATTAATCGGTTCCTATATATAGTCCTTCCCACAAAACGGATCCACCGGACTTTTCCCGGTAAATTCGGCCCGCCCCATGATCCGCTCCATCACAGCTTCGCAGAAATCCGGCCGTGTGCTGTAGGCGTTGATGTAGGTTTTCACCATCGGCGCGTCGAACAGATGATAGGGATACGCGGTACTGATCATCATCACCGGCACCTCCTGCACCAGCCAGGGCGCGTCGTCGCCCAGACCAAAGGCAACGTTCCAGTTCAGCCTCAGGGTCGTATTGTTCGACGCGTTTTCCATATTGCAGATGTATACGTAAAGATCGTAGGCTTCCCTGGCCTCGCCTACGCTCCGATACATCTCATGCATCAGGGCAGCTTTTTCCGGGGATAGCTGATCGGTCATGAAATCCTGCACCGTAATGCCGACCCGGCGGTCACGCACGGTAACCTCAAAACCTTCCTTTTCAAACAGTTCCCTCCAGCGCACCACGACCGGATTTTCCGGGCTCATGTCTTTCTGAATCACATTCAGATACACACGCCTGTATTTTGCCGGAGATATCGGCAGGAGGTCCTGCTTATCCCGCACGAGTGTGATGGATTTCTCTGCCACTTCCTTTGCCCAGGCTCTGTGCTCCGCGCAGCCAACCTCACTCAGCCGCGCTTCGCCGGGCACCAAAGTACCATCTGATTTCTTTTTATGCAGACCCAGCGCGGCTTTTGTTCCGAGAATGCGTGTGACTGCCTCGTCCAGCCTTGCCTCGGTCAGGATGCCATTTTTCAGGCCGGCCATCAGGAAGCCAAAATCCTCTTCCAGATCCTTGTTAAACAAGATCATATCCGCGCCCGCTGCTATCGCTGATGGGATCGCCTTTTCTCTGGGCATCGCGGTCGTAAAGCCGACCATTGGCGTCGAATCCGTACAGATCAGGCCATTAAAGCCTAACTTCCCCCGAAGCAATCCGGTCAGAAGCACCGGGTTCAGGCTCGCCGGAAGCATTTTTTCTTCATAAGTGGCATCCGGTTTGAGCGCTGCCACGTATGCGGGCTGCGCGATGTGCCCCGCCATGACGGTCTGTGCGCCTTTTGCGATCAGTTCTGCATAAACTTTTCCATAGTTTTTATCCCAGTCTTCCACAGACAGGGAATTCACACTGGTCAGGATATGTTGATCCCGCTCATCCACGCCGTCTCCCGGAAAATGCTTGATGGCAACCGCCACACCATTCTCCTTCGCTCCATCCATATACCGGGAAGCATTTGCAATGACGCGGTCCGGATCACTGCCAAAGGTGCGCACATTCGTGATCGGGTTGTGGAATTCCATGTCAATATCGACAATCGGCGCGAAGCTCCAGTTCAGTCCCAGCGCAGCGCCCTCTTTTGCCGCCACATAGCCCATGTGATACGCATTTTCCGGATCATCCGTCGCTGCCACCGCCATCGGCTGTCCGAATGAAGTTCCTTCGAAGGCCAGACCGTCGCCCCCGGCCTCTGTATTCGCAGCAAGCAGAAGCGGGATTCTCGCAAGCTTCTGGATCGTCTCATGCGTCTTCCGGATATTTGCAGCGGAATCAGCCCGGTACATCAGGCCGCCAATGCCAACGTCACACACCAGATGGCGCAGGACATTTTCATCGCTGGTAAATCCCATCGGGCAGAACACCTGCCCCGCCTTTTCCTCCAGTGTCATAGAAGAAAGCGTCTCTTCTATCCACATCACATCCGAATTGTCCAGAAAAAATGGGGCTTTCCTTAAATCTACCATTTATGCCTCCTCTACGCAGTTCTGCGCTCCGCCCTTTGTCCGGTAAAAAATGTTGTAATTTTGTACTCGTTGCTCAGGAAAATGACAAAGCCAACCAGGATCAGCGCCGTAACAATCTGCTGAATGGAGGAATCCACATTCAGCCGGCTGTACATCAGGCTGACGAATGCGGAAGTCACCGCGCCGAGCAGGTATCCCAGTTTGTCATTCGAAAAACGTCCGATAAATCCGCCCGCAAACATTGGAAAGAATGCGGTAAACATTACGCTGATCGAGCCGAAATTCAAAGACATCTGGATCGTCCCATTGTTAGTCGCGGAAATAAATCCGACCACTCCCATGAACATTCCGGCAATCCCATAGGTGAGGATGGCATTCGGAATCTCTTTGATACCCGTATTTACGGATATCTTCTGACCGTACATCAGTGCCTTATGGTCATACCCGAAACGGCTGAAGTCAAAAACAACGATCATAAATGCCAGTCCGATGACGATCACTGCAAAGTAAAACGGTATGGTTCCAACCGAGGTATATCCGGCATTCGTCACAAACGACACGCCGTAGCCGTCTGTGATGACATAGGCAAAGCCTTCATAAAACAGCGTAACTCCCAGAGAGACGATAATCGCAGGCAGCCGAAGCACCACATACACGATGCCTGAAATCACACCAAGGACAAATCCCGCCAGTATGGAAACCAGCAGCATGATCCAGACAGGCAACCCTGCCGCAATACAGATCTGCGCGCTGATGACTGAGGATAACAGACTGATTGCCCCGAGGGAAAAATCAAACCTTCCGGAATTCAGATTGATATGCAGGGCAAATGTTGTAAGCATCACGGTCGCAGATGCCCGCACAAACACTTTCCAGCTGAACGCATTGGCAAAATACTTCACGCCTCCTGCGGTGCAGAGGATCTGACACACCACAAAAGCGATGAGCGGAATGGCAATCGTTCCCATGATTCGTTTCAAATTATTCTTCATATCCAACCACCTGCTGTTTCTGTGAAACCTTCTGCCGGATGGATTACCGGCAGAAGGAAATAATAAAGAGGAACATAAACATGGAATCGTATTACCCTACATTTGTAATATCATCGTAAGTGTAGGCGCCTACGAATTCCGCAAATGCCGCATAATCTGCTTCCAGATACTGGTCAAGGATGTCTTTCGTGTAAGCCGGAGACTCTACACTGTCGCCGCTCTGATAGGTCTGGAAGTCTTCGTAGCTGGTCGCTACCCAGTATCCCTGGCCAAGCGCAAGCGCGTATCCTTCGTCCGTGCGGAGCGGATTGCCGTCGATTGCACGCATCACCGCGATAAAGATCGGTCCAATGCTGGAATTGAATTTTCCTGCCAGATAATCAACAGAGCCCGCACTCATGGCCTCACCCAGAGAATCCACATAAGAATCCACGGTAGCGATCTTCACGCTGTCCGGCTTGGATGCCGCAAAGAAATCCGCGCCGTTGCCGACTGCGAGAAATGCCTCCAGTCCTTCCGCGTTTACTGCCGCCTCACAGGATGCATACCACGCGTCATCCATGGTGTAGCCCTCCACAACGCTCAGCAGATTGACGGTGCCGATAGAACCGGTCGAGATTGCGCAGCCATCCGCGTAGATCTGAGCCACAATGGAGTCCTTGTCGGTTGCGCCATTGTAATTCGCGTCGTCTCCGCCTGCCTCAACCATCGCGGTCAGCATTCCGGCCACGCGGTAAATGTGCATTTCCGTGTAATACGGAACCGCACCGGTGAAGATGCCAAAGTTCGTCATACCCTGATCCAGATAATATTTTGCCATATCATAGCCGGTCTGGAACTCGGTATCGTTGTCCGGTCCGATAGCGCCGACATAGTATTCGTATTCCTTGTAAGTCTCATACTGCTCATCCGTCAGAGTACCGGTCGCGACTGCGTAGTACACGCCTTCCTCCTCGCACTGCTCAATCTGGGCAGGGCGGTCAAAGGATGAAAATGAAATGATAGCCTTGCAGTTCTGTGCGATCATAGAGTCGATGGCGTCCTTCTCACCAGCCGCGTCTTCCAGCTGATCCGAATAAATAAAGGTGACATCGTACTGTTCTTCAATATAGTCTTCATAATACGAGCGGAATCCAAGCGCCTCGCCGGAAGTCGTATCCGACACCAGTACGCCAATCTTTGTCGACTTTGCCGCACTTGCTGAAGGTGCAAATGAAAACGCCATGCTGAGCGACAGAGCCACTGCTGCAACTTTCTTAAAATTTTTCATGGTTCTTTCTCCTTTTCGTTAATACCTGATTCAGGACAACCGGCCGCACATGCCTTTGTTCTGAAGATGAACAGTTACTGGATATGTATGTTTTACGGCTGTCAGGCCGCAGAAACCGGATTCATTTACAGCCTTCCCCGGCAATCCCAATGGCAGACCGGATACTTTTTTGCAGAAGCAAATGTTTATATTTACCTTGCCAGCATTTTCTGACGGTACCCAAGTGATGTCAGTACAACCACCGCCAGGAAAATCACTGCTTTTACCATCTGCCCGACTCCGGAACCCAGCTGCAGGATGGACATGATCTGATCCAACACGGAAATCGAGATGGCCCCGATGACCGCCGCACTGATTTTGGATTTCGCGCCGCCGGACACCGGCATTCCGCCAAACACAATGGCCAGAATCACATTCATTCCGACGCCGGAAGCCGTATTTCTGGAAACGGTCGGCGCATACGTTACCGTCAGGATTGCCCCGAGCCCGATCCCCACACCGCAGAGGACAAACGCGACGATCGCCATTTTTTTCATTGAAATACCGGTCAGCTTTGCGCACAGGGAATTCCCGCCAAGGAACTTCTGTGAGCGGCCAATCTTCGTATAGTTGAACATAAACACCGCGAAGATCAGATACAGGATCAGTACCGCCAGCTTAAACGCCATGTTGTCAAACGGATCCACCGCTTCTGACGGGATGCTGATGGAATCGCCCGTCCCGTTGATCTGTATGAGCACCAGCGCAAATGCGTTCAGGATGGACATCATGGCGACGGTCGTGATAAAGACCGGCAGATCCAGAAACGCAGCCAGCAATGAGCTGATCAGTTCGATGCCGACCGCCACCAGGATACATACCAGCATCATTACCACAATGGATCCCGTAGCGTTGTAAGCCATCGCACCGATCATTGCGCTCACCAGCGTCGCAGCTCCCAGGCTGATATCAAACGAACCCAGTGTGTAAATGAAAATTGCTCCGGTCGCTACGACCGCGCACACCACGCTGGAATTAATAATTGCCTGAATGCCTTTATCAAAGCGGATGTCCTCCCAGTACCCGACAAATACATACACCGCGATCAATACCAGCAGACCGATGATCGGAACCAGATTTAAAATCCTGCGTTTCATCAGAACCTTTGCCTGAGAAGGTGCCTTCAAAGCTTTTTCCTGTTTCATTTCTATCTCCTCCTCACTTGAATCATAATTCAAGCACTAAACAGATATGATACTACGGATTTCTCCGCACTTCGTGCTCTCGAAATCCTAACAACATTCGGAATCCGCTCATTTTGGCCAATATATTGTCCCAAATGGCTACTTCCTCATGTTGTTGCGGTCCCCAAGGTCATGAATAGGAACGCAAGCGTTCCATTCCTGACCTTTTGTCCCTTGTATCATCATATCATGTAATCGATGACTTTGCTGTCGGTCAGGTCACGGCTCCGGGCGAATTCCCCGGATATCGCACCGTCTTTCATGATGATCAGGCGGTCACTCATACCGATCAGTTCGGACAGTTCCTCAGAAATCAGCAGAATCGATTTTCCTTCCATCCGCATCCGGTACATCATCTGGTACATGAACTGCTTAACGCCGATATCCACGCCTCTGGTCGGACAGTCCAGGATCAGGATGTCGCTGTTGCGTCCTACCCATTTGCCGAACACGACTTTCTGTTTGTTGCCGCCGGAAAGCTGGCTGACCTCCTGCTCCCCGTCAAAGCATTTTATGGAAAGGTTCTCAATCTGCCGGTTCACATATTCTTTCTCTTTGCTTCGTAAGATCAGGTGCCTGTTTACCGCAAACTGGTCCAGACCGGCGATTGCGATATTGTCACCGATAGACGCGTTCAGGTTCAGCGATTCCGTATCACGGTCTTTGCTCACGTAGCCGATTCTCAGGTTCATGGCCGTGCTTTCATCCTTTACCTGTGTGCCTCCCGCCATCACGGTTCCCTGTTTCAGTGCATCCGCCCCAAAAAGTACCTTTCCCAGCGTATGCATCCCGCAGTGCGACAGGCCGCCGATGCCGAGAATTTCTCCTTTATGCAGCTGCAGGTTCAGATGGTTCAGATCGGCCGCACAGCCATCTTTTAGTTCCAGCACCACTTCATCCGAAACCGGCGTGTCATAATCGCTGCGGTAATAGTCTCCCTGTATCTCACGTCCGACCATGTACTGCTTGACCACATCCGCGTCAAAATCCTTTTTCGAGAGAGTCGCGGCCATCACGCCATCTCTTAATACTGTCAGTTCATCGCAGACCTCCATGACCTCGTCCAGATCATGTGAGATAAAAATGACGGATTTCCCATTTTCTTTAAACTGCCTGACCACATCGTAAAGAATCTTTCTGCCGTCCTGCGAGAGAGCCGTGGTCGTCTCATCAACGACCAGAATATCCGGATTCTTCATCACGACCTTCGCGATCTCGACCAGCTTACGCGTCTGGAAATCAATTGCCGCCATCGGCATCGCACCCCGTACATCTGTAATTCCGATCGCGTTGAGCGCAGCGTCCGCGGCTTCATTCATACGTTTGCGATTCACCAGCCCGAAAGCATTCTGAAACTGCTTCGTCTCACCCAGAAACAGGTTCTCCGCCACAGAGATACCCTGAATCGTGCCGCTCTCCTGCACGATCATGCCAATGCCGTGCCCCAGCGCGTCGATCATGGATTCCGGCGCCCAGGACTTCCCATGGAAAAACATCTCACCGCCGCTGGCTTTCTGCATCCCGGCCGCGATAGACGAGATTGTCGACTTTCCGGATCCGTTCTCACCGATCAGCCCGCGCACTTCCCCCGGATATACGGTAAAATCTACGCTCTTCAGCGCGACTGTTGTACCAAAATACTTGGTAATCTGTTTCATTTCGAGTATCGGCTCTGCCATATCCTCACCTCACAAGATCATACGCATTTCATAAATCACTTTTTTCTGCCATCTGTCCGGCTGAAGGCTTTGTATCCTGAACAGCGGCTTTGAATATCTGTATTTTAAGAAAAGCGTACGATTCTTCACAGGTCTGAGATTGTTCAGTTTTCCTTTGATTTTTATGAAAATCCAAAATTTTTTCATGAAAACTCCGTTCAATGGAGCTGATTTTGAATTTTTTGATTAAAAAATAGATATTTTGTGTATTTATCCCGAATTTTCACTCTGATTTTTGTTCATATTTCCCAAAGTTTTTGTCTTTTTGGGCTTATTTCGTCTTTTGAAAATCTCAAACCTGTGTCAAATAAAAATAAAATATTTCTCTTTCTTTTATTTTTAACCTTTGATTTTTATCTTTTTTCGCCCGAATCATGTTTGGAAAAGCTTGTATTTTTATCCTGTTTAGACTATAATTCAAGGAAAAAGTATATCCGTGTAATATACATTTTCATACGTGCTTTGCAACAGGTATGAAGCACTGTATTGAACTGATACCAAAACAGTTTCAGATCAGTTGTCACACGGCAGGAAGGACCCTCCATATGCGCCAGAAATATGAAATCCTGAATTTTACCGCAAACGCCCCGATGCGCTGCAGCCTGCAGAAGATCGGGGAAATTGAGCCGCACATCCACGATTTCTTCGAGGTTATACTGATCTTAAGCGGTTCCTGCACAGCGACAGCTGCGCAGCAGATTTCTCATTTGCAGGCAGATGATGTGATTGCTTTTGACTGCCACACACCGCACTCTCTTCGTGGTTCTGAGTGTGTGCTGATCAGCGTACAGTTTGACCAGACCCTGTTTGAAAATACGCTGCCGCACCCATTCCGGCCGAGCTTTTTCTGCGATTCCTCCCGTCAGGGGCAGCTTCCTGCCTTTGACGCCATCCGCCGTCTGATCGCACGTCTCGTAAAAAACAATGCGGAAATGCAGTCCGGATATGAGCTCCGGAACTGGTCGATCACCTATGATCTGATGGATGTGCTGTATAATCACTTTCGTCTGGACGACACCAATGCGCAGAACCAGAAGCTTCACCGCTATGCGGATCGGATGTCCTCTATCAACCGGATCATCAATGAGCACTATATGGAAAATTTCACGCTGACACGTCTCGCTGACGAAATTCATCTGTCCGCGCCCTATCTGTCCCGGTTTTTTGAACAGCATTATGGCATGACCTTCCTCAACTATCTCACTGAGATCCGTATCAATCATGCCGTCACGGAATTAACGCAGACTGATCACAATATTGAGCTGGTTTCCGCGAACAGCGGTTTCCCGAACAGCCACTCGTTCGCGCAGGCCTTTAAGAAACGTTACCAGATGCTCCCCAGCGCCTGGCGCCGTCAGACCCGCGTCAACAAAGCACCGGAAAATACGATGTCTGAGCCGGAGCAGCATGATTACATAGCCGGGCTGAAAAAGTATCTGGATTCCCCCGCCGCCCCGCATCTGCCGGAACAGATTTCCTCTGTTTCGATCCAGTGCAGCGCATCCGCCGATGGTACTCCTCTTACTCACAACTGGAGGAAAATTATGCCGGGCGGAAGTGCCAGGGATCTTCTGTTTTCCAATATTCAGGAAATGGTACGCCGTATGCAGCGCGAGATTGGTTTTGAATATATCCGTTTTCACGGGATTCTCTCGGATGATATGCGTCTTGTCAGCCGCGGAACAGACGGAAAGCTTTCTTTCAGCTTTCTCTTTATAGATGAGCTGCTCGATTTTCTTTGCGAAACGGGTTTAAAGCCTGTCATTGAATTCAGCTTCATGCCGGAAACCATGGCCAAAACCCCGCAGAAAAAGTTTGTCAATTACTGCACCAGCGAGCCACGTTCTCTAAGCGAATGGTGTGAACTGGTAGAGGCTTTCATCAATCATATTCTGGCACGCTATGGATCTGCTGCCGTCCGGTCCTGGCTTTTTACACCCTGGAGTTTACCTGACACGCCGATCAATATGTTTGGCTTTTCTTCGGCTGAAGCTTTTTATGAATTTTACCGTGCGACCTGGAACAGCGTAAAAAAATGTGACCCGCACTTATGCCTTGGAGCCCCTTCCACTTACTATATCGTTGGCGAAGATCACTGGTATACCACGTTTCTGGACTGGTGCGAAAAAAACGGCTGCGCGCCGGATTTTCTGAGCTTTCACTACTACGATACCGTACAGCAAAGAAACAGCTACGCAGCCATGGATCTGTTTGGCTTTGCAAATTCCATGACGCTTGGCGAAAGTCCGGACGGGCTCTCCGATTTTGTACAGCAGGTGCGTCATGATCTGACCCGCCGCAGCCGTTCCGGGAAAATACGCAGCAAAAAATATCCGGTCTATCTGACCGAGTGGAACAACACCCCAAGCCATCAGGACTGGCTGAATGACACCTGCTTTAAATCCTGTTATCTGGTCAAGGGAATTCTTGAAAATATGGATGCTCTCGATAGCTTCTGCTACTGGTCCCTTTCCGACTGGACGGGAGAATCTGCGATCCCTTCTGAGCTATTTTTTGGCGGTCTCGGTCTCTTTACCAAAAACGGAATTCCCAAAGCCTCTTTTTACGCTCTGACGCTTCTGCGACATCTGGGCAATCTCTGCATCGGTCAGGGACCCGGCTGGTACGCTACGAAGGGGCATATTGGTCAGATTTCGGGCATCATGCATCCGGGCGCAGCCGGTAAAGCTTCCAGGGATGAAGCTCAAGATGCTTCCTGTGAAGAATTTCAGATTATATTGTATAATTACCGGCATTTTTCCCATCTGTATGCACTTGGTGAGCGCTTTGACATGACCTTCACCGACCGCTATACGCCTTTTTCTCCGGAACAGTCCATGGACACAGACATAAGCCTGACTGACCTTCCGGAAGGCAGCTACGCGATTCGTGAAATCTCAATCGGCCGAAAAGCCGGCAGTGCGTTTGATCACTGGGTCTCTATGGGGGCGGTAGAACTGGAAGCGGATGAACTTGATAATCTGGAGGGACATTCACGCCCCTCCATCACCAAATACACGGCAGAAACAAAGAATGGTGTTTTAAAACTTGATGTTATGCTGGAAATGCTCGAAGTAAAGCTAATCATGCTCCGGCGGGTAAAGGATCGTCAATAAAGAAACTTCTCCGGCAGCGTCACTTTGAAATCCTTCGCAAGCGCCCGGAACTCATCCGGCTGGATGGTCTGGCGCTTTTTCCCGCCGGTCATGGAATAGACCTTTACCAGAATTTCAGCAGACTTCTCCACGGTATGCATCAGACCGAAGGTCAGGTCAAAATCCTCCCCGGAGCAGAACATTCCGTGATGCGCCCAGATTGCCACATCGTACTGTTTCATCAGCTCTGATGTCGCTACGGCGATATCCCGTCCGCCCGGCACCATCCACGGCACCACACCGATGCCGTCCGGAAACACGACCGGGCATTCGGTCGCCATCTCCCACAGTTCACGGGTAAACGCCTCGTCGGTCAGCGGAAGTACAAAGGTCAGTGCGATCACATTTGCCGGATGCGCATGATAAATGACCCGGTGTGCGCCATTGGTGGCCGCTTTCTTGACCTCATGATTCATCAGATGGGACGGAAATTCGCTGGTGGGGCGTCCGCCGTTTATCAGCCCCCAGACCACCCGGTACTGTTCGCCTTTGCCGTCAATCTCGCAGATGGCGCAGGAGTCCTCCGGAGCGCTCATCACATTGCGAAAATATTTCCCGGATCCGGTAGCCACAAAGAATTCACCGGCCAGTCCCGGTACACTGGTACCGATTTCTTTCCACTCGCCGTCAAAAGACAGATCGTCCCGAACCGCCTCTGCCTCCTCCGGCTTCATGCGGTAGGTCAGGTTGCCACCGTTGCGCTCGTGCCAGCCCTGCTGCCAGCCATCATCCGCCATGCGCATAAAACCCTTCATAAATGCTGAATCTAAAACTTTCATCTTATTTTCCGTCCTTTCTGTGTATCGTGTTCTTTCATTGCCTGAATTATGTGCAGAAATATCAAACTACACGCATCTGATCAACCCGGCTGATTCCTCCGCGCTTTGCTTCTCGTAACTGTTCAGTCACCGTGTAACCACATCCACCGGCACGTTGAAGATTTTTGCCACCTTCAAAATGGTATCAATATGGCGTCCGGTCGCTGCCGCAAAGTGATGGGTCGGCCCGCACTCGCTCCAGCGGGTCACAAATTCCCTTGCGCCGCAGGTAAAGCGAGTCCGCATGTTGGTATCCCCAAAGGAGAGGATTTTGCCCTCCTCATTGATTCCTTCTGCCACAACGAATTTGAAATGGCCGTCACCATCCTGCGTGATAGCCAGGTAGGTCACCGGACCGGTGTAAGGATAAAACTGGGTCAGGTAGCCGCCGCCAGTCTTGCCATGGAACACGTTCACGATCTTCATGGTTGGCTTTCTGTCAGAGATATCCGCATCTCCGGAGCCGCTGTGTCCGATAATGGCGATATCTTCATTAAAATCAATGGAATACATCTCCGCCAGCTGGCCGGTACCGGAAATCGTCTTCAGAATGCTCATGGCCATGGCCACTTTTATGTCGCCCTCGACGGCGCAGGCAACCCCCTGTTTGATGAGCATGGAGAAGGCCGGGATCAGCATACTGTCCAGCACACCTGCCTTTCCTGTCGCCAGTCCGTCATAATGGGAGGCGATCAGGCCGATCTGTTCTTCCTTTACCCACTGCTCGAACGCTACGACGTATCTCGCCATATCCCATACCTTTTCAATAGGGCTATCAGAAGAGGGGGCGTTTCCAGTTCCCTCGATATCAAAGGTATCAAGGATGTCCTGCGCTTTGGCGCGGATTGCCTCCTCGTCCGTGATGTCATCCGCGATGATCCACATCCGCTCCCAGTCAAACTGCTTGGTATACAGATGCATCCGCCGGTAAAGGTTGGACTCGTCTATGTACAGATCCATCATGCCCGGATAGGGGCGGCCGATCTGTGCGATATTGGTGTCGCGGAATCTGCGCCTGGTCTGCGCTGCCCGGCACCAGTCCTCGATCTCCGCCTGAACGGTAGCATCGCCGCCTTCCACCACGCCAGTGATGACCGCATGCCGCTTTCCGAATCGTTCCAGGTCAGCCACCATCTCGCCGACCGCGCCGCAGGCATAGCCCTCGCCGAGCCAGGCTGCGATGTCTGTGTGGTCATAGTCCAGTGCTTTCAGTTTCTGGATGTTTACCAGTACCACGGGGACATCCAGATCCTTTACCGCCGGCAGCATATTGTAAGAAGTGGCGTAGGTAAGTAGCTGCAAAAAGACGAGGTCCACATCCGCCGCCCGGAATTTATCTCCCGCCGCCTGAGACTGTTCCTTGGTCGTCACCATACCGCCGTCCACGATTTCTACCGTGTCAGGGATTGTCTGCTTAAACGCCTCGTACTGTGCCTGAAACTCCGGCACAAGCGATGGAAACTGGGGCAGATAGGCTCCCAAAGCAATCGAAAAAACGCCAATCCTTGCTTTTGTGTCAACTAACATGTTCCTTACCTCCGTTTTTCGTATATTTCTTTACCTCGAAAGAATCATAAATGCACGCTCTCGCCTCGTGAAGCGTCTGCCATTCTCCCGCAGTAAGCATCTGCGCTGTCAGGTTCCCGATAGCGGTAGCCTCTGTCGGTCCGGCCAAAACCGTTTTTCCCGTAGTTTCTGTTATGAGCCGGTTCAGATAGTCCGCATTGGCGCCGCCGCCAACTACATGGATCTTCTCACAGGGAGTTCCCGCCAGGGCTTCGATTTCGTTTACCGTATCCCTGTAGCAGACGGCCAGGCTGCGGTAAATGACTCTTGCAAAGTCTCCGGCGGATTTCGGTTCCTCCTGCCCGGAATCCCTTAAGGCTTCCGTGATCGCATCCATCATGGATGCCGGAGCGAGGAAACGGCTGTCATTGCAGTTTACAATGGAATTGATCTCGCTTGCTTCCGCAAGAGAGCAAAGTTCGGCAAAGGAATACTGATCTGAAAGTTCTTTTTTCAGGGACTGGATCATCCACAGCCCCATGATATTCTTGAGGTAGCGGTAACGGTAATGATAACCGCCCTCGTTGGTAAAGTTACATTCGCGGCTTTTTTCGGAACAATCCGCTTCCATCCGCTCAATTCCCATCAGCGACCATGTCCCGGAGCTGATATAGACGGATGACAGATCGTTTGACGGGACAGCGAGAACCGCAGAAGCCGTATCGTGCGTGCCGGGAAGCACCACCTGGCAGTCAAACCCGACTTCTTCCTGTATCTGAGAGGTAAGATGCCCCAGAACGCTGCCTGCAGGCAGAATTTTCCGAAAAATCTTTCGCGGATACCCAAGGCGATCGATCAGTTCAAAATCCCAGTCCTTCGTGACAGGATCTACAAGCTGCGTGGTCGTTGCGTTGGTGTACTCCGTGCATTTTTCCCCGGTGAGCAGAAAATGCAGATAGTCCGGGACCATCAGCATGGAAGCTGCCCTTTCCAGATCTTCCGGCTGTTGTTTTTTAACCGCCATCAGCTGATAAATCGTATTAAAGATCTGCTTCTGAATACCGGTTCTGGCGTAGAGTTCCTTCTCAGGAATCGTTTTGTAGACTTCCTGGTCCATATTTTCCGTGCGGCTGTCCCGATAGCCGACCGCGTCCCCGATCATCTGATTTTTTTCATCCAGCAGTACAAAATCCACCGCCCAGGTGTCAATGCCCATGCTGACGGGAATTTTTCCCAGCTCTTTGCACTTTTTCATCCCTGCTTTGATTTCTTCAAAGAGCTGCCCGACATCCCAGCACAGATGGCCGCCGCGCTGCGTCATCCCATTCGGGAAGCGGTGAATCTCCTCGGTCACGATTTTACCGTCCCGAATTGCAGCGAGGATATGACGTCCGCTGGAAGCGCCGATATCAACGGCAAGATAGTATCGAACCATGGCTTTTCCTCCATTTCTTAAGTCTTGCAAGAAGTTTGATATAAAAACTATAACTTCCATCCAGCATGACTTCAATGACATGATTCGCAAAAAAATATGACCTGATTTGCAAGAAATGAGAAACAGGGATTGTAAAACAGAACGGGAAGCGGTAAACTGTTTATGATTTAAGATGACAGAGAACCGGCACAGAAAGTTTGACAGAGGGAAAAAGCAGATGTATGCAGAACTTTTACAAAGGCTGAGCGTCATAACTTCAGAAGAACAGGAAATACTGGATGGGCGTACCCGGGTGGATGAATCCCTCTATAATCTGGATCATTCCCAGGTGGTCGACTGCAAAAAACTGCTTGCAGCCGGACAGCTGATCCAGATGCGCCCTCATACCCGTTTTATCCATTTTCCAAAGCATACCCATAATTATATCGAAGTCGTATATATGTGCTCCGGGCAGACACGTCATATTGTAAATGGTTCGGAAATCCTGCTAAATACAGGGGAACTGCTTTTCATGAGCCAGGATGCGACACAGGAAATTTTCCCGGCCGGAGAAAACGATGTGGCAGTGAACCTGATCATCCTGCCGGAATTTTTCAGTCTGGTGCTGGACCTGATCGGCGCAGAGCCCTCCCTGATCCGCGAGTTTCTGGTGGATTGCCTCAGAAATACGCGCCATGATGTCAGCTTTCTGCATTTTAAGGTGGCAGACTTTTTACCAATCCAGAATCTTATGGAAAACCTGATCAGTTCTTTGCTTGACGGACGGTATAGCCAGCGGGTAAATCAGACAACGATGGCGCTTCTGTTTCTGTATTTGATGAACTATCTTGATCAGCTGGAAATCGGGAAAGATCACATGGAAGAAGAAATAATTCTGAAAGTATTCCGCTATATCGAAGACCATTACAGGGACGGAGAATTATCTTTCCTTGCATCCGGGCTGCATTATGACCTGTATCAGCTGAGCCGTCTCATAAAAGATGTCACCGGCTCTACCTATACGGAGCTGCTTCAGGAAAAAAGACTGCAGGAAGCAGCTTTTCTCCTTGACACGACCAGGCTTTCGATCTCTGATATCTGTATGAATGTGGGATATAATAATTTCAGTTATTTTTACCGCATCTTTAAGGAAAAATATGGCATGACGCCACGGGAATACCGAATGTCCCATTCCCATACAGCTACTTTGTAAAATCATCCATCTATCCGCCAGCCTGCACAATGCATCGTACAAAGTTTCTTCTTTTTATTACTATAAAAATTATGTTATACACATTTTGACTCAGTAAGATACCATATCTGGGAAAGGAACGGACTGTACAAGAATGGAGCGTATGATCACTTACCAAATTCAGGCAGAAGATGCCGATGTCCGCGTTGAGCAGTTTCTCCGGCGCAGGTCTTATTCCCGGCAGAATCTTGCAGAGCTGAAAAGCAGAAATGGCAGCACACAGATCAACGGAAAAGCCTGCCGCCTGAATCAACGACTCCTGACCGGGGATATGCTTCAGATCCGTATTTTGGAAAACGCCTCTTCTGAACGGATTCCGGCGACTGCGCTCCCTATTACCATCCTGTACGAGGATGAGGATATTCTGGTGGTCGATAAACCCGCCGGTCTTCCCATGCATCCCTCAAGAGACAATTATTATTATTCGCTGGCGAACGCAGTCATGTACCACTACAAAGACTGCGGCGGATTCGTCTTCCGTTGCACCAACCGTCTCGACCGCGACACCTCCGGGCTGACTGTCATCGCAAAGCATTCAGTCAGCGCCAGTATTCTGGGCGCCATGACAAAGAGAGATGACAGTGATTTCAGAAAATGTGAGACTTTTCAAAGTAAAACCGGGTCTTATATGAATTTCATGGAACGGGAATACCTCGCTGTCGTCTGCGGCATGTCCTCTCCGGAATCCGGCACGGTCGATGCCCCGATCTCGCGTAAGCAGCCGCGAAAAACAGACTGTTTTCACTTCCAGCAGACTCCGGAAACAGAAGCCGTTTGCCCATTGTCTGAGCGTTCTATTGAACGTTGTGTTGATTTTGAGCATGGCGAACGCGCCGTCACGCATTACCATGTGTTGGAAGCAAAAAATGGCTACAGCCTGGTCTCCATCCTTCTGGAAACCGGCCGTACCCATCAGATTCGTGTGCATATGGCTTATCTTGGACATCCGCTTGCCGGCGACTACCTGTATCATCCGAAATGCCGCCATGCTGCCGTGCAGGCAAATATGGAACTGCCTGCCTCGCTGATTTTGGGATTTCAGGGCACGCAAAAAGCGGTCCTGGTCCCCGGCGTCCGCGTACCGGAGGATATCCACGGGATTTCACGTCAGGCGCTTCATGCGTGCCGCTTAAAATTTCCCCATCCGATTACCGGAGAAATCATGGAATTCCGTTCTCCGCTGCCGGAGGATATGCGCAGATTTTATTTTTCGATCTCATAAACGCCCGCATCCGTCTCACAGATATGGCTGTTATAAAAAGCTTCGGCCGCCCGGATCAGATAAGCCGCATCTTTGATTCCCGCTGTCTCGTAGGAAGAGTGCATCGCCAGCTGCGCAAGTCCGATGTCCACGGTATTCACAGATACCTGCGACATGGCTATATTCCCAAGTGTGCTTCCGCCGTTCATATCCGAACGATTTGCAAAGAACTGCACAGGCACGCCAGCCTTTTCACAGATGATTTTAAACAGGGCAATACTCAACGCATCCGACGTGTATTTTTGTCCGGCATGAGACTTGATCACAATTCCTTCATTCATATACACGCAATTGTTCACATCTGTCTTTTCCGGATAATTCGGATGAACGGCATGCGCATTGTCGCAGCTCAGCATAAAGCTGGAAGCAAGCGCTCTTGAAAGGTCTTCCGAAGTCTTTCCCAGAGCGGTATTGATGCGGGTCAGTGCATCACAAAGAAAAGTAGACGCGGCTCCCTGTTTTGTCTGCGAGCCTACCTCTTCATTGTCAAAGCACGCATACACACTGACAGATCCGCGGTTTTCTCCCCGCAAAAATCCCTGCAAAGAAGCATACGCGCACTCCAGATCATCCAGCCTCGGGCTGGAGATAAATTCGCCCTCCGCGCCCCAGACGGACGGCTCTGCTCTGTTATACAGATACAGATCTGCGCCGTATATCCGCTCCGCTTCCACTTTAAGTTCATCTGCCACCAAGGTTTTCAGCGCATCCGCATCCATTTTTCTTCCGCTGAAGACCGGCAGCATATCCTTCTGTTTATTCAAAGACTGTTTTTCATTCACTTCCCGGTTCATATGGATCGCGAGACTCGGAATCATCAGAAGATCCCGGTCAATATTCAGAAGTCTGGTTACAAGGCTGTTCCCTTCTTTTACGATCACCCGCCCGGCCAGGGATAAAGGTCTGTCGAACCATGTAGAACAGATCATTCCCCCATAGCCTTCCGTATTCAGGACAGTATATTTCCCTTTGACATCGATCTGAGCATTCTCTTTTACTTTAAACGCCGGCGAATCGCTGTGCGACGCCGCGATATGAAAACTGTAATTTTCCAGCTGCGTGCCCGTTTTAAATGCCAGAATACTGGAAGCGTTTCTAGTGACATAGTACCTTCCACCCGGCTTTATGTCCCACGCAGCACCTTCTTTCAGCCTCTGGAATCCTTCTCCTTCCAGTATACCGCTGATACTTTCAACAGCATGGAAAGGAGTCGGTGAATTTTTTATAAAAGAAACGAGTTCCTGTGCAATCTCTCTGTACATCGGATTTCCTCCTGTGAATATTTTATCTGGTTTGTTTTTCCCTTTCCCGTTTTTGCCGGCTCAACCGCCTCTTTTCATTCGGTCATAAAAGCACAGATGTGTTTTAAGCTTAAGGGAAAAAATGCTTCTGCTGTCACAGTTCCTTCAGCAAGAACAAAATCATATATACAGGTTTCAATCTTAAATCATTGATTTTGCCAACATCTTTTTGCGAGAGGAGATATCTGTCCCCAACATATTTCGAATACTTTACCGCAAAATGATCAATCGATTTATGATTTTTTACCGCTGATGATTTCACCTCTATTGGAACGATCTTGTTTTTCGATGTGAGCAGGAAATCTATTTCATACGAATGTGTGCTTCCTTCCTTTTTCCATGTATGGTAATACAAATCTCTTCCACTTGCCCTAATTGCCTGTGCCACGGCATTTTCATATAAATATCCCAAATCTGCCGGTAAAGCATCGCTCAAAAGCTTTTTATAAATATCCTCTATTCCATTTTGAGAGTCATTAAAAAGCATTGTTGTGAACAGTCCTGTATCCGACAGATATAATTTAAAGCAATCTATGTCTCTGGTCTGCAGCAAAGACACTGTTGGATTTAAAACATTATAGCAAGGCAGCACAAGTCCGGATTCAATCAATTCAAACAGGCGTTCCTCATCTTTTCTCGTTTTCTGTTTTCCGGTTGCCGCTGCAATGACATAATGTTTTTTCTTTGCTGCAAGCTGACATGGAACGGATTTATACATATCTGTAATTCTGCCCGAATCATCTATCTTCTTTAAATCATCATAGTATAACTCCAGAATTTCACGTTTTACTTTATCAACCGCTTCAAAATTATTTGTTGCTATATATCTTTCTACCGCCTGCGGCATACCACCTACAGCCATATAGATCCGAAACTCTTTCATCGCATTGCGATTAGCCGCATTGCCAAGCTCCATATCACTTTTGTATGCCATGTCTAAAATATCCGGATTTCCGCCGGTTGCCCATAAAAATTCTTCATAATCCATCGGATATACATGGATTTTATGTTCTTCTGAAGGAATCAGAATATTCTTCACATTTTTCTTTATGGATATCAAAGATCCGGTTTCTATATAGTCATATCGGCCGTCCCTGACAAGGTGCTTAATTGCCTGTCGTGCCTTTGGAAACAACTGGATTTCATCAAAAATGATTACGGATTTTCTTTCGTAAAGCTGCACTCCTGATTCCATCTGCAGTCTTAAAAAAAAACGATCCAATTTTGATATATCATCAAAAACAGCTGTTATTTCCTCACTGCAATTTGAAAAATCAATTAAAATATAAGATTCATATTCATTACGCGCAAATTCTTCTGCTATTGTCGTTTTGCCCACTCGTCTGGCTCCTTCGAGCAGACAGGCATATCTTCCGTCCCATTCTTTCTTCCATTCTAAAAGCTGATCATATACTTTTCTTTTAAACATAAAATCTCGTCCTTTTTATAGTACATCTTCTATGCCTTAACAATCCTCATATATTTTAGTTGAAAGGGGTGATTATTTCAATATGTATTTTGCAAAAAAGCATGATTATTTCAATACGCACTTTTCAGAAATATATAATTATTTCAACACATATTGCGCTTATATGTATGATTATTTCAAGATTTTAAATGTGAAAATATGTCATTTCTTCAAAATTTTTCTACCTGTACGGAACTGCCGCAGGAGAGGAGAAAAGCAATCCATGATCTTACTCCACGACCTTATGCACCAGCACACCCGTGTAAGGGGAAACGTGAAAGCTTTCGCAGAACATTTTGCATTTACAGAGAAACAGAAAATAAATATTCCGATTGCAAAGGCGCACAGATTTCCGGCGAAGCCTTGGCCAGGGTTTCAAACATGCTCTGCAAAAAAGCAAGCTTCTGCTCTTCTTTCGCGTTTTCCGGGAGTGCTCGCATCTGTTTCTCCGCCAGACATTGGATACATTCTGACCGCAGTAATGTGTCCATAAAACTCTTCTCCTTAGTAAAATGCGAATCCGTCAACAATCAAACGTAAACCTGTCAAATTCGGCTACGATGTCTTCGTTTTCCGACAGGAATTCAAAATAAACCGCGTGCCGGCCGAACACACCGCAGGTGAGAGGCGCGGTCACAGGAGCAAATGTATCGACATTTTCTGCCGCGTCTGGTACTATGCAAGCCGCATGCACCGATTCCGACGTGGAAAGCACGGCGCAGATCTTTCCCCTGTAATCATCCAGCCGGACGTTCACGGTGAACTTCGCCAGGCCTTCTTTGCTCTCTGCACACGCTGCCTGATTCTCCACCGAAGTCGAATCAGTATCGCAAGTCTCCACCGCATCTCTGGCACAGTCCACAGGTTTTTTACTATCCAATACCCGAATCCACGCCGTCACACTCTTCGGCGAATTCTGTCCGAACTGCAGATAGCGGTAGCCCGCGGTAACGCCGTTAGTAATGCCGACGATCGGCGCAGAGATGTCCGGATCTTTGCTGTAAACCGGTTTGATGTATGCTGCTGCCGGTCTGATGTGTTCCGCTTCCGGTCTGGTGTTTGCTGCCTCAGGTTTGATTTCCATCTTATCATTTTTTGCGTCAGCACACTGTTTCGAACCTGTCAATCGTTCCGACAGATGGCACGCATATCCGGCGGAAATCAGGCTGTAAGCATCCAGACCATTCACCTGTGCTCCCTGCGAGGTCATCTCGACCGGTTTTGACGCGACCGGCTCGCCATCCTCATAGGTAATCTCTCCGATGAAAATCTTTCCGTTTTTATCCATCGCAACGTCGATGGGCTCCAGCATTGCCTGTCTGGAAAATTCGTCCGTACCCGTCTGGCGGTGATAAAATACATACCACTTCCCGTTGATCTCCATGATGCTGCCATGGTTATTTCCCCAGCGGTAGCTCATTATGCCGGTTCCATCCGGATTTTTCAGAATCTCACCGCCGTTGAAGCTGATATCGCCGCCCGGCAGAAAACCGTCCAGCGGCCTGTCGCTGTATTTATAGGACAAAAAGCCGTTGTTCTCGCCGTACACACCAAGTTCCGGCACGGGCGTGGAATAACGCTTTGAATAGATGTATACGTATTTTCCAAACAGCTTACGGGGAGAAGAGGCTTCAAAAAAGGCATCCTCCGCGCCGAACTGTCCGTCATCTTCTGTAATCCACGGTGCGAACGCGTGTTTCATCGGATGCGGATGCAGCGTCCCCGGCCGGATCGTCGCCATATCCTCATTCAGCTCCGCGCAGTAGCAGGCACAGAATCCCCAGTAGGCATAGACTCTCCCGTCATCATCCACGAGGATGCCGGGATCAAAGCCGAGGTCTGTCAGGACCGGATCGGTAAACGGGCCAATCGGACTTTTCGATCTGGAGACAAAGATCTTCGAACCCTTATTCTCTGCGGAGTACAGATAATACGTATCGCCTTTTTTCACCACATCCGGCGCGTAGAGGACACTGCCGTTGCTTGACTCATAGCAGACACCGTCGCACCGCCAGTCGGTCAGGTCATCCGCCGGTGCACTCCAGACGACATAGTCCTTTCCGCAGTATTCCGTCCGCATCGTATCATGCGATCCGTAGACATAAACTCTCGTCTCTCCATTGTATTCAAACACACGCGGCTCCCCGTCCGGCACATGCTCCCAAAGGGGCATATAGGGATTCGCGCCCCGGATTGTTTTTTTCATACCCTTCCTCCATTGTATATCCCATACCCGCCAGACGGATATGGGATATCGATCATTTTTCATCCACTATACCATATTCATGAATGAAAATCCACACAAAGTAACCGCCGTATTCCCGTTCAGAATGCGGCGGCTTCTATAATATATCTTCTATATATATGATACTACGGATTGCTGCGTGCTCCGCACGAATATTTTATTCATACATATTCGACTGCCAGATGATATTCACCGCATGGCAGATGCACGCTTTCAAGTCTTTGATGTCAAGCGTACCTTCATGCAGTTCCTGGAGAATGTTCTCCTGATCCGTAACGCGTCCCGGCATCACCATGTCGTTTCCGGCGCGCATACAGCCGGCTGCGGTGCATTCCGGGCCGTCATGGGTCGTCGTCCAGTCTGTCATGATCATGCCCTGAAAACCCCATTCATCCCTGGCGGCTTTCGTGCAGAGGTCGTAATTGTTCGCGGAGTGCACGCCGTTGATCTTATTGTAGCTTGTCATGATCATCATCGGCTGGGATTCCCGGATGGCAATCTCAAAGCCCTTCAGATAGATCTCGCGCAGGGTGCGCTCGGTGAGGATGGAATTGGAGCCTTTCCGGTTGTCCTCCTGATTGTTGCAGGCAAAATGCTTGACGGTCGTGCCGCAGCCCTTCTGCGACTGTACACCATCCGTCATCGCCGCCGCAATTTTTCCGGTCAGCAGCGGATCTTCCGAGTAATACTCGAAATTTCTTCCGCACAAAGGGTTTCTCTGAATGTTCATGCCGGGTGCCAGCCACGAGGTGACAAGCATCCTCTGCATCTCTTCACCGGCTGCTTTCCCGACCACTGCGACAAGAGCCGGATCCCAGGTCTGCGCCAGCGCCGTTCCCACCGGAAACGCGGTGCAGTACTGGAAATACTCTTCTCCTTCTGTCTTTTCCTGATTCCGGCAAAGGAAACCGCCCTCCAGGCCTTTTTCAAACGGTTCCGGTACAATCCGACCGTCTTTTACAAAATAGCTTTTGTTCAGGCGGAGGCCTGCCGGACCGTCAGCAAAAACGATATCCGAAAGCCCCTGTTCCTTCGCGCAGCTGCTGCTCTGTGCCGCGGAGCCGGGCACCGAAATGCCTGCGGAACCAACCGTGGCAATCGAGCCGCCTCCCGTATCGCCGGTCGCAAGGCAGGCCAGCTGATCTTCCGTCAGACCATCCACAAATGCTTTCACCTCATCCGGAATCCGCTCGTCACTCTTCCCATATACGACGGTCTCTGTATCGAGATCCGCACTCTCCAGCGTAAGACGGAATATCGGAACCCCCGCATTTTCCGCCTCTGTCAGCGCAGCTTCACGGCGGGTCTGTATCTTGTCCTTTGGCCCCTGAAGCTCGCAAAGAGCCTCCTCCTGCAGCGGACAGATATTTTCCGTTTTCACCAGCACAGCATCCGCGTCAAGGGCAATCGTTCCTTTCAGCGCCGCGCTGTCAAGGCTGTTTCCCACAAAGACTTCATACAGGCCTTTTTCCAGTACCCAGCCCGGTGTTTTCTCGCAATAAGACGCCAGATTATACGCACTAAAGCAGATCTCCACTTCTTCGCTCTCCCCAGGCATGAGTTCTTTTGTCCTGGCGAACCCGACCAGTCTGCGGTACTCCTTTGCCATGCGCTCCTGCGGACAGGACGCATACACCTGCACCGTCTCACGGCCCGCATATGCACCGGTATTCGTCACCCGTGCCCGGACGCGGACGGACGGCCACATATCCGTTGTATCCTGAGCCTCTTTTCCGATCACAGCGATATCGGTCGTCTCAATTTGAAATTCCGAATATCCCAGCCCGAATCCGAAGCCGTAGCGCACCGGCACTCCGAAAGTGTCAAAGTAGCGGTAGCCGACATAGATGCCCTCGTTGTAGAGCTCCTGCTCCACATTTCCGTTGTTGTGGGAAAAGGTCGCGCTGTTCGGATAGTCCTCATAGCGGGCTGCCCATGTGGCGGCAAGCTTGCCGGACGGCGAACCCTTTCCGGAAAAAACATCCGCAAATCCATTTCCACCCTCACACCCCAGTTGAGAGATCTGCAGGATCGCCGCAATATTTTCATATGCATCCGTGAAGGACAGATCTACCTGACCTCCCGTATTGATCACCAGCACTACCTTCGGATAAACAGCGCAGATGCCTCCGATCAGCTGCTCCTCCTCTTTGGAAAGGTAATAGTCTCCTTCTCTGTCAAAGCGATCCAGACCTTCTCCTGCTATGCGGCTTAACACATAAACAGCGATATCTGCATCGGTCTTTTCAACGGAAGTATTTCCTGCCGGATAATAGAAGGTTGTCCCAAAATAAACATTGACCAGATCGTAGGCTCCGTTCCCGCGCCGATCCATCTCCGCCCAGATTTCATCTCTCCACTGCTCTCTGGCTTCTGTAAAGCGGCGCTCGTAATCGTCCAGCCAGTCCTCCGTCGTAATCCGGTAACCGGCATTTTTCAGTCCTTCTGCGATCGTCACGCTGTAGCGTTCATTGACATCGCCCGAGCCGGTACCTCCCTTGATCGTATGCCCGGCTCCCGCGCCATAGAGCGCGATTGGCGTATCCACCGGTACCGGAAGCACGTTTCCTTCATTTTTCAAAAGCACGATGGATTCTGCAGCAGCACGGCGTGCTACCTCGCGGTGCGCCACCTCGTAAGGCTGTATTTCCGGATTCGTTGTGCCGGTAAAAGTTCTTGTTTTCATATAGATCTCCATTTCTGTGTTTCAAAGAAACTTCCGGAAAAACTCACACTGCGCTTCATTGCATTTCGCGGCGATCTCCAGCTTCATATTGCAATGGAAGACATGCCCCAGTTCATGGTCCTTGTCCCCGTAAAACTGAAACTCGCAGGGTACATTGCATTCCATAAGCTTATTGAAAAGAAGCGGCGCCTGCGGCTTAAGGAAATCTCCGGTGCAGGTCATGAAATAAGTCGGCACATAATTCTCCGTGATGTAATTCAGGACACAGATCTTCTCCATATTTTCCACTGTGGCTCCGTCCTCAAACAGATCCTCCATCAAAGCCATGGTCAGGCCATCAGAAGCCGACTCATCGCGAAGCGATTTCTTCGGCGGCTTCGTCCTGCCGCCGAACGTATGTGAGGGGGCATTTCCATCAGAAGCCGACCTGTCAGCTATCGAGTATGTACCGCAGTTCAAAGCGATCGCTGTGGGACGGAATCCTTCCGGCACCGTAAACGGAAACTGTGCCGCATACTCCGGGTTCGTGCAAATGGCGGCGTAAAGGCCGGTCCCATGTGCTCCCGCAGAGTCTCCTACCATAAATACATGCTCCGTATCCATCCCATATTCTTCCGCATGAGAAAGCACCCAGCTCACCACCAGATTGGTGTCTTCCAGGCTTGCCGGGAACTTGAACTCCGGCGCGAGGCGGTACGTAAAATTCACCACCGCAAATCCTCTCTGGGCCAGACTCATGCAGTAATACTGATATCTCTCTTTGTCTCCATATACCCAGCCGCCGCCGTGAACGCTGATGATCACCGGCAGAATTTCTCCTGCTTTTTCTTTCGGCCGATAGACATCCAGCACCTGCCAGCCGGCATCATCTCCATAGCAGATGTCGTCAAAGCGCTGCACATCCTCCGGTGTGGTCAGTCCTGCGTCCCGGATATCATCGCCCTTTTTAAACTCTCTTCTTACCGTATCACTTGTCTGTGACATAAAATTCCCGCTCCTTTCCCCTTTCACCCACGCTGTGACCGCATTTCCATACGCTCTCAATGACAGGCCGTTCATCACATGAAACCGTTACATTCCTTTTATGTCTCATCCAGCCCTCATTTTTTTACATTTTAGCATGATTTATAAATTTTTACTACCATCTCACCAGAAAATATGATACTTTATCTTCAGCGAAAGCGATGTCTGTCAGGAAGCCGGATCTGCATTTCGAACCCGACTTCCCGGCAGGATTTCATTCTTTAATAATGGGAGGACTACTCGTATGAATCGTGACGTGAAATCCATTGTCAGCCAGATGACCCTTGAGGAGAAAGCCGGCATGTGCTCCGGCGCGGACTTCTGGCATCTGAAAAGCGTTGATCGCCTCGGCGTTCCCAGCGTGATGGTGAGCGACGGCCCTCACGGCCTGCGCAAGCAGGATGAGAACGCGGATCACCTCGGCATCAATGAAAGCATCAAGGCTGTCTGCTTTCCGGCAGGGGTGCTGAGCGCCTGCTCGTTTGACCGCGAGCTTCTGCACACCTTCGGCGACGCGATCGGCAAGGAAGCGCAGGCCAACGATCTCTCTGTTGTGCTGGGGCCGGCAGTCAACATCAAGCGTTCCCCGCTCTGCGGACGCAATTTTGAATATTATTCAGAGGATCCGTATCTGGCCGGTGAGACCGCGGCCGCGTTTATCAACGGCGTGCAGGAGCATCATGTCGGGACCTCGATTAAGCATTTCGCTGCGAACAGTCAGGAATTCAACCGCATGAGCGCTTCCTCCAATGTCGATGAGCGCACCCTGCGCGAGATTTATTTCCCGGCTTTCGAGACAGCCGTGAAAAAGGCGCAGCCCTACACGGTGATGTGCTCGTACAACCGCTTAAACGGCACCTACGCTTCCGAGCACCCGTGGCTGCTTACCGATGTACTGCGCAAAGAATGGGGCTTTGAGGGCTATGTGATGTCCGACTGGGGCGCTGTTAACGACCGGGTACCGGGTCTCAAAGCCGGTCTGGACCTGGAGATGCCTGCTTCCGACGGCATGTCAGATAAAGAAATCGTGAAAGCCGTTCAGGACGGCACACTGGATGAAGCCATTCTTGATCAGGCAGTGGAACGGATTCTGAAGATCCTGTTTACCTATGCGGATAACCGTGAGGAGCAGGAATTCACCATGGAGCAGGATCATGGGCTCGCGCGCCACATTGCGGCGGAATCTATGGTGCTTTTGAAAAATGAAGACAATATCCTTCCCTTAAAGGAATCAGAAAAGATCGCGTTCATCGGCGGCTTTGCTGAAAAACCGCGCTTCCAGGGAGGCGGAAGCTCCCATATCAACTGCTTCCGCATCGACAACATCCTTGATGAAGTAAAGGGCAACCCGATGATCACCTACGCGAAGGGCTTTGCCGCGGACACCGATGTCTACGAAGAAGCACTGGCCGCGGAAGCCATCGAAGCCGCAAAAGCCGCGGACAAGGCCGTTCTGTTTCTTGGTCTCCCGGACAGCTTTGAGTCCGAGGGCTATGACCGCAGCCATATGCGTCTCCCCGACTGTCAGAACCGGCTGATGGAGGAAATCTTAAAGGTACAGAAAAACGTGATCGTCGTGCTCCACAACGGCTCTCCGGTCGAGCTGCCCTGGGCTGATGATGTAAAGGGAATCCTGGAAGCCTATCTGGGCGGCCAGGCGGTCGGCGGCGCAGTTGCCGACATTCTCTTCGGAAAGGTTAATCCCTCCGGCAAGCTGGCGGAGACCTTCCCGTACCGGCTGGAGGACAACCCGTCCTACCTCGCGTTCGGCGACCCGGTCGACGTTGATTACACAGAGGGCATCTACGTCGGCTATCGCTATTACGACGCAAAACACATGGACGTCGCTTATCCGTTCGGATACGGGCTTTCCTACACGACGTTTGCATACAGCAATCTGCGTCTTGACAGGCAGAAAATGACAGAAAAGGATACCGTCAAGGTTTCCGTGGACGTCACAAATACCGGCGACCGTTTCGGAAAAGAAGTCGTTCAGCTCTATGTTTCCGACAAGACGAACGCGGCACGCCGTCCACTTCGCGAGTTAAAGGGATATGAGAAAGTTGCCCTTGAACCAGGAGAGACAAAGACGGTCACGATGACCATCGACTACCGTTCTCTGGCCTGGTACAGCACAGAGCTTCACGACTGGTACGCGGCTTCCGGCGAGTATGAGATCCTCATCGGGGCTTCCTCCCGCGATCTTCGCCTGACGGAGACACTCACTCTGAAAAACAGCACGCTGCTGCCGCTTAACGTAACGAAGAACACCACCATGGGCGAGCTTTTAAGGGATCCGCGCACAGCGCCTTTCCTCAAAGAATGGCAGGCAAAGATGCTCTCCGTATTCGCCGCCCCGGAGGATACTCCAAAGGAGGAAGCATCCGCGTCAGAAGAAGCGATCTCCGAAGAGATGAACGACGCCATGATGATCTCCATGCCGCTGCGGAATCTGGTGACCTTCGGCACCTGCTCTACGGCGGAGCTGGAGAAGCTGGTTGAGGAACTGAACCGCCTGTAAACAAATAATCCATGAAGGCAGTGCTCTCGTGCGCTGCCTTTTTTAATACACTATACCAAATGAATCACACAAAATCTTGTAACTGTTCAGTACCTTCACAGTTACAGGAAAAAGTCCATTTAAAATCGCTGCGCGATGGGCCTTTTTCCTGTCAAATATATGTTTTCATACGTACCTCGCAGCAAGTGCGAGTTACTGTCCTGAATAATCGCAAAATCTTCAATAATTCTCTCATGAAACACCTTGGCAGACAGTCAAAAAAGTGATATGATTACAAAAATGTGAAGTACATGTAACATATTAAACCAGTTTTAAACAGCATCAAATCAAAAGAAATAATTTACTCGGAGACCATGAATTATGAATCATCTAGACAAGCTTGAGGCGGAATCTATCTACATCATGCGCGAGGTCGTTGCGGAGTGTGAAAAGCCGGTCATGTTATATTCTATCGGCAAAGACTCCTCCGTGATGCTGCATCTCGCACTCAAAGCCTTTTATCCGGAAAAACCGCCTTTTCCGTTTCTGCATGTAAATACTACCTGGAAGTTTCGGGAAATGATCGAATTCCGCGACAGGGTGGCAGAAAAATACGGCATTGAAATGCTGGAATACATCAATCAGGAGGGCGTGGCGCAGGGGATCAATCCGTTCGACCATGGCGCCGCCTACACGGACATCATGAAGACGCAGGCGCTCAAACAGGCGCTCAACAAGTATGGCTTTACCGCTGCCTTTGGCGGCGGGCGGCGCGACGAGGAAAAGAGCCGCGCGAAAGAGCGTATTTTTTCCTTCCGCAACGCGGATCATGTCTGGGACCCGAAAAATCAGCGGCCGGAGATGTGGAAGCTGTTCAATACAGAGATCAACAAAGGCGAGAGCATTCGAGTCTTCCCGATCTCGAACTGGACAGAAAAGGACATCTGGCAGTATATCAAGCGTGAAAATATCGAGATCGTGCCGCTCTACTATGCTGCGGTACGCCCGGTCGTTGAACGCGACGGAAATCTGATCATGGTCGATGACGACCGCATGCGGCTGCGTCCCGGTGAAAAGCCCATGATGAAGAAGGTTCGCTTCCGCACTCTGGGCTGTTATCCGCTCTCCGGCGGTGTGGAGTCTGAAGCCGATACGATCGACGGGATCATTGAAGAGACCTTAAGTGCCGTGTCCTCTGAGCGGACAAGCCGGGTGATCGACAAAGACGGCGGCGCGGCCAGCATGGAAAAACGGAAACGGGAGGGATATTTTTAATGGATTCCTTGTTAAAATTTATCACATGCGGAAGCGTGGACGACGGAAAATCCACCCTGATCGGGCATATGCTTTATGACGCCAAGCTTCTGTTTGCCGATCAGAAAGACGCGCTCGAGCTGGAATCAAAAGTAGGTTCCAATGACGGCAATATCGACTACAGTCTCCTTCTGGACGGGCTGATGGCGGAACGCGAGCAGGGCATCACCATTGACGTCGCGTACCGCTATTTTACCACTGAACATCGCTCCTTCATCGTCGCGGACACGCCGGGGCACGAAGAGTATACCCGAAATATGGCGGTAGGCGCATCTTTTGCCGATCTTGCCGTAATCCTGGTGGACGCCAGCCAGGGCGTCCTGACGCAGACCCGGCGCCACACCCGGATCTGTTCTCTGATGGGCATCCGTCATGTCGTATTCGCCATCAACAAAATGGATCTGATCAATTACAGTCAGGAGCGCTTTAAGAAAATCAAGAAAGAAATCCGGATCCTTCTGGCCGAATTTGACTACCACAGCGTACAGATCATTCCGGTCTCCGCCACCAACGGCGATAACATTACGAAAAAATCCCGGAAAATGCCCTGGTACAAAGGGCCGACCCTTCTGCACTATCTGGAGACCGTCGATGTCAGTGAAAAGCCGACCGACGCAGAATTCTCCATGCCGGTGCAGCGCGTCTGCCGGCCGAACCGCAGTTTCCGCGGATTTCAGGGAGAAATTGAGAGCGGCAGCATCTCGGTAGGAGATGCCGTTACTGTGCTTCCCAGCCGCGAAACGTCCGCAGTAAAGGCCATTTTGGAAGGCGACCGATACGTCGAAACGTCCGGAATCGGACATCCGGTCACGATCCAGCTTGACACGGAGATTGATGTTTCCCGCGGCTGCGTCCTCACAAAAGACCCGGATCTGCATGTAAATACCATGTTCTCCGCCACCCTGCTGTGGATGGATGACACCAAGCTCGTGGAAGGGAAGAATTATCTGCTCAAATCCGGAACCCAGAAAATACCGGCGACGGTTCTTCGCATCCGCCATAAGATTGATGTCAACACCGGCCGCGAGGTTCCCGCAAAGGAAATCTACAAAAACGAGATCACGCAGTGCGACATCTCCGTATCGTCCAACCTTGTGTTTGATCTTTTTGAAAACAACAAAGCGCTCGGTTCCCTGATCCTGATCGACCGCATCAGCCATGCGACCTCGGCCTGCGGTGTCATCACTCAGTCCATCAGCCGCAGCCGCGATCTTACCTGGCATACCATGGATATCACCAGAGAATTCCGTGAGCATCAGCTCGACCAGAAAGCCTGCACCATCTGGTTCACCGGTCTTTCCGGCTCAGGTAAGTCCACTCTGGCCAACGCTCTTGAGAAACGTCTGGTCTCTCTGGGCAAGCACACCATGCTGCTGGACGGGGACAACGTACGTCTTGGTCTGAATAAGAACCTTGGTTTCACGGAAGCGGACCGCATTGAAAATATCCGTCGGATCGCCGAGGTTTCCAGACTGATGAACGATGCCGGACTGATCGTCCTGACCTCTTTCATCTCCCCCTTTGTCCATGACCGGAGAAAGGCGAAGGAGATCATCGGGGACAGCTTTATCGAGGTCTATATCGATACCCCGATTGAAGAATGTGAGCGGCGCGATGTGAAGGGTCTGTATGCGGCTGCCCGTGAGGGAAAGATTGAAAACTTTACCGGCATCACCAGCCCCTACGAGAAGCCGGAGCACCCGGATGTCCGTATTGACACAACAAACCATACCGTGGAGGAATGCGTGGATCTTCTGATGGAATATTTAAAGCCGCGGCTGTAATCAGATGCCCGGCCTTACGCAGCAGATTCTTTTCTCCGATATAAAATATCGTAACTGCTCTGAATCGCATAAATTGAAAGAAGCCCTTGTAACAGCTACAGGTGCTTCTTTGTTTTTACGGCCGCAGTTCCATATCCACACAGATATCATTTCCGCTCACGCGCACGGCAGCATAGCTGCCTGTGATCATCGGCATCATCGGCGGCAGATGCCCCAGATCGACATCCATGACGACGGGTACGCCCTTTCGCCCGGCCACATCAAGCACCGCCTGATAGCGGTCCAGATTCATTATCGGCTCCAGTCCGCTAAGCGGCCGGCCGATCAGGAATCCTTTCACATACCGGAACCAGCCCGCGTGTTCCATCTGCCACATTGCGCGGCGAATCGCAAACACATTCAGATCGCAGGCTTCCAGAAACCAGATGATCCCATCCTCTTTGTATTTTTCCAGAAAATCGCCGGTCCGGTCATAACAGGTCCCGAGCAGATTCACCAGACAGTCCATGCAGCCGCCCAGCAGCCGTCCCTCAAACACCGTCTCAGGAATCCCGGCACCCGATACGAGTGTCCGTCCATCATAAAATTTCAGCACCCTGCGCTCTGTCAGATGATATCCGGCAAGCGGATTCTCCTCATCTTTCTTTCCTTCCCGCTCCCACTTCGGATAACCCTGTACCCGGAAAACCGGAACATTGCCTGGTTTGCCTGTCTTTTCCAGACCCGCCTGCAGATCCTGCCCCACCTGCAGATCCGGGGTTCCCTTCTGAGCTGTCCCCGTCAGAATCGCGAATGCATCCTTCAGTGATCTATGCTGAGGTTTCATGCCAAACGAAGCCGCATTAGGACCATAGATGGAAGCCGTATCACAGATTGTCGCCAGCAGATACGTCATATTCGTATTATCTGAAAAGCCCATATACCATTTCGGTGCTGCCCCGGCGATCGCATCCCAGTCCACATAGTCCAGGATCTCGCACATCAACTCGCCGCCTCCGCAGGAGATCAGGCAGTCATTTTTCTCAGACAGATAATATTCCGTCAGCTCTTTCCCGCATTTTTCCGGTGTATTGCTGATGCCGACTCCTTCCCCCGCATAGCAGTTCGGTCCCGGATCCAACCGGTAACCCTGGCGCTTCCAGCGCCGCTGCGCGTTCGCAAACGCGCTTTTATAAGGCTCAATATTTACCCCGAAGGAAGGCGCCACGAAGCCGATCGTCCCCTTTTCCGGCAAAAACTTTCCATACTTCATCCTGTAATCCCCCTGATCATCTTTTTATAGCAAACGACAAAAATATTTTGTCATTTCCTGTAATTGAATGTTCGCAGCTGAAAAGATACGGAACAGTTACGATACCTGCATCATAGCATACAGCCGCGCAGCATGCAATTTTTATTTTGTAACAGTTCAGAACAGCATCGAAATGAAAAGACAGACTGTGCAGGTTTACCTGCTAAAGGCTGTATTTTCATTTCGGGATGGGCGGGCGCTGATCGTCCAGTGGACGATCGTTTAGCGCCGACCGAAGTGGAACGAAGACGCCAATCAAGCCTCAGGTGCTGAGCGCCAGTGGCGCTCGTTTAGCACCGACCGGAGCGG
>JAJQHQ010000095.1 GCA_021199655.1 Lachnospiraceae bacterium | reverse complement strand
TATTTATTGAATTTTCAAGGTGCAATCGCACTTTTTAAAGTGCGAAGTTTGAGTTTCATAATTAAAAACTTTGTCTGTTAAGAACTTTGTTTAGCAGGTCGCGCCGCCCTTGACGGTCTTTTTCAGAACCGCTTCCTTATTGATCTTATTTTCCAGAAGCTTCTCGCTGACCTTATCAAAGCCAAGCCGTGTCACGGTGTCTGCAAAACGTTCTCCGGAGAGTCCCTCGTCACGGAACAGCAGGATAGCGTTCTCGACTACATTCATGACCTCTTCCTCGGAGGTAAAGACCTTCGGCAGCGGTTCACCGTGCGCCACCTTCTTGCCCCAGCGACCGCCGATATAGATACGGTAGCCGTCCTGATAATCGATCGCGCCGAATACGCACTTATCCTTGCAGCGTCCGCAGTTGTTGCAGACAGACGGATCGATCTGGATCTTTCCGTCTTTTACTTTTGCAACCTTGATCGGGCAGGCGTCTTCTACCTTACATTTCTTGCAGCCGTGGCATTTACTGAAATCTACCGTCGGAACTCTCTGACCGACGATACCCAGATCGTTCAGGTTCGGCTTTACACAATTGTTCGGGCAGCCGCCGACCGCGATCTTGAACTTGTGCGGCAGCGTTACACCGTGATAACCCACGTAGAATTTCTCATGCAGGCGCTCAGAAAGTCCAAATGTGTCGATCAGACCATACTGGCAGGTCGTACCCTTGCAGGAAACGACCGGGCGTACCAGAGAGCCGGTTCCGCCGGTGGAAAGCCCATGCTCATTCAGAAATTCAATCAGCGGCTGGATATTCGTATACTTCACGCCCTGAATTTCCAGCGTCAGACGGGTGGTCATGGTCACCGCGCCCGAACCAAAACGCTCGGATGCCTCGGCGATCACACGATGCTCTTCCGCTGTGATCTTGCCGTTGCGGGTGATGACGCGGACATTGAACACATCCGGATAGCGTTTATCCTGCAGGCAGCCAAGTCCTTTCACACGCTTGATCTCTTCTGCCGGAAGTGTACCGGTAAATTCTACCTTTACGGTATTGACAAAAGCGCCGCCTTCGAGTGCTCTTGTATTCGTAAAGCCCAGGGCTTTCAGGCGGTTCTGCAGGAAATACCCGCGCTTGCCCTTCGCACAGACCAGAAGAAGCTTTGCGTCTTTGGCAATGCCCTCAAGACCTTTGATTTCTTTTGCTTCTGCGCTGCCATTTGCGGAAGCTCCTGCTGCTTCACTCACTGCCGTGAGGTCGACCCATTTTGCTCCCGGGATCATTGCCTTCGGATGTACATCGATGACCTGATATCCCTTCGCTTTTCCTGCCGCGTACTCGGCCGGAGTAAAGCTCTCATATTCGCCGCATATCTTATTTTCCAGAATGTAGCAGGCCTGTACAAACGGATGGATTGCTGTGGAAAATGGCGGCGCGTAAGCAAAGTCCATCGAATCAAAATCTTCCAGCTTCAGGCCGGCGGAAATGCCGGTCACCGCGATGTCAACCATCTTGTCCACCGCTCCGGAGCCGAGCACCTGAATACCCAGAAGTGCATGGGTCGTTTTATCCGCAATCAGCTTCGTGATAAACGTATCTGAATCCGGATAATAATGCGCTTTATCGTCCGTGACACAGGTCGCTGTGATGACGTCATAGCCCGCATCCTTTGCCTGAGTTTCCGTAAGTCCGGTGCGTCCTGCATTCAGGTCGTCCGCCAGCTTCACCACGCCGGTGCCAAGGCAGCCGCCGTAGGAAACATTTGCTCCGGTCATGTTTTTCGCCAGAATACGTCCGGTAATATTGGCCGTGGAGCCCATCGCGGACCACTGTCCCTTGCCGGTCACACGGTTGAACACCTGCGCGCAGTCGCCGACCGCGTAAACATCGTCCAGATTCGTCCGCTGATATTTATCTACCACAAGCGTTCCGCGGTTCATCTCAAAGCCGGAATCCGCAAGGAATTCCGTCGCCGGACGCACGCCGATCGCCAGTACGACTACATCCCCCTCAAAGCTGCCGACACTCGTGCGGATACCCGTCGCCTTATCCTCTCCCAGCACCTCTTCCAGTCCGGCGCCGGTGACGATCCGCATGCCCTTCGCCTGCAGCTTCCGCTTTATGTATGCGGCCACTTCCACATCAAACAGATTCGGCATCACCTGAGAAGCCATATCGACAACAGTAACCTTCAGGCCTTTTTCCATCAGATTCTCCGCAATCTCCAGACCGATAAAGCCGCCGCCCACGACCACGGCGCTCTTACATGCGTTTTCTTCCGCATATGCGCGAAGTCCGATCGCGTCATCCGGCGTGCGCATGGTAAAGACGCCCGGCAGATCTTTTCCCGGTACATTCGGTACGAAAGGAACCGCGCCGGTGGCAATGACCAGCTTGTCATAAGAAACGCTCTCTCCATTTGCGAACGTCACCGTCTTACAGGCTGCGTTTACACGAACAGCCTCCATCCCGGTGCGCACCTCTACACCCGTCAGCTTCGCAAAGCTTTCCGGCGTGTTGACGATCAGATCCTCCCGTGTCTCGATACTGCCGCCTACATAATAAGGCAGACCGCAGCCTGCATAGGAGATGTCACGGCTTTTCGTGTAAACAGTGACAGTTGCCCTGCGATCCTGACGCATCAGTTTCGCAGCGGTCTTCGTGCCGGCGGCCACACCGCCGATTACTACAACATTCATAGTCCAGACTCCTTTTTGTGACTGTTCGTAACTGTTCAAATTACCACAGTCACTTTTTTTCTTGATTATAGGCCTGTTCGATGATAAAATCAATTTAATGTTTTTTATGCATTGATAAGCTGTTCTTATTGGCAAAGCAATCTATTTCAAATCAATTCTGCCACTGTTTATCCGGACAAATATGCACACAGGCAGAATAAGGGAAACCTTTGTTAAATGATCCAGACGTACATAATAAGATCACAGGAGAAGCCTATTTATGTTAGATTACCGTATGGAAACCTTTCTGACCCTTTGTGAATGCGGCAGCTACCGCAAAACTGCGGAGCTTCTTCACCTGACACAGCCTGCCGTCACGCAGCAGATTCATCATCTGGAGGAGGAATACGGCTGCAAGCTGTTTTCCTATGCCAACCGCAGACTGGAAAAGACGGAAGCTGCAGCCACGCTGGAAACCTATGCGCGCGCCGTGCGTTATCAAGATCAGATGCTTCGGGAAAAGCTTCAGAAGAAAAGCAATATTCATGCTCTACGGGTCGGCGCAACAAAGACCATCGGCGATTATTTCCTGACGGAATACATTCACCACTTTCTGGACAATCCGGAGAATTCACTGGATTTTCTCGTGGACAATACCGAGCACCTTTTGCGGGAGTTGGAAGAAGACCGCCTTGATTTCGCGGTCGTGGAAGGCTTTTTTGACAAGGAACGCTTTGATTCGATCCTGCTGCGCAAAGAGCCGTTTGTCGGCATCTGCCGCAGGGATCATCCATTTGCGGGCAAAAACGTTTCCATGGATGAACTCCTTAATGAGACCATCATCCACCGCGAGGACGGATCCGGCACTCGTGCTATCCTGGAGCAGGAGCTTCTTGGATACAACGAATCATTGAATCGGTTCCGGCACCGCATCTGTATCTCCAGCTTCAAGGTGATTCTCGATCTGGTGCGCGAAGGCTATGGCATTTCTTTCGTATACGATGTACTCGCGGACAGCGATCCGCAGCTGGCTAAATTCCGGCTGCAGGACGACCGCATCGTCCGCGAGTTCAACATCGTGTATTTGAAGTATGCTGATATGAAAGAAAAGATTGAGTGGTTTTTCGAGAAAAAAGCTTTTTAAGCTTCCAGCGCTGACCGAACTGCTTCCGGGTCGGTCAGTTCGCCGGCCAGCCAATATCCGTCCAGGGATTCCCATTCTATCTTTATCGCGTCCCACGATCGGGAAACCACCAGATTGAGTATGGTATATTCGTCTTCCTTCGCGCTATAGACAGAACCGGTATAATGGTATCCGTCTTTGAAATGAATGTACAAAGGTCCATCAAGCTTCCACTCGATATCCGACTCCTGCTGATTTTCATAATGAAGAGACAATGTTCCGGTTACTATATCCTGTTTAAAAAGATAACGGAGTCTCCATCCATTTAACGTGACAGTAATACCGTCGGCGGCAACCTCATCAGCTGTGTTCATCTCCCACCCTGATAATTCAGCGTTAATTCTGGCAGGAAACGGTACAAAATACAATGCTGCGGCCAGCAGTGCCACAATGATGATCGGAATCAGAATCTTTTTCATAATTCAATGCCCCCTTCCATGCACAACATCCTCTGCATTCTATTCGTTATTATTTCTGTTACAGTTTCGGACGAAACGTCTCGTTCGTGGCAATTATACAAGTATTTTTAGTGTAAATCAACATTGCATATCTTAATATAACCTTAATATTACTTGAATATAGCCTTACTATTATTTATTTCGATAAGATAACAAGTAATTTTTTGAATGTCTTTCTCTGATTGCCACAGCGTACTTCTTATGTTATACTACGAGATAACGTGTAACTGTTCGGTATCTTCCTGTTCCGTACATTCATAATAATGCTACACGACATTCATATTCACTAAACATAAGGGGGATTTTCAAAATGAAGCTTTCCATGAAGGAAAAGGCATCCTACGGACTCGGCGCCGTAGGAAAGGACATGGTGTACATGCTCTCTGCAAGCTATGTCCTTTATTATTATCAGGACATCTGCGGCGTAAATGCAATCGCGATGGGCATGATCCTGATGATCGCGCGTGTATTTGACGCATTCAACGACCCGATTATGGGCGTGGTCGTGGCGAAGACCAGGACGCGGTTCGGAAAATTCCGTCCGTGGCTGCTGATCGGTACGGTGCTGAACGCGGTCATTTTATTCCTGATGTTCTCCGCTCCGCCCGCATTGGACGGCTCGGGTCTTGTAGCTTACGCGGCCTTCACCTATATTCTCTGGGGCATGACCTACACGATCATGGATATTCCCTACTGGTCCATGATCCCGGCTTTTACCGAAGGCGGCAAGGAACGCGAAAACCTGACGACACTTGCCAGAAGCTGTGCCGGCGTCGGCTCCGCACTGATCACGATCATCACCATGATGAGCGTCATAGCGCTGGGCGGCGGCGATGAGCGCACTGGTTTTAAATGGTTCGCGCTGATCATCGCGGTACTGTTTGTACTCTTCACCGGCTGCACCTGCCTGAACATCAAAGAAAAATCGACCGTAGACATGGATTCTCCGTCTGTCGGACAGATGTTTCGGGCACTGATCCGAAACGACCAGGCGATGGCTGTCGTGATCACGATCGTACTCATTAACTGCTCGGTATATATTACCTCGAATCTCGTCATCTATTTCTTTAAATATGATTTCGGCGGAGAATCCTGGTACAGTTCCTATACTCTGTTTAATACCTTTGGCGGAGCGACACAAATTCTGGCGATGATGCTGTTCTTCCCGCTTTTGCGGAAGTTTTTTAACGCCATCCGCATTTTCTACATCAGCTTCGGTATGGCGGTAGCCGGTTATGTTGTCCTGCTGGTGCTTGCTTTCACGAACATGTCAAACGTGTTCCTGCTGTTTATCCCGGGCTTTCTGATCTTCGCAGCAAATGGCATGCTGACCGTGCTTACCACGATTTTCCTTGCGAATACAGTGGACTACGGCGAGGTTAAAAATAACCGCCGCGATGAAAGCGTCATCTTTTCCATGCAGACGTTTGTCGTAAAGCTTGCTTCCGGCATCGCTGCACTAGTCGCTTCCATCTGCCTCGCGGTATGCAACTTAAGCTCTGATACAGACGCGGCAGTTTCAGCCACAGCAACGGCTTCCTCTGTAGCGGGATTGCGTATGACGATGACCCTGTTTCCAATCGCGGGGCTGCTCATCGCAGTGTGGCTGTTCCACAAAAAATATCTGCTGACCGATGAAAAAGTCGAGGAACTGGCAGCTGAAATTCGGGTAAGACGTGCGAAAAGTGAAGGCTGATTGTAACTGTTTAGGACAGGTCTTCGCACTCGCTGCGAAGGCCGTATGAAAACCATATAGTATGTTGGGAAAAGCCCCATCGCGAAGCGATTTTAAATGGGCTTTTCCCTCGTAACAGTGAGGATACTGAACAGTTACGCCTGATATTTCTGAAACCAAGTACACAATTAGCGTATTTATACATGCAGAAGCCAAACAGTCTTTTGTATGGATATGTTTTGAAAGATAAAAGGTAATAATAAGAAAAGGGTAACTGTGCAGGCAATACCTTCACAGTTACAGAAAAGGAACTAAATCGATATGAAACCAGAAGATAATTATCCAAAATACATGAAAGAAAAGATTCTTCCTTACATACTTCTCCGCAGGGAAGAAACTTATCTGACACGAAATCCTGGGCAAACGATTTACTGCGCCTTTTACACCGCTGGCCGCAGCACATCTTCACAGGGCCAG
This sequence comes from Lachnospiraceae bacterium, assembly GCA_021199655.1. Lineage (GTDB taxonomy): Bacteria > Bacillota > Clostridia > Lachnospirales > Lachnospiraceae > Choladousia. Next base: position 137,127 of record JAJQHQ010000095.1, on the reverse strand, counting down.
GACAAAAGCGCTGCGAAGGATAAATCTGCCCGGAATGAGAAAGGAAGCGGCAGGGAGGGCACATCCGCCCGGAATGAGGCACAGACTGTCAAAGGTATCATCCTCATCTCCCACGGTTTTACCGAGACGGCGGACAAATACTTTGAAGTCATTTACGAGTTTTTGAAAGCAGGGTACCATGTCTGCATTCCGGAGCACTGCGGACATGGTCGCTCCTATCGTCTTGTGGAAGATGATCTTTCCCTCGTGTACACGGACAGCTGGCAGAGATATGTTGACGACCTGAAATTTGTTGCTCTCTCCGCCAAAAGCCATTGGAGCAAAGACCTCCCGCTCTTCCTTTTTGCCCATTCGATGGGAGGCGGCATAGGCGCAGCACTGGCTGCCAAAGAGCCGCACCTGTTTCAAAAGGTCATCCTCTCCTCACCGATGATCCGTCCGGCTACCGGCAATGTGCCGTGGCCGCTCACAAAGCTGATCGTTTCGATCATGTGCGCGTTCGGTAAGGAAAAGAGCTACGTCATCGGACAACATCCGTACGACGGCAAAGAAACCTTTGAGATCAGCTTCGCCACATCGCAGGCCAGATGGGCCTGGTATAAGGAAAAGATAGACAAGGAGCCGCTCTTTCAGACTGCCGGAGCTTCGTATGGCTGGCTGCGCGAAGCGATTCGTTTAAATCAGTTTCTGATAAACGATGCCTGGCGGCAGATTGCCGCTCCGGTTTTACTGATACAGGCGACAATGGAAACCGTTGTCTCAAAGGAGCAGCAGGAAAAATTCATTACAAAACTCGCTAAAGTCAGAAAGCAGTCCGAATCATCCTCGAAAGGAGCGGGCTCTTCTGATGCCGGACAGCCTGCCGACAGGGAAGTTCGTTTTGTTCGTATTTCAGGTGCAAAGCACGAGATTTTTCACTCGGATGATGAGACGTTCGCAAAATATCTGGGCGGATGCCTGGAATTCCTGGCGTAAGATGTGCCTCGATACTGTAAAAGGAGGCGGTGATAAACACCGCCTCCTGCTTAAAATGATTACTCAATCTTTTTAATTTCAAAGGTCAGGCTTCACTGTCGGCTTCCTCAGCGTCCTCTGCATCCTCAGCTTCTGCATCTTCCGCATCAGCATCATCAGAAGTCCCTTCCTCATCTAACGCTTCATTTGATTCTTCCGCAACGGTTCCGATCAATGTGATCGTATCAATCGCCCCGTCTTCATTCAGAGTATATGTGATGATATCACCTGCCTGCAGCGTGGAAACATCCAGTTCTTCTGTTTCTGTCTCTTCGCTGTCAGCTTCCTCAGAAGCCGTCTCATCCTCTGCAGTATCTTCCGCTTCTGTTACATCCGTATCCGCAGTATCTGAATCTGATGTTTCTGCATCCTCTTCGACCGCATCCGCATCTGCTGAATCTTCCGAAGCTGTCTCTGCGTCTTCTTCATCCGATTCTGAAAAATCCGCCTCTATTACCGTGATTGTCTTATCTTCCAGAAGAGAAACAGCGGAAACATCATCCGCAAAAGCTGCTATCGTCTGTTCACCTGTTAAGGAAAGTGTCCCGCTCGTCTCATCTGCATCGTCATCTTCCCATTCTCCAAGAGAGATCACAAGACTGCCATCCTCGTCAACAAGCTCAATACGACCGGTGTATTCCACTACTTCGTCAATATCTTCTACAATTACTACATCATCCTGCGAATCCGTTTCTTCCTCTGCAAATACGGACATCGAAGTAAAGGAAAGAGCCATTCCCAACACAACCGCTAAATATTTTTTCTTCATAACTGAAACCATCCTTTCTTTTTTTGATGGTGCCACTATAAATCCCAAATATGTCAGTATTGTGTTGAAATTTGTAAGATATTTTGCCTGTTTTGTGAAAATAATAAATATTTTATTTATAATCTTATTTTTCTTGTAATTTTCCCGTTTAAATCTGGCAACTGTTCTAACCCCTTATGATGCAGCTTTGTTCCCACGGAATATTCTCCCCAGCAGAATCACCGCCGCAACAGCAAGGATCACTTCTGCACAGGTCTGGGCGTAGGCAAGACCATACAGCGGCCAGAAATGATTCAGGATGAAAAGAGCGGGAATCTCCAGTACCACTTTTCTTAAGATAGCAAAAACAAGCGATTTTGTACCCATCCCGCAGGCCTGAAACACACCCACAGCCAGAAAGTCTACATTAAGAAACGTTATTCCAAGACACATGCCCCGGAGAAAATGTTTTCCATAAGCGATAACTTCCTCGTTTTTCATAAAGAGGCGAATCAGGTTTTCCGCTCCGATATAATAAACAATTGTCATCAGGACGACAAAAGAAATGCCGATTTTTGCGGTAAAGGTCACTGTTTTTTTCATTCGATCCCGGTTGCCGCTGGCATAATTATAGCCGACCAGCGGCATGATGCCCTGCGAAATTCCCATGGAAATATACATGGGGATCATATTGATCTTCTGTGTGATACCCATGGCAGCGACCGCATTGGAACCGTACGAAGAAGTAAAGTTATTCAGTACGGTCATACTGGTAACGTTCAGCAGATTCTGGATCGCGGCAGGAATGCCGACCGCACAAATGCCTCCGAGGATTTCCCGGTCAAAGGAAAATCTGCGCGGATCGATGCAGACACAGGTCTTTTTGCGCCTGATCCATATAAGGATTAAAAAGTAAGTACAGGCCACACAGTTGGAAAGGAATGTGGCCAGTCCTGCACCGGCAGCACCCATACCAAAACCAAATGGCAGGATAAAAATCGGATCAAGGATGATATTCAAAATACACCCGCTCATCGTGCCGATGCTTGCGTGCAAAGAAGCACCTTCCGAACGCACCAGATTGGCAAGCACCACGTTCATGATTGCCGGAACCGCACCGCAGATCGTTGTCCAGCGAAGATATTCCCAGGTAGCCGCGACAGTATCTTCTGTCGTGCCAAGAATCCCCAGCAGCTGCGCATGAAAGATTCCGGCCGCCAGAGAGAACAAAACAGAAAGAAATAGTGCGCAGTAAAAGCTGGCCGCAGAGCTTTTTCGCACCGCCTCGTATTCTTTCTTACCAAGATACCGGCTCATCAGGCTGGAACCGCCCACGCCAAACAGGTTGATGATCGCGTTGAATGCCAGAAGCACCGGTGCTGCCAGTGTGACTGCGGCATTTTCGACGGGGTCATTCAGCATTCCCACAAAATAAGTATCCGCGAGGTTATAGATGACCATCACCAGTGAACTCAGCACCGTGGGGACAGCCATTTTCATAACCGCCCGTGGAATCGGCATCCGTTCGAATAATTCCGCTTTTTGTTCATCCATAGATTGTTTTGCTGTATCTGCCATGTGAAAATTCGTCCCTCTCTGCCTAAATCAGATTATGTCGTAATTATTCAGTACCTTCACAGTTGAATGACACCATTATCTTTCACTCAATATCGCATTGGAGTCAAATCAAAGCATGCTGATGTCAAAAATGTCATACAATCTCCGCGATTAGAGTAAACAAGAGCGGTAAGATACCGCTCTTGTCCATTTCACTACATTATTCAGACCGTCTGCTGGAATTTATTTATAGTTGACAATCTTCCCGAATTCTTCCTTCAGAGACGCGCCGCCTACCAGACCGCCGTCGATGTCAGCCTGAGCAAACAGATCCGGAGCCGTCTTCGCGTTTACAGAGCCGCCGTACTGGATACGGATCTCTGCTGCTGTAGCATCATCATAAATCTCAGCGATGCACTTACGGATCTCTGCGCAAACTTCCTGTGCCTGCTCAGTCGTAGCAGTCTTGCCGGTACCGATCGCCCAGATCGGCTCATAAGCGATGACAGCTGTCTTTGCCTGATCTGCGGTCACGTTCAGGAAGCCTACCTTTACCTGCTGACGAATCCAGTCCATCGTGATGCCCTGCTCTCTCTGCTCCAGAGACTCGCCGCAGCACATGATCGGGGTAAGACCATGCTCAAATGCCTTCAGCATCTTCTTATTTACTGTCTCGCTGGTCTCAGCGAAATACTCTCTTCTCTCGGAGTGACCAAGCACTACATACTTCACGCCGGCATCTGTCAGCATGTTCGGGGAAATCTCGCCTGTATAAGCACCCTTCTCCTCAAAGTACATGTTTTCAGCGCCAATCTGGATATTGGAACCCTTTGCAGCTTCCACTACCGGGATGATATCGATCGCCGGAACACAGAATACAACGTCTACGTCATCGTTTACTACGAGCGGCTTTAAAGTCTCAACAAGCTTAACAGCCTCGCTCGGAGTCATATTCATCTTCCAGTTGCCAGCGATAATTTTCTTTCTTGCCATGATGATTGTTCTCCTGTTCTATTATATAATTAGGAAGCGACTTTAGTCGTTTCCTTTGCGCCGACCGCAAGGCTGCGTAGCAGCCATTCCATATGCGGTCGTGTGCATCGAATTATATCGCAATGATCCGTCCCTCGATTCCGATGCTGCGTCGCTTCATCTCGTGCACGGATCATTTCTTTCGTGTCATTCCTTGTCGTCCGCTGCTACCACGCCCGGAAGGTCTTTGCCCTCAAGGAATTCAAGAGAAGCGCCGCCGCCGGTGGAGATGTGGGACATCTTGTCGCCAAAGCCAAGCTGATTTACAGCTGCCGCAGAGTCACCGCCGCCGATAATGGTAGTCGCGTCGGTCTCTGCCAGAGCTTTCGCTACAGCGATGGTACCCTTTGCAAGAGTCGGGTTCTCAAATACGCCCATCGGTCCGTTCCAGACAACGGTCTTAGCGGTCTTTACAGCCTCCGCGTAGAGAGCCTGGGTCTTCGGTCCGATATCCATACCCATCTTGTCAGCCGGAATTGCGGTAGAATCATATACTGCCGTCTCAATCTCTGCGTCGATCGGGTTCGGGAACTCACTGGTCACTACGGTATCGATCGGCAGGAGCAGCTTCTTGCCAAGTGATTCAGCCTTTGCCATCATTTCCTTGCAGTAGTCAAGCTTGGTATCGTCGCAAAGAGAGGTACCAATCTCATAACCCTGCGCTTTCAGGAACGTATAAGCCATACCGCCGCCGATGATCAGCGTATCGCACTTCTCAAGCAGGTTGGAGATCACGTTCAGCTTGTCCGCAACCTTCGCGCCGCCAAGGATCGCTACAAACGGTCTTACAGGATTCTCTACGGCATTGCCAAGGAAGTTGATCTCTTTCTCCATCAGATAACCAACCGCGCAGTTGCCGCCCTTTGCACGAACCACATCGGTAACGCCCGCTACAGAAGCATGTGCTCTGTGAGAAGAACCGAATGCGTCGCATACATAATCATCGCAGAGGTCTGCCAGCTCTTTGCTGAATGCCTCACCATTCTTGGTCTCCTCTGCGCCGCGGAAACGGGTATTCTGCAGAAGTACGACATCGCCCGGCTGCATCGCCTCTACCGCTGCGGTAGCTGCCTCACCGGTCACATTGTAATCGGATACGAAATTCACTTCCTTGCCAAGCTTTTCACTCAGTCTTTTGGCTACCGGTGCAAGGGACTCGCCCTCGTTCGGGCCATTCTTTACTTTGCCAAGATGGGAGCAAAGGATTACCTTGCCGCCATCCGCGATCAGCTTCTTAATCGTCGGCAGAGCCGCTACGATACGGGTCTCATCCGTGATCTCACCGTTTTTGAGCGGTACATTGAAGTCGCAGCGAACCAGAACTCTTCTGCCGTTTGCGTTGAAATCATCAACAGATTTTTTGTTCAGCATTGGATTTTCCTCCTGATTTATTTTACTGGTCCAAATGGCAGGATATTTACCCTGTTATACAGAACCGTTTAAATCGAGTAGGGAGATTTGTCCTCTACTCGTCCGCGCGGGCCGGGTGCGGCTTTAGCCGCAAAACACCTTGCCCGGCCCTGCGCATATAAAATGAGGTCCGGTCCTTTCAGACCGGACCTCTTCTGGGTCTTTTTCCGTAACCGGGCGGATCCGCACTGCGTGCAGAACCGCATATCGGTAAAACTCTGTATTATGCTGTACCTGATATCAGCCAAGCTCAGCGAAATACTTGATGGTGTGAACCATCTGGCTTACATAGGAGTTCTCATTGTCATACCAGGAAACAACCTGTACCTGAGAAGTGCCATTACCAAGGTTAACAACCATAGTCTGAGTAGCATCGAACAGAGAACCATATCTCATGCCAACGATATCAGAAGAAACGATCTCATCGGTGTTGTAACCGAAGGACTCGGTAGCCTGAGCCTTCATCTCTGCGTTGATACCCTCTACAGTAGCCTCACCCTTAACAACTGCGTTCAGGATGGTGGTAGAACCTGTCGGGGTCGGTACACGCTGTGCAGCGCCGATCAGCTTGCCGTTCAGTTCCGGAATAACAAGGCCGATAGCCTTTGCAGCGCCGGTGGAGTTCGGAACGATGTTAACAGCGCCTGCGCGGGATCTTCTCAGATCGCCTTTTCTCTGCGGGCCGTCAAGGATCATCTGATCGCCGGTGTAAGCATGGATCGTGCACATAATACCGGACTCGATCGGCATATAGTCGTTCAGAGCCTTAGCCATCGGTGCAAGGCAGTTGGTCGTGCAGGAAGCTGCGGAAATAACGGTATCTTCCTTGGTCAGTGTGGTGTGGTTTACATTGTAAACGATGGTCGGAAGATCATTTCCAGCCGGTGCGGAGATAACAACCTTCTTAGCGCCAGCTTTGATATGAGCCATGGATTTCTCCTTGGAGGTGTAGAAACCGGTGCACTCAAGAACAACATCTACACCAAGCTCGCCCCACGGAAGCTTGGAAGCGTCTGCCTCTTTGTAGATCGTGATGGTGTGACCATCTACTACGATTGCGTCATCCGTATAAGAAACGGTGTCAGCCTTCTCATATTTACCCTGAGAAGAATCATACTTCAGAAGGTGAGCCAGCATCTTCGGGCTGGTCAGATCGTTGATCGCTACTACATCGTAGCCCTCTGCCTGGAACATCTGTCTGAATGCCAGACGGCCGATACGTCCAAATCCATTGATCGCAACTTTTACTGCCATGATAATAATTCCTCCTATATGTGATTTTTAATAGGTAAGTGCCGGGGAAATCATCCTTCGTTAAAAAATCCCCAACCTTTTGCTATTCTACCTAATTTTTCCCAGAATTTCAAGAGCTAATATGCGTTCTGATAAAATTTTTATAGACTTTTTTTCTGTTTTTCGCTATGATAATTCTAATCAGAGTGCTTTGCAAACTTGCGGCGAAAGGATTTTTAATAAATGAGCATAATATATGATTGTCATCTTCACTCCGAATTTTCCGCCGACAGCGAGACCCCCATGGAGGAAATGGTACGCCGGGCCGAGACGCTCGGGCTTCAGGGCATGTGTTTTACCGAACACCTTGACATTGACGCTCCGCCGGATCCTCTGGGGTCTGATTTTACCTTTCTGGATTTTGAAGCGTATTTTACAAAAGCTGCGGCTCTGCGTACCCAATACGCCGGAAAAATACGGATCGGAAACGGCATGGAATTCGGCATGCTTCCTCATCTGTCAGGCGATCTTTCTTCCTTAAATCATAATTATCCGTTTGATTTTATTATACTCTCTCAGCACTTTGTGGATGGTATGGATCCGTATTTTCCGGAATATTTTTCCGACAAAAGCGAGCGGGAGGGATATGAAGAATATTTTCGGACAGAATACGAATGCCTGCGGAAGTTTGATCCGAAGGATTACGATACCCTTGGCCATATGGACTATATCGTCCGCTACGGTCCGCATCGGAATCAAAATTATACATATCAGGCTTATTCCGATTACATCGACCCGATCCTGCACCATCTGATTGATCACGGCAAGTGTCTGGAACTAAACACAGGCGGCTACAAATACGGACTTGGTGAACCGAATCCCTGTACCGATATCTTCCGGCGCTACAGAGAATTAGGTGGTGAACTGATCACCATCGGTTCTGACGCGCATAAACCGGAGCACCTGGCTTATGATTTTGGCAGAGCCGCTGCAATGCTGAAATCTCTCGGGTTTCGATATTATACAGTTTTTGAACAGAGAAAAGGCCGGCAGGTCAAACTGTGACCTGCCGGCTTCTTTTATCCTGATATTATCTTTCTGCACATTTTTCAGGCGTCATTGCTGCAGTGGAAAACCCCAGCCTGATATATTTCCATATGTTTACTCATCTGAACCTTCCAGAGCCTCTTCCTCCGTATACCCTAAAGCTTCGCCCAGCAGATCATATCCGGAAAACGCATCTTTTATATGGTAAGAACCGACGTCTTCTGAGGACCATCCGGCCGTCACAAGAATATATTCCCGGTCTCCCACCTCGGCCAGAGTGGCAAGACAAAGCCCGGCCTCTTCCGTATATCCGGTCTTCGCGCCGATAATTTCTCCGCCCGTCACGATCTCATCCGCTACGTTTTTAAAAAAAGTGCTCCACACAGTAAACCCGTCCGGATGGACGTCTGTCGCGGACATTACATGGTAGTGCGTGGTGAAAACAGTACGGAATGTGCTGTTTTCCAGAGCCGCCTGCAGAATCAGTGCCATCTCATAAACAGTCGTATACTGATCGTCGTCATGAAGTCCCGTACAATTCGTAAAATGGCTCTGCGTCAGCCCCAGATCTTCCACCTTTTGATTCATCAGTTCCACAAGTGCTTCCTCAGAACCGGCAGCTTCTATTGCCAGCTGCATACAGCACTCTGCCCCGGACGGCAACAGCGCTCCATACAGCAGTTCACGTATCACTGTCGTTTCACCCGGCTCAAACCCGGCCTGCGAGGCTCCTTCCGCATACAAAGCGTCATAGAATTCCGTATCCATCGTCACAGAGGCATCCAGATTATTAATATTCTCAATCGCAATCCAGACAGATAAAATTTTTGTCATGGATGCCGGATAGATCACCTCGTCACTGTTTTTTGCGCCCAGAACCGTACCGGTATTTTTATCAATCAGCACCGCATGAGGGCTGTAAAGCGAATCCAGATCGACAGATACGTCCGGTGCGGCATCTGTCTTATTCCCGCTCAGATTCAGCCAGGAAAAAAGGCCTGATCCGGAATCCGATGCCGAATTCCCGCTGCCCGACCCACCCAGGATCCTTACACCAAGAAACACAATACAGACAAGCACCGCGAATGCAACGCAAAAAAGCAGCATCGTTTTCTGACTGCTGCGTCTTCTGCGCCTGCGGCGGCGGTTTCCGGAGACACTGTTTCTTCCTGTGCCGGATCCGGCGCTGCCGCTTCTCCTGCTTTCGCGGGCTTTTCTGTTTTTGTCTTCATACCGGCTGCTGCCATATGTCTCCGCTCTGTTGCTGCGTCTGCCGCTGCCGATGGTATTTCTTTTATCAATCCGCATGCTGTATTCCTGCTTTTATTTTCAGAACAGCAGGCCATAAACCGCCTGCACTTTCAGTTTTTCATAAAGATTTTGTTCTGGATTGTATCATACAGATTATACTGTGAAATTTCGCTTCGGGCAAGCCCCAACCGGAAATTAGAAATAATACTGATCATGCCGGAAAAATTACCGGAGATGAGTGTTTGAATGAACCCTACAAAATGAGTGTAGGAATAATGTAGGAATACCAGTGTAGGAATAATGTAGGAGTGGCTGAATTTTTTGACGTTCAAACCACTCCTAAACACTTTCAAAACGTTGAATTTAAGCCATTTCTTTAGAACTTCCCGGCCTGAGCTGCTTCCTCTACGGAAGCTGAAAAGCCAGTAAAAACAACGCTTTTATTCACCAAATGTAGGAGTAATGTAGAAGTAAGTCACCCCTCTGCCGCACGATAAGCATTTAAAACCCACTGAGCAACAATCTCCACCGGGTAATCCCCCTCGACCAAGTAGTCAATGTAGCCGCCATCACGGATGAGCTTGAAATCTGCTTCATCACTCCTGACACGTCGGTCAAGTTCCTGCTGAGTATCTCCTCTGGCATATCCACGACTGAATATCGCTGAATACGTAGGATAAAGATACACTGTAAAAATAAAATTGTCAAGCGCAGTGATTCCGCGTGGATTAAGCACAATGACCTTCTTCTTGCCATCATCTGTGAAGTCCTTAAGAGCTGACCCGTAATAGCACTTACCGAAAGAAGCATTAAAAGAAGCTGTCTCGGCAAAGAATCCCTCGTACTCTTTCTGCAGGAACTCCTCTTCAGATATAAAGTGATAATCTACTCCGTCACGCTCTCCTCTTCTCGGTGGTCTGGTTGTGTATGTGACGATCTGCTCGAACCCATATTTAGTCAGGAACTTAGCAAGGGTTGTCTTACCCGAACAGGTAGGACCGGCAATAGCAATAACTTTACCCATTTTGATTTTCCTCCCCTCTACGGCCAACCGTCATCTTCATCGTCCTTCCAGCTATCCCAGTCACAGTTAGTAAGGAGGTCTACCCACTTCACAACCGCAGCTACGATAACTGTCAAGCCGACGAAAGACATTACGGCGCTCATTTCACATACACCTGCCCGTTGTAATAAGCAGCGATCCATCCCGACGGAATCCGCATCCAGATGTCATTTCCAATGGTCTTCAGCTCCTGACAGGTAACCTTCGTACCCTTGTCCAGAGCACCATCGTTATCTGTGTCGTTCTTCTGGGCATTGGTCGTCAGCTCGGAATGAGTCAGAGCATCCGCATCGGTTCCTGCAGCCTCACGTACTTTCAGTTCCACCTGCAGAGTGTACGTCGAACCTACCTTGTACGTAGGAGCGCTGGATGAAGACGAGCTTGTCGTTGTGGTGACTGCAGTATCGAAAAGTTTCTTCTCGGCTGCACGTCTGGTTACCAATCCAGCAAGAGTCTTCCCGCCAGCCTTATTGTACTCCGGAATCTTTGCGCTGATAGTCGCAATAGACCTTGTCCCACTTGCGGTTAAGCCTTTGATAGAACCAATGTTGAAAGCAAAGGATACCAGCGCGTCGAACTGATTCTGGTTCCACTTGTACGTCGAATAATATTTATTCACACAGGCCTCCGCAGTTGCCAGATCCGCTTTCAGATAAGCTGTAGCCTGCGCCTGAGTGATTGTCTGACCTCTCTTTACTCCGGATGTATGACCGTAACCAATCGTCCATACACCAACACTGTCCTGATACGCAGTCAGCTTGCATCCCTCAAACTGCTTGATAAGTTCCAATCCTGTATCACTTGTCGTAAGTCCCATACCTTATTCCTCCTCTTCGTCTTCCGTGTAATCATAAGTCTCTTCTGTCTCAATCGTATATGAAACAGACTTTCCATCCACATAAGCTTCACAGCCGGCATAAATCGCAGTTGAGACAACCGAGCAGATGACACCTACGATAGTAATCGCCTGATTCTCGATTGTAATACCCGCAATACTCGTTGCGATACTTGCCAGAAAAGCTGCTACACTCATCCAGAATTTTCTACTTTTAAGTTTTGAACTCATGTCCATTCTCCTTTCTTAACCCTTAGGCTCATCGTTAACTGCTGTTTCCAGTTCGATTTCGTCCGTATCCACTTTCGGAAAATCCATATGAGCCTGCTTTCCACTGTTGTTGGCAATTGCATGTTGAACAGCACATTTAATCATCCATATAGCTCCACCTGCAGATAACGGTTCCGTTACAAGTTCTTTTACATAAGACCATATACTTGTGTCCCCGTATACTATTTCCGCATAGATTGCGAATACAACCATGATGATTAATACAACTACCCATCCGATAACCATAGAGATCACGAATAAATCCGAATAGTAATTGATTGGGCTGTCCTGCAGCATTTTAGTAATCTTCTTCATATCAATCACCTAGATTCCCATCAGCGCCCGAATATAAGCACCAACTATTGCTGTGAGAACGCCGACCACAAACGTACCGAGATACTTCATAGTGGATTGCCATTTCTTTGCATCTCTGTCTTCCAGCTCGTCCAAACGACGCTCTGCTTCTTTTTGTGTCTGCACCATAGCGGTCATGTTCTTCGCCAGTTCCTGAACTGAAAATGTCAGAGAGGTAAGCTCTTTAGACTGCTGCTCCAACAGTTCTATTCTTCTATTTTGACGATTATTCTCTGCCTGAACTTCTTTAAACTCGGCTTCTACAGTTCGCCTAAATTCTTCGTGTTCTCCATGATTCAACGGTGTGTCCATACTATTCTCCCTTCTGCTTTATACTAAAAATGTTCAGGCGGCTTTCAAATATTCCACATCGGAAGCACCTCCCTCTGTATCCGGGTTATCTATAATAATCAGTTTCTTCTGAGATACTGTAATCTTCTTGGCGAATAATTCTTCGTATAGAGCAAGCATGTTCTTTCTCTGCTGTTTAGACATCAACTTATAGAAACTACCCATCCAGCTTCTAAACGTAGCTTCAACATTTTCATAAGGAAGTTCACCAGACAGAACTTTAACCTGCAGACTCTTTAATTTGCGTCTCATATTCGTAACTCGTTTCGGGTTAATTCGTTTAATGACTTTTCCGTCTGCGGTTAACGTGTATTTAATTTGCAAATATTTATAGGTACTGGAAAGTTTTATGATACGTGTTTTCTGTTGATTGATGTGAATGCCCAGAGATTCGGCAATAACTTCTATAGCTTCGAATAGCTCTACGATTTCTTCTTTTGTTCTAGCCATGATATAAAAGTCGTCCATATACCTGCCATAGAATTTAACTGAACGGACGTACTTTACATAATTATCAATCGGATGAGGATAATAGATACCCACAATCTGAGAAAGTTGATCTCCGATATTAACTGACTTGTTCATGTACTTTTCGCCAGTTAATAAGGTCTTGTCTATATTACGATACTCAATCTTGTTGAATAAATCGGTTAAGCAATGCTCATACTCTTCATCTGTCATATAGGAAACATCTATCTGAAATGCTTCAAATACAATGTCAAGTAGCCACGCAACAAACTCATCATAGTCAACTAAACTAAGTAATTGGTCTTTGGCGATAGTGTGAATAATGTTGTCGTAGAACTTAGAGAAATCTCCAAAACCAATATAACCTTCGTTTGTACCATATATTTTGTAATACTTATGAAGATGAACCTCGAATCGTTTTCTCTGCTTTGAAATTCCTCGCCCCTTAACGGAAGCACAGTTATCGTAAATAATATGTTTCTTAATTTCTGGCATGAAAATATTATCACAGAGGACATGACGAACCACACGATCCGGAAGAACTATGCTTGTGATTGGCCTGAGTCTGCCTCGCTCTACCTGCATGAATTCTTCTACCGGACCATTTTTCAGAGTGCGATTCGCAAGATTATCTTTAATCCGAAATATAAGTCTGAGGAAATTCATCATGGCTTTTTGGCTGCTATCTTTCCATTTGCTGCCCTTGACAGATGCTTTATACGCTTCATATAAGACATTGGCGTCACACGCAATTTCCTCATATCTCGTCATAGGTATTCGCCGCTATAGTAATACTTACCGTAGTAAATTACGTTCGGTTTTGTCATTAATCTGCAAGAATAAACTGCAGAACGGATAACGTCTCCTTCCCATCCGATAGAGGTTGGGAATCAGGACGGACTGCATTAGAGCCCGAAGCGTTGTTGTAGTTGCAATTCCCGTTGTTGTTCACATTAGCGAAGTTAGCCGCCGAGACAAACAGTTATCAGACGTTACCCTTGTTGGAAAGACGAGATTTTATTGAGTTGTCGCGTTGACGCCAGTCTTTTATCTTACCGATTTCTCGGTCGATAGCTTTAACATATCGCTCATATTCGTTTAAATCCACATTCAATTTTGTAGCAACTCTCTGTAATACACCCATAAGTTGCTCGCAATCGATTATGGCCTTATCCTGATACTCTCTTCTCAGATTGTATTCTTTCATAGTAGTAGGCCATATGGTGTAAGCAGCACGTAAGTTGTCCATAAGTTCCGATGAGTATTGTTCTATTCGAATTGTTGCGGAATTCATAAATACGCAGAACTTGGCTATGTTTTCTTCCTCGGTACCACAATTTTCACTGAGGTTACGAGCCATCTTACGGTAGTCTTTTACACCAAATGATCTTTGAGCTAAATCAGTAAGCATATTGTAGAGGTCAGTAGCATCATTAATTACTGTGAACCTAGAAACTGAACGACGAGAGGCAAGGACTGACAATTAATAATCCTCACCTGTAATAAGCGTAAACTCTTCCTCGGTAATCCAGCCGGTAACAACTGCATTACGAACCCGATCAATACTCCACATTTTCAACCGATAGTAATTTCTTACTTTAGTATAATTACTGCTCAAGCGACTTCCTCCTTTCTTATAATTCAACGCCGGTCATCATTGCAATATAGTCAATGTCAGACCGAACCTGCATGGTCGCCAGTTCCTCCGGAGTCATTTCGCGCAGAGCAAAGCCCCACTGGGAATCTCCGAACTTGATGATGTTGATAAGTTCCATATTGGTAAGTTGTGTGGCAGTTTCGCCATCAGAAACGTATACCAGATCACAGTTTCCATCAAACATATTTTCCGTAATCTTCTGGTCAGTAACATAATAGCTGCCATTGATTGACAAATTTTCAAACATAGTGCCGTCAGACAGTTCGACGGAATAAGTTTTATCATCCATTTTGAAGTTTTCCTTTCTTTTAAAATCGGGGCACAAGGCCCCCTGAGACCTCAGTCGCTACGCTCCTATCGGGAAAGCAGGACGGACTGCACCAGAGTTCGAAGCGTAGTTGTAGAAGCAATTCCCGTAGCCGTACACAAAAGCGAAGTTAGCCGCCGAGACAATATCTCTCAGCCAGAAGCTCACTCTTACGTTCAGCCTCTTCGGATTGAGCATGAACAGAGTCAACTGCTGCTTGTCAATCGTATACTGATTCGGAACTGATGCTCCACAAGCCGGAGTGAATGGCTGATACCCATAACACATACACTGGTTCATGAGCTCAATGCAGGAATCGTACCAAGCACCTGCAGAGGCTACGCCGCTTGAAACCGCAGTGGTTAGATACTCTCTGTGAGTCAGCAACGCATCACCAAACGCTGCTTCGATAGTGGCCTTAGCAGTATCCATGTTCGTCGTATACATTTCCGACCCAACATAGCCACCTTCCGTGGTATTCGACGAGTTCATCTGAGCAGAGCCAAGAGAGCTTCTCGGAACAATAACCAGATGATGCTTTGTGAATGCGGTGTCACCTTCGTTGTGCCAATAGTCCATGTCGGCCACATCATAGTAAACCGAGTTGATTTGCCAATAGTTACCAACGAACAGCCCGGAAAATGTGCCACCGGAGATATTCGACAACTGAGTGCTGGTCACAGAACTACCAAGGCTTTTCTCCTGATAGAGATTCCTTCTATTCATTGCGTTCAGACTGGCCGGAAACAATTCTGCTGCGGTAGCCAGTGTCATCTTATAGGTTTTAGCATTCGTAGCACTGGCAATTAAAAAGACGCCATCGCTCGGAAATGAGTCGGCAGCGTCATATGCTGTGATTTTTGACATTATTATTCTCCCTTCTTCCTCGTCATCCAGTCGAGCTTCATCTCCTGAACAGCCGTAGGAATGTCGTAGCGTTCTACCTCTTCACACCGGTCAAACTCAGACTCATCGAAAGTGGCAATGTTGAGATCAAACTCAGTCTCGTCGATATCGTGCTGCTCGGTCAGATAAGCTTCCTTGTCTTCATCTGAAGCAAAGCAATACTGCTTATCCCTAATAACCGGGTTTCCTTTCTCATCCTTGAGAGCATATCGGTTAACAACATCCAGTCGCTGCTTGTTCATGGTCTCGATTTCCTTCTCGAACAGAGCCAGGTTCCGATGAATAGCAACTGTGATTTTTCGGGGAAGAACAAGATTCCCAACTTCCATGAGATACTGGTGGTTCCTAACCAACTCGGAAAATGTCAGTTTCATTCTGCTTCATCCTCCTTAGCTGCCAGAAGTTCGTTCTTAAGGGCAATGGCTGCATCCTCGAACTCGTTACGCTCGGCCCGGCATGTCTCCAGATTCGCTTCAGAAAGAGTCTTGTTGACCTTGATTCCAATATTCAAGTTCATCTGTTCCGGATTGTCGCTGTTGATCGTAGCCGTGTGTCGTTCGACAACCGTACCATCAATCTTGGTGGTACCTGTGAGTGTGATAGATTTTGTTACTGTGAGCATAGCGTGCTCCTCCTTTCTTTGCTTAAAATATAATAGGCACCAGCGTTATGCCGATGCCTGTAACTGTTCCGTAAGAGATTTGATTGTTTCTTTTGCTTCTGCCAGTTCAGCTTTAAGTTCGACAATCTCACTTTCTGCAATGGTTAGTCTAGTGTCCACAAGCAATGCATCTGCAGAAAGTTTCTCGATAGCGTATACGTTTTTCTGAATCATGTGAATCTCAAGACCATGAAGCTCGTTGTAAGCCAAACCATAACGTTCGGTCCGGCCATCATATGTCGGCTCATCTAAAGTATCTTTACACAGTACCGCGAATGTTACACTATCAAGACCTACTTCTTTGCAGGCTTCCTCAACCTCTTGAGCCACCAAGCCGCAATGGATTCTGTCATGTACATGAGCGTTATTCGGATCATCATTACTCCACATGTAATTTACACCACGGAGTTTCATGAACACCTGCTCATATCGTTCATCAATGTCAACGATGTTTGTCTTCTCATTTGCATCCGAGGTTTGGACAGTGGCATTTGTCGCATAAATAGTCGACCATCTGTAACTACTGTAACCAAGCACAGCCCCACCATCAGTAACTGGCATGAACCCATTTGATGTTGCCTGAGTCTTGCTTGCAAAGACGGCTGTTCCGGTAGTAGTAATTCCTCCAGATGTACTAATGGTAACTGTTCCGTCAATTGTGGAACTTCCTTTAGCGTACGAGATAATACGTAAATTTCCATTGTAAGCATCGCACTGATAGGTTCGATTATACGTAGTCGAAGAAGTTAATGCTATATTTCCGCCTTCAGAATCCTGCCATAAACCGATATAAGTATTGTCATCCTCGATAACATAAAATCCGGTTGTGGCGTATCCTGACACACACTGAAATGCTCCACTTTGGTACAATGCATAATACGCAATACCATCTGTATCTGTAACTACAATAAAGTTATCAGTTAAGCTTCCTGAGCCTGACAAGTAACAAATATTACTATCACCCTGTCTGTAAATGGAATTCGAGCCAATGTTCCACCCACCAATCTTTCCGCCAGATGTGGTTTCAATATACGTACTGTATAACTTTAAGCCAGTAATTGATCCTGTAGCAGTAATCTCTTGAGCAAATAAATTTGTGACATCAATCTCATTTGCAGTTATTGTGCTTGCAGCAATCTGTGTGGCTGTAATAGTATGAGTAATAATGTTGCCACCATTAATGAGCGTTGAACCGGCAGCTTTAAATGGACTTGCTGTCTGAGACTCATTATCCACTTCTTCAATCATAAAGCCATCGAAGTACGCAGTAACAGTTGCTGACGTATTAGTTGACCCACTTTCATCCTGAATAGTATTTCCACTTGTATCTGTAATATAATCACCATCAGTATCTGTAATACCACCGGAAGCAGTTCCGTAGACATCTACACGAATGGAAATATACGGGTAACTGCTGCTTGCCTGATAAGTACCTTCAACTCTGGTCCAGCTGGTTCCTGCTGTAGCTATGAAAGATTTTAGAATCGTTGTTGTCATTGCTGTTGCAGACGTATGCCCTATAACTCTGATGTAAACAGTAGACTCAGAACTACATTTAACATATGCTGAAACTCTATAGTATTTACCAGAAGTTACTGACACAGTTCCATAGTTATTTGACTCGCATCCAAGGTAAAGGTATGCATTTCCAGTACCTACCAATTTCAGGCATTTTGACCCAGTCCAAGCAGTGTCGGTTGTGACACAGGTTTCGTCCGTATCAATGTTCCATTGACCATAGTACAGTGTTTCATCAGTCACCTGCTCAAATGTGTCATAGTTAGAATACAGGTTTCCTCCGCTGCCAACCATAAGCTTATCTGTACTAACAGTGCCAGCTGCAATCAAGTCACCAGTTATTGTTCCTGCGGCAATGTTGTCACCAGTTATAGTCTCCGCTGCTATGCTCGAACCTACAATTGACCCGGCCCGGATATTATCCGACGTGATCGTGTAAGCAGCAATCTGAGTAGCGGTGATCGTACCAGCAACAAGTTTTCCACCAGTGATTGTAGTTGCAGCTATGTTATCACCAGTTATTGTCTCAGCTGCTATATTGTTACCAGTTATTGTATCTGCGGCAATCAAATCGCCTGTAATCGTACCAGAAGCTATCTCGTCAGCTGTTATAGTTCCTGCTGCGATATTAGAAGCTGTAATGGTGTTAGACGCTATTAAAGTACCTGTTATGGTTCCTGATTTAATGTTACTTGCAGTAATCGCACCAGAAGCTATCTCGTCAGCTGTTATAGTCCCTGCCGCGATATTAGAAGCTGTGATGGTGTTAGATGCTATTAAAGTACCTGTTATGGTTCCTGATTTAATGTTACTTGCAGTTATCGTACCAGAAGCTATCTCATCAGCCGTTATAGTTCCTGCTGCGATATTAGAAGCTGTGATGGTGTTGGCTGCTATCAGGCTGCCTGTAATTGTACTAGCTACAATGTTATCGCCCGTTATAGTATTTGCCGCTATCTTATCACCAGTAATGGCATTAGCCGCTATCGTGTCTGCAGTAACAGCACCGGTTGCAATTTTTCCAGCAACTATAGCTCCGGCAACAATCTTATCAGCAGTTATAGCTCCATCGCTGATAGCCGCAGTTCCATATTGCCCTTGAACCCACTGAGTACCATCCCAATGATACATAGTATTATCATCATCTGTATCATACCAAATATCGTTGACTGTGTAGACATCGTCCTCCACACAATAAATCGGATCGCCAGATTCGTCTAATATAATTTCTCCGGACTCATCCATGATCTGATCGTCAGAAGGCATTTCGTCCTGATAATAAGCGGTAGTCTTGCCAGCTGCAATCGTATAAGCACCAGTAGCCTCATCCCATGCTAAACCAGCTGTTTCCAAAGCTTCTGCAATTGCAGTTGAAATATCCGAAGTTAAAGCTCCATACCCAAAAACTGCAGATATCCACTCTGTCCCATTCCAATAATACATCAGGAACCCATTCGAGGTATCGTACCAGATGTCGTTTGCCTCAAAGTCTGATCCAGAAGGGCAAGTATCTGAGTAATATATGGTGTTCTTTCCAGCAGCCAAAGAATAAGCGTTTGTAGCTTCGTCATAAGCGGCACCTGCAGTTTCCAAAGCCTCTGCTATATCCGCTGCGATTTCATCATCCAAAGCACCGGAACCAAGGGACGCCTTTACCCAACTGCTGCCATCCCAGTAGTACATCAGAAATCCGTTCGAAACGTCGTACCAAATGTCATTGATAGTATAACTTGATCCGGATGGGGTTGTAGCCGAGTAATATATGGTATTCTTTCCAGATGCCACAGAATAAGCGTTTGCGGCTTCGTCATAAGCAGCGCCTGCTGTGGTTAAGGCTTCATTTATGTTGGAAGTAATTTCATCATCCAAAGCACCGGAGCCTAAAGCAGCCTGAACCCATTCAGTACCATCCCAGTAGTACATCAAGAACCCATTACTGGTATCGTACCAGACATCGTTCACCTGAAGACTACCGACATCAACAATAGCCTCTCCGTCCTCATCCAGAACCTTGTCTCCAGATTCATCAAGAACATACCCATCCCCCGGAGCTGTATCTGAGTAATAAATTGTGTTCTTTCCGGAAGCCATGGTATAAGCGTCCGTAGCGGTGTCATAAGCAGCTCCAGCGCTTTCCAATGCCTCCGAAATATTTGCCTGTACATCTGACGATAAAGCATCCATTCCGAACGTCGCAGCAACCCATTTTGACCCATTCCAGTAATACATAGCATAGTCACTGGATGTATCATACCAAATGTCATTTACGCTGTAATCTCCGCCAGTTGGTTCTGTGCTCTGATAGTAAGCAGTATTCTTACCAGAGGCAATGGTATACGCATCAGTAGCCTCATCATACGCAAGACCTGCTTGAGTAAGAGCTTCCTCAATCTCCTCGGTTACCTCAGACGCCAGATTCTCTAGAGTAATCGTTCCGGAAGCAATCTGGGTACCGTTGATTGTGCCAACCGTCAGATTTGCACAGTTCAGATTGACCACCTCGATTGTACCTGCGTCAATCACTCCTGCAGTCAAATCCGAAGCACTCATTGTTACACCGTTTAGTTCACCCGTAATGTAGCCATTAACAATTGTAGCACTTGTCAGCAAACCAGTATTCACAAATAAAGTTTCAACCGATTCCGTTGAGACATTCAACAAATCAATCGTGGCGTATGAAGCTTTAAGTTCAGTCGTACTAATGTAGTATGATTCCAAATACTCGATAGACGCGTAATTCGCATACAGGTCTTCAGTGGTAACGTACTTGGCTTCAATCTCACCCGCAGTAATATAATCCGCTTCGAGCATCTTAGTGGTGATATAGTTGGCCTCAATCTCATCTGCTGTGATATAATTGGCTTTTAAATACTCGGTCGTTATCGAGTTTGCCACTATGGTATCAATTTCGGCATAGGCAGCATATATAGCATCTTCTGTATCCTTAGCCGTATAACCTGATGCCGGTGTTGTTAAATTGCTGGTAATTGTTGCCGTGTGGTTTTCGATTGTAACAATTACTCTGTCGCCATCTTTTACGTCTGATGCATATACGACACCAGTTAAACTTGTAGCACCATCTAACAGCACATAGGTTTTTCCATCACTAACTATTACCGTACCGTATGCAGTACCAACAGAACTTGTAGTTGTTTCGGCGTCGTTCGTCGCTGCAGCAAAACTTTTCAGAAGAGAACTCGACAACTCCATACGGCATCACCTCCACAGTTTTGTTGTATAAACAGCAGTCTCCTCTACCGGGCATCCAGTTTCGCAAGAAATAGATTGAGCCGTAACTTTTGCCTTAACATGGCTAAGTCCGGCTCTCTCATAGTTAAGCTCTACACAGTCACCAACCCTTACCCCACAATAGCCGTGCTTATAGGTAAGTGTGTGCTCCAAGCAAGATAGTTCTTTTAACAAATTCGTAGCGTAATCGTCCAGAACTCCTTGCGTAGGTTCACCAGAAATACTTGGATTGCTATCTCTGTAGACAATCTCCCGACCACGAGTAACTGTTGAAATTGGACTGCTTGGGTCATCGTTTACAATCTTCGAATACAGATACCCAGTATCTGTCGAATACACAACTTCAACCACATTGGGGATCCCATATAAGTCTCGTTCGTCTTCCACATCTGGGTAAAGAATAGAGCTGTTATCATCCGTGTACGTCCACACTGGTTGCATAGAAGCAATATCCTGATCCGGAGCGAAAAGAATTCTTCCAAGTTCATCTAGGTCATATGAATAGTCTGCATTCTCAATCAGGTCGGACAAGAACGACAACCATGTGTCCGATGTATTCGCCACAAAATCATCAGAAAGCACCTCGGTATCTGTTGCAGGTACCACAGGTGCTCTCAAATGTTCACGGGTAAGCGAAACTGCCAGACTCATGATTGCTTCGCCTTTGAAAATTGTATAACCAATGGGCGGAAGATTCTCTTTCAGCTCCATCAGAGGAGTATAAGCGTCAATAGACACTGTCTGGCTCTTACCATCGAAACTAATACCCGGGGTCTGAATAAGGTAAGTACCTAACGGAACCCGGTAAGTATAGTCATTTTGAATTGCAATAAGGTATACGCGCAGATAACATTCGTCCATTGACTCTTCTGCGTCTATCGTTGCACTTCCACGGGTTTCCTGAGAAGAATCACGGTCAACCGTGCAACTGGAAATGTTGGTTACAGCATCAACGTCTTTCCATGTATTTGGATCAACTGTGTAAAACTCAAAAGTCTGCTGCATAGAGGCAGTCCAGTCTATAGCCATGTTACTTACCTCCTTCTACTCGTGTAATAGCGAACGATATGGGCAACACCACCTCACAATGAGTGTCCGATATAGACACGGTAACCTGAGCCCAATAACCTACACCGGAAGGATTTCGAACATACACATCACCTTGATAGGCAGCTAATCGCCGAAGAGCATAAAGAGTATCTGTGTCTTCTCGATCAATCTCGCACGACCAATTGGCAGTTTCTCCTTTCTGAGTTCCATAATAGCTGACCGGATGTTCCCGACCAATATACTCTGCCAACGATACGTCAGGCGAGTGCTCTTCGGTTGTGTCAATATTGTACATAAGCTTGACCATAGATGCTGCAAATGTCGGTTCTTCTCGATCGTCATCACCGTCGGTATAATTAAACGTTGACCATAGACTCGTCCACCTTCACCGATCTCCTGTCCCAAATATGTTGACTTGCCTTTATCGTATGTATAACCCGGGAAGAACGGTAATACGCTCCAACCCTCAGGCAATGGCACATCCGGATTCCAGTCCTGATATGTCGGGTTTCCTTCCGCGTCAAATACTCTGAACGGATAATCTTTACCGTATAATGCATATATTAGTCCAACATCACTGTCATCCAGCGGATATAATGGTCCATCCAAATCACGATAGTTGAACTGATTCTGCGGTTTCTTATTGCCCTCAAACACAAATGCCTGAGAGAGCTGATTGGTGCTGCTGTTAAGGCTCATGCCAGTAATCTCAGCCAGAATCTCTCTCGCCTGAAAATCACCTTTCCGCTCATTAAACACCGCCTCAGTTGCAAGAACATCGTTATCGCAATACTCGGCAACTTTAGTCCACATTTCTTCCGGAACAGGCTGATCCCATGGCAAACCGAGCTCCTGATGGTGAATACCCAGCTCAATCTCCCATTTCTTCAAACTCTGTTTCTTCGAGCAGAAATCATAGACATCCGTATAGCTCAGATTCCATGCACTGCCAAAGAACGGACCCTGCTCACCTTTCTTGGTGCTCACGATTGCCTGAGAGAGGCGATATAATTGCTCGTTGTTGTACCCCAGCTCGCCTCTTGCGTACAGCATGTGGTTATCGTACCGTTTGTTATTGAAGCCAACCAGCTTGTACTTAAACAGCTTTCGTACCTCATCAGGTGATGGGTTAATCATCCGCATAACCTTCTCGTTCTCGCCCAAGAACTTCCAGTTAATGAGAAACAGATTCGGGAAGACCTCACAGTCAAATATAACTATCTTGTCTTCCTCGGATTCTACCTCATCAACTGGTTCATCAGATCGGAAGTGCATGTCGCAGACTTTATTCATGCAATACTCTGCCTGATTGGTGCTGTTAGCTGCAAAGGATATAATTGCCTCCTCCATGTCGCTAACATCGTACTTCATGCCGCTGTTGTACGCATTCTCCAGATCCTTGAATATAAAGTCAATGCTGCACTTGGTACTGCTCTGATACTCTTTATTCAGGTTTTTTTTGATCAGCGTCCTCAGGGCTTTCTCATTCTTTATTCCCTCGAAATCTACCACGTCTTTGCCCCCTTTCAATGGTAATCCCGAACTTATAGTTGCTATTGGCAGGTCATTACAGAGAGTCAGCTTCCTCCTCAACGAACTCTTACCTGTAAAGACCTTTATCTCAATGTGGTCGTCATACACCAGACTGAGCTTAGAAGCATCTCCGTTGTAAATATAATGCAGGTGAATTCCCTGTCCGCTCTTGCTCAGTTCTGCGTATGTTGCTGGCCAATGTTTTGCTGCTTCGATGTTCCGTTCGAGACATTTGTTTCCCTCGTCATCCGGAATGTCAAAGTCAGCTACGATGTGCGTTATTGGCGGCCGAATATAATGTGTCTTACTCGTATCGAGGTCTTTCAGAGTTGTCTTAACGAAGTCCCAGCCTTGACGCGGTTTCTCTTCATCATTCGCATACTGTGCCGGGCAATCTACCAAGGCAGCATCGAGAATTGATTCGTGCTTATCGAAAACGATCCATGTATCATTATCATCTGGTATCTCTTCTGATCTGGATTGACCCCCATCGAATATCTCGTACTTGAAACCGCTGTAGTAGTTCCTGACTCTTGTTCCATCGGATAGAGTTTTTCTGTCGTCCCAATGTTTGAAATAAGACTTCAACTCCTCTCTGAACAACCGCTGTGTCAACGGATAATTCACACGAGCTTCATCACAGTATTTCTTATAGCTGTCCCATGCGGATTTCATTGTTACTCCGTCGTCTTTCTTGAAGTCGAAGTACATTTCCTCCACATAGTTGAAGAAGTCGTTCGTAACACTCATCATCCGGATTGGCTGGTAGTTGTCGTATCTATTCGGTTCGCTCAAATATAATTCCTTGCATTTCCATGCGATTCCACCCAGTTCAAACTTCACCTGCTTTGTCAGCCGGTTGTACTCTTTAATTGGCAGTTTTCTTCCGGATGGCTCGACGTCGATCAATCGTCTTGTAAGACCAGACTTGGCATCTGTAATCTTAACCGGTTCATTCGTACCAATATAAAGAAAGCACTTAAACCGGGTGGAATAAGTGCTTCTGAATTTCTCGTTTACAGTCATTTCTTCATGAGAAACCAGACTGTTAATCCGAGTGTTGTTCTCAATCCGTGATAATTTTCCATCGTGCTCAATCGCAACCAGCGGATTTGTCTTAAATGCCTCCAAAGCAAAAGCATCGTTTGAAGAGCCGAGTGCCTGTGAATTGAACACGCAGTAATACCCCTCAAACAACTGCTGAATGATATTCAGAATGGTGGACTTACCGGTACCTGCGCCACCATAGAACACCATGAACTTCTGCAGAAACTTAGACTCACCGGTTACGATTGCTCCGATGCTCCACTCGATTTTCTCCCGTTCTTCCGGTTCGTACAGAGTGGATATAATTTTGTCCCATGAAGGAGTCTCGCAAGCCTCCAGCGGATAATTCAACCGGTGACTTGCGTAGTCCTCTTTCTTCACATCAGTGTTGGAGAATATAAGTCTCTCGTCTAACTGATGATAATTGTCCCGCAGTTGCTTCTGACAATATTTGTGCCATTTGTCAATCTGTCCCGAATCCGCATCCCACAAATATAATGGCTTGATGAGGTCTTCCGGATGAGTTGACCGCAGCTCTTCAGCTTTATCCCGCACGGCAATATCTATTTGCCTCAATGCATCCTCTTCATCAACGGACCATCTCTGATCGTCCTCGACCCAGACAGCATAGAAATCTCCGCCTCGTATCATGAGGTCTTCAGATTTCTTTTTGCCATAAGTCTTAAATGCCGGTGAGACCTCGATGATTCCCTGTTTCGGAGACTTAATTTTTACGCTAACAAAGTCAAGCATTTCATTTCCGGTCCTCCTTTCATCAACGGCGAAGACTCAGATACCAGTAGTTCATCTGATACCAAATCTCCACCCGTCTCAAATCTCCGTCGTAGCCGGGAATGTAGAACAAACTGCCGCATCCATCCGGGTCGTACTCGCGATTCAGGAACATCGCTATCGTTCGTTTTGTAATACCGCGGTTGAAGTCATCATCCGTCATATCACTTAAGGTCAGATTATCGACCATGTTCTTGAACCACCACGATGCTCGACTGTGCTCAGGATTATCTGTGAGATGCTGGTCACAGCGGATAGCCAAAGCAACCATCATCTCAAGAACTGAACACGCATTGTTTGGACGGTAATCCGACGACACAGCACCATTTCGCAGTTCTATGCCGTCTTCCATTCGATTCTTATCCATGGGCAGAATATAAATGAATGGAACACTGTCCAGATAATCGAGAAGCATCTGATAGCGAGTTACGTCAAATTCATTTGGATCGTCAATCTGCTCTAACATCCAAAGAAAGTAATCACTCATTTAATCCTCCAGTCTCTTAGTTTTCGGCTTCTTGGCATTGACTGATTTCCAAGTCCTCTGGTCAAGAAGAACCTCATAATCAATCTTCCGGTTCTCATTCCGGACATGAATAGAGTCATCCTCATACTCTCCGAAATGAGTCAGAGTCTCCTTATCGCCGAGGATTGTAGTAATATCCTCAATCTTGTTGCTGTCGTTATCCGTGAGAACACCATCCGCGAAATATAATAATGTTCTTGTCTCCCAGCCAAGACCATCATCTGCATGCTCGTCGAACTGTTCAGGTGCGATAATATAAGGTGGAATCCAGTCTTTCTTCATCGGTGTTCTGCTCGTCTTTTCTCCCGGATTATCGCCAGAATACTTGACATAGCCCTCAGACTGTACCCGCTTACGATACTCTTTCATATCTGAGTCCTTGTTCTCTGCAGTCTCGCCAACCTTACGGATTTTTTCTGCTTTCTCAGGTTCTCCATCCTTCTCGGCTTTCTGCATATAGATACTACGGATTTCTTCTACCTCTTTCTGCTTTTCATTCTCGAAATGCTTCTTCATGGTCAGAATCGAGGCACCGGCACCAACTGCAGCACCAGATATAATTCCAATAACTACTTCAGCTCCTGTACTCATAATTAACCCCCTTCATTATGCTGCTACTTTCTTGTTAATATAACCCAGAATATTACCCTCCACATTCGGGTCAATCATCCAGATCTTTTCACGTTTTGCATCCGGGTCAAGAGGATTGAACGGCTCAATCACTTCCTGAATCCGCAGGTCAAGCACATCTGTGTCAGAATGTGAAGGACGAACTCTGCCGTTCGGATCATAAATCCATCCAGCCATCTGACCATAGTCAACAATCGGCATTCCCAGTTCTGAGTAGACCTCATTCAGGAACAGATACCCTCTTGCGATCAGCATGTTATTCAGATTCTCGTAAGTCAGTCGAAGAAAATCCTCGTTGTAAATATGATTCCTCTTGTAGTAGATACTTGTCTCCTTGTTGAAATATCTTGCGTACATACTACCCGGAGCATTGCTCAACGCAGAATACGTGGTCTGTTTCTCTGTCACAGTCTTGCCGTTCTTGTCCTTTGTTTTCACATCCACCGTCTCGGATTCCAGATTATAATGGATTTCTTTTTCCGCAGTTTCTCCAAACCGGGCAGCCACTCTTCCACGGTAATCCGAGAATTCCTGACTCAAAGCTGTGAACGCAGATGACAGAGCTACATTCCTTTTCTGCAGGATATTGTTGCTCGACAGAAAGCAGGTCAGACTCAATCCGATCAGACACACTGCAGGTGCGTACAGCTTAACAAACTTCAAGCCCGTCCGGAAATATGTTGCTGTCAGGTCTTTCTGGACGCTCTTCTTCAGTTCCTTCTTGCGAGTTTCTGCTTCTTCCGCAGTGCTTTCGCTGTTTTCAATCTCTTCGGTTTCATCAGCTTCCCGGTCGTGGATATCACCAACCGCTTCACAATGCTCGTCAATCACGTCATCTACCTTACGGGATGCCATACAAGCAACAACAACACCGCCGATAAGTGTAACTACACCACCGGCAATAAGCAGCTCAGGACTGTGGGCCTGAACCTTAAGTCCCAGCATACCAGTGCTTCTACTGATGCTGGTAGTAAGATTTGAAATTGCATTCTTGATACTCATAAATGTATTCCTCCTTGAAATATAATTAATCTAATCGATTGCTACTGCTCTTGGCAGGTCAATCATGTAACCATCACGATCGGACGTAATCTTAGCTGAAGACACATTCGTCCAACCGTATTTACAATCCGTGTAATCAGAATCTAAACCACACAGGTCATACAAATCCCGAACAGTTGCGATACCATACCGCTTGATGATGTCCTCCAGACCGATGATAATGTCTTCGGCTTCTCTTCTGGTTGGCACGATGACATCCCGGTAGTCATACTGTTTTCTTGTTACCGTCCGTCGTTCATCTCTGTGTCTGTCGTCATATGACCGTGAATAGTTATACCGGCTTGCAGTAGTTCTTTCTTTCGGTCTTTTCTCGCCATGGAATATAATGTTCACGCAGTCGCTCAACGAATCCGCAACAAAGTTCTGAATCTTTGGAATGAACACTTCATTCATTAGATGCTCGCCGATGTTCGAGATGTCATCCGCAAAGAACATACCCGCCAGTTTTCTCATCTTGTTGTCCTTAGCCACAACCTTACCGTCTACAACTTTGCGGACAACACGTTTTTCTTCCTGTTCAGAGGATGATGCTTCATTTGTTGCTCTATAGCTATCTGTGTTAGGTCTGATCTCGTCCATAGATGCCCTCCTCCACCAATATAATTTTGCCGGGTAATCCAATTTGAGCCGCGGCAAGTCTATTGTTACGTACCTTGAACTGGTAAGCAAGATTCGAGCGGGCTTTCTTCTCACTCACAGCTCTGGTCGATCCGTGCCAGCTATTACAAATACACCTACCGTACTCTGTTACTGGCCCGCTGTATGAATATTCGTTCATGCTGCACCTCCTGTAAAAAACAAAAAGGCAAGCCCATGTAGGACTCACCTTTTACTCGGTTAAAATATAACCTTACTTTTTCTTCCGGGATTTACCCTGAACTTTCTCTTCCTGCTCAGATTCCTCGGTTGACTCCTGCTCGTTGACTTCCTCGGCTTCTGCCTCTGCGACACATCCGTCCTTATCCGGTTTTACCTTTCTCTTGGCAGCAAGACCCCGCCCAAAGTTGATTGCCTTACGTGCACCCCATTCGATACCTTTTCCTACAACGTATCCTCCGAATGCTAATCCGCCAATCAACAATGCGGTACTAAAGCTACCACCAGATTTGTTTTCCGGTCGAACATCTGTGTTCTCAGATTCCACCTCGTTTACATCCGTTGCCGGAGTTCCCTCAAATTCCTCTGTTACATTAAGTTCCTCGTTCATAGTTTTGTTCTCCTTTCGTTATATAAAGTTTGTTTCTTCCATAATAAAGCCTGCAAATTATGCGTAACGCCGACGGAAGTCATATGTAGGCCCTTTTGGAATATAATCAATGCAGGCACAGGTTCTTCCGTCACGGGTGAATATTGCATCAAAGCTCGGTTCAAACTGTCCGTCCTCAACTGTCCAACCCAGATCGTCACCGATAGTTGTCGTAGGAAGGCCAATCTCTGAATATAATTCATTCAGCGTGATGTACATTTCGTTTATCATCCGCATATTCAGATTGTTAAAGCACTTTTGAATAAATTCTCGATCTGAGTAGAATAGACAGTTTTGAGTGGGTTCAAAGAATAGCTGTGTTCCTCTTCCAGTTACAATGATATCGTCGTCGGATAGATTAGACTCGAATTTCTTGTCCAATTGCTCTTTACTTACCGCAGCCTTGATTTCTTTCTCTTTCTTCGGCCCGACAGTCTCCAATGCTTTCTCCTGATATAATTTCAACTGCGAAGCCGATAGAGTTGCTGCTGTGACAACCGCGTCCATTCGGTGCCGCTTGATTGTATAACCGCCAATAATACATCCGACAGATATAATCTCGATTGCAACAACTGGAACGACTGTCTTCCATACTGCTTTTGCGGTTTCTGCAGGTGTCAGCTCAACTTCTTCAACCTCTTCCTCAATCTCATCTGCCTTGCCTTGCTTGGCCACTTCAATCTCATCCTCTACCTTACGAGATGCTTTCCAAGCCATAACTGCGCCGGTTACAAGACCAACAGTCCCAGCCGCTACGAGCAACGCAGGACTTGCTTCTCTGGCATTCTCCAAACCGGTTTTAACCAGAGTTTCAATATTGCTTGTGTTAATAATGTTTGATAGCTTCATTGTACAATTCCTCCTCATATACATCCCCGCACAAGTCATAAATATAAATCGCTTCGTCGTATGCCGGAGAGAACATCGAGCTCATACACTGATACTTATCCATCAGACTGATAAACTCTTCTATTTTTATCATTATCGGACAGGTGTCAGGGCAACTCGCTATGTCATACAGCTGATCCAATGCCCAGCCTTTGTAACTCCATTGTGAGAACTTTGTTTTGTCCCAATATACCGGCCTGTGCGTTTTGTGCCAGCGTATCTCTTCCATGATTACTTCTTGATACTTATTCATATTTGCCCCCTTTGACTCGTGCAAAGATGAAAGGGCATGTTACTCGCCCTTAGACTCTTCTTCAGAGCCGTTGCTAGTTGCTGTTTTCTCAGATAATTTCTGATTCTGGATAATCAACTGTCCAGCTGCGCTAATTAACGTACCAGCCAGAAATATAATGTATCCGCCTATCTTCTTACTCATAGCAATCCCTCCTCCTTTCATAAGGCTAACTGTAAGAAATGCGAAACTAAGAGGCCCAATTACCCGGCCTCCAGTCTGAGTTACTTCTTCTTTCTGATGGCTTTCCATAATGCTTTAGCCACCATCGCAAATACCGCTATGTCCAGAAACAGCCATCCGAATAGCAATGCTCCTCCTCCAAGGATCAACGCTACAGGGATAAGTATCAGTAATAACAGTACCGCTAAAATTGCTAATATAATCACTTTAACCACCTCCTTTGTTAGTCTCTCATAAAGAAGCTTGCGAAAAATGCGCAATAAAAAAGAGCCCACTGTCAAGTGAGCCCTTTCGGATTGGTGTGGAATATAATTTTATTCAGCAGATACTGTGAGAAGCTTCTGAGTAATCCGAGCTGAAACCTCTACATAATAAGCGGCTTCAACATCGTTCAGGTCTTCGTCTTCCCATGCCTCAAATGCTTCCATGGTTTCTGAATACTGAGTCATAAACTTTGCGTACTGAGTAGCCAAGGTTACGATGTTATCTGATTCTGAATAGGTCTGCATGAATTCAACATACTCGTCAAAGAATTCTTCGTATTCATCCATAGCTTCTTTGAACTCCGGTCTCATGCCATCAACCAGTTCCTCGGATGATTCGGTTTCCGCTACTGCCGCTTCGGTTTGAGTTTCTGTCTCTACTGCAGTTGGATTGGAAGACTCCGTAGTTGCTTCGTTATTCTCAGTTTCTGGTTCTTTTGGTGCATTTAACGTAATACTCATTTCTTTATCGTCTTCATCATAATTCAACGTTACAGAATATCCTTCTTCGTTTTCGGCATCATACATCCGAGATGACTGATAGTAGTCAATCGTATAACCAGCATCCGAGCACTCGTTTATATATGTTGTAAAATCGTCTGCGGATACATGACCAGTAGTTACGTGCAAATAAGTTTCGCTTTTGCTATGTAAGATTCCATATTCCTGCTCAGGTTCTGGAAGCATCAGTGCAATACCATCGGTTGGCCAGTAATCAGTGCTGTATGAAGCTTCCCGTTCTCGTTTCTCGCTCCACTGCATGTACACGTACAAAGCTGCAAATATAATAACTATCACCAATACAACTTTTAATATTGTACCAAAGCAGCTTCCTTTCTTCTTCTCTTTCTTTTCTTTACTCATAGTCCCATTCTCCTTTCGTTTACTGTTATATAACAGATAAGCCATTATAGCATTACCCCCCCCCGCGATTCAAGCCCCATTTTTGTGTCGCATAAAAACTAAGAGGCCATACTTCTCGACCTCTTGTTTTGCTTAAATCACGCGGTTTCTGTTTTACGAGCTTTCTTGACGATTTTCTTAATGATCAGGAACACCACGAATGCACCGTCCATTATCAGGAACGTCTTGAATCCGAAGTTAATTGATAACCCCAGAGTCACCGTTCCTAAAATCATTAGTACGAATGCGCACCCAATCAATATTCCAATCACGCTGAAAACCTTCTTTATTGCCTTCATAAATATAATCCTCCTTATGATTTATTCTCATAAAGAGGCATGTGAATCTTGCGTCAAACCTCTCTTCTATCGAACAAGGTCTCCCATCTCTGACGCTGCAGGGGCTTCATTTTCAACGCCCACATGATCTGTCGGATGCTAACTGTAGGATACAGGCCGTCTACACACTCACCCGCACGTTCATCGAAGAAAGCTTTAAACTTAGGATGCAAATATAATTGGTCAGTCAGCCACGGGTCTATTGTTCCCCACCAAGTCTGTTTATTAGCCGGATTGAACCGCTGCTGGATAACTGCAAGACCTTTATCTCCAATCTTGTACAGTGTGCATCTGTTGTAAACCGGATGGTCGCAAATATAAGTCTCACCATACATGGTGCTGTACAGTTCCGGTTTTTCTGTGTGATATCTCATCGCCTACTTCACCTCTTATATCACAATAACACATCCGACGGTCCTGTGAGTCCGAAGTTTAAGAAAAGCGAAAAGGCCATGCTAAATCTCCATAGCCCTTTCTGCTCTGTTAAACTACATCTTTTTCGATCCGGGAGTTCTTCCAAAGATTCCTCTCATCGTGTTGCTGGTGAAGGTTCCGGTTTCTTCGAATTTAAACCCTTCCTCAACTTCCTGCTTGTGTTTTCGGGATGCATAGACCTGCGATCCGAATGTAGCTCCGACTCCAAGAACTCCCAAAAATACTTTTACACCGACGTCAATAATCTTCCATTTGTGCTCAGCTTTGGCAGATTCTTCTCTGTTTTCTTGCTCTCGCTCAAATTTCTCAATCTCAACAATCTGTGCTTTGATTTCCTTTGCTCTCGAATGCCAGAAGTCCCATTTCTTCGTCAATTCTTTGTACTCCTCTGAAAACGGATCAGAAATGTTGCACATCTGCTCGTGTATCATTCTCATCTCACCGTTTGCTTCCTCCAGACTAACTTCTAAGTCTTCTGTACTCATAGTTCTTCTCCTTTCGAAATATAATAGTTTCTCATAAGAACAGCTGTGAATCCTGCGAAACCTTGTCCACAGGAATGTACTTAGAGTCGAGTTTCCGGATCGTCCAGCGTACCACCTTTGCGATTCCGTACACAGCTCCGCAGATGCCTACTCCTACAGCACACCCCAAAAAGAAATCTTTAAAATTTGTCATGACAGTTCCTCCTTTCTTTTGATTAATAAAACAGAAGAGCCCTTGTTAGGACTCCTCCGCTTGTTTCATTTTTTCAAACTCTTAACGAATTCCAGATCACGAGACATTGATTTCGTGGCTACCTCAACAGTAAAACCTTCATAACAAACATGCTTAGCCGCGTTGCCGATACTGGACCCGCAACACCACAAAGCAGCAAGAACGCAATCACCCGAAGCCCGGGGATCGTCCAATTCTTTGTGGACCACGTCGAACCAAGAATCGACCAGCCGCATCAACTCCGCAAGCTCTTCTTTCTTTACTTTTGACTCTGCCATAATTGTATCCTCCTTAGATTTAATATTCTTTCATAAAGAAGAATGTAAATCTTGCGTCAACTCTTTATCTGGTCGAGTGTCCAAAAGAACTTTCTGCAGTAGCGGTAGTATGTATCTCTGCTGCAGGGTGGCTCAAGCTGACCGTAAGACAAACCTTCTGTTACTCCCCGCAAAATATAATTCGCCAGAATCGTATCAGTCTCCTTAGCGGCCTGCTCGACCTTAGCCATCTTGGTATCCAGCTCATCCATAGCAATCGCGCACCTCGCCGTTGGGTTACCATGACCGGTTTTCTGAGTCGGATTCTCAGGTGCCTGACTCAAACCGGTTAAGCTCATATACTGCTTCTTCCATTCGGGATACTGGAGACAGAAATACTTAAGCTCTTTGTAGCGGTTTTCTTCCAGCCAGTATCGGTTGCTTTGTGACAGGTGTTTCAATGTCGTTCCCCTTTCCATATGTAGCCGGTATCCTCATACAACTTCTGTGGTGAAATATAATAACTGATACGCCCATATTTACTGTTCATCTCATCCACGTTTGTTATGAGTTTACCTCCACGAGTAGCTTTGCCGATCGGAAGCCATCCCGCTATGATTCCGGCTCTCACCCAACAGGCATCCTTGCCATAAACTCTCGCCGCTACTCCAACAGGAACTGATCCCTCAGCAAAATTAATAGTTTCCATAGTTGTCCTCCTTTCAAAACTATCCTAGATTAAATGTTCTATTCTAGCTAAGCAACTCAAGTGAAAACAGAAGAGCCCTTGCTAGGACTCCTCCGTTGTGTTTACTCTTCGTCTTTTAATACATCCATTTTTGCAATCTCAACTCTGTTCTTCAGCCAAGATATGCTATCTGCAGCCTTCTCTTTCTCAAATACTGCGGTTTCATAGCGGGTATAAGTCAACCCAATGCCGTTCAACATCGTTAATGCTCTATGAACTTTGCCCTTCTTCAGAGCGTCGTCCACATAAGGCATCAACTCATTTACTGCATCAAGTATTGCTCTTACTTCCTCTACAGTTCCCTCAACTTTGATTTCATTCAGTTCCATGATAGTTTCTCCTTTCGAAATATAAGTTATTCTTTGCATAAAGGAGATTGCAAATTTTGCGCAAACAGAAGAGCCCTTGTTAGGACTCCTCCTTGTGAGATAATTTCTTTCGGATTTTACCTATTATCACGCTTAATCCAAAAATCACCGCCATCACTAGAAACAACCAGCTTACGTCGTTAAGGAATTCTACGGTACTAGTGTCATAATTTACTATATGCACGAACCACTGTAGAAAACCCCAAATGACTACATCACAAATTGCCATAGTTTCAGTTAATACTTCGTCCTCTCTGTTCATAAATATAATTCCTCCTTATGTTTTATCTCATAAAGAAGGATGTAACATTTGTAGAAAACAGAAGAGCCCTTGTTAGGACTCCTCCGTTGTGTTTCATCTGCTCAGTAACTCATCCAGTTTCTGAATCATCTGATCATTTGTTTTTGCCTGTTCCAGACACAGTTCAAACGCGGTACTCGTGCATTTGTTCATGAGCAGCATCAGTTTCATTGATTTCTCGTCCATGTTTCCAGCCATGATCGTGTCACCCATAATACTTGACATGCTCGTGTTCCAAAGCTCCTTTGTTACCTCGATAAGTTCCTCTGTCTTTTTCTCCAACATAGTTTTAATCTCCTTTCAGATTTGATATAAGTTATCCTTTGCATAAAGGAGATTGTAGATTTTGCGAAAAAGTAAGAGGCAATGTGCCCCCTACCAATTGTTGCTGAGAGAGTTATACTCAACTTCTGCTAAATATTCATCAGATACGTACACTTCTGTTTCTTCAACTTCCACTCCTGTGTATTCGCCATATGTTGTTTCATATTCTTCCAGTTCCAACAGTTCGCCTTTGATGTTATAGTGATACTCCTTAACAAATACCGTTGATTCATTTCCTTCCGGTAATGTAGTGTCATAAATCGCATAAACATCCGTATAAGCGTTTACGTTTTCTGTCATAGATAATCCAACCATAGCCAGCATTAATAAAGTTTTAATCATAGTAATAATCCTCCTTAATTAGATCTGTTTTTAGTTATCTCTCTCATAATAAAAGCTGTAAATTTTGCGAAAAGAAAAATAAAATGAGAGGAATGCTAATGTTTTCACCACTAGACTTCGCTGACGGGTTGTACTCCCCGCGGTCCATACGCTTTTTGCACAGCTTAGACTTTCTCTAAGACCATACATTCCCATGTTTTTCTCCATTTCTGAAGTGCGCCTAACTCCGAATCCGACTTAGCCTTCGTTCATTCTCGTAACTTCTGCACCTCGTTTTGGTTTCTCACCGTCACGGTTACAAGACCCCTGAAGGCACCTGATTCTTCACTCTCACGAGTTTCTTCAGGCTGGCTCTACCAGTTTCTTCTCTCTCATAATAAAAACTGCAAATTTTGCGTAAAATGCGTAGTCCACCTTATGATAGTCGAATCGCAAGGAAAGTCCTCAAACCCCAGTGTCTCGTTCGTAATCAAGCCCTCCCTGACACCATCCACAATATCCGCTTCGTACTGCTTGTACGGGTAGATTGTATCAGGGATTTCTCGATGGTATCTCCCGCACCGTTGGCATCTGTCCCGGTCCAAATATAATGTCTTCTTTACTCTCCGTTTGCCTAAGGCGGTCCTTTGCACAGTGTCATAATGCTCAAGTACACCACCACAATACGGACATACAGTTACTCCTACCTTAACCAATTCGTACACCTCCGTAAAAATATGTTGACTAATCCTACATCTTCGGGTATATTAATTCAATCAACAAAATAAAAGGAAGTGAGCATATGCTGGTTAAATGTCCAGAATGCGAGCTTCAAGTGAGTAGTAACGCAGCAACCTGTCCACATTGTGGATACCCCTTGAAGCCAACGCGAAACTCACGACCGCGAGCAACTAGCAATAAACGCCGTCGTCTCCCTAACGGATTTGGTCAAATCTCCGAGATCAAAGGGAGAAATCTAAGAAAACCATTCAGAGTAATGGTACCCGTAGGCAAAACCGAATCAGGTCGGTTCCTATGTAAACCCCTTAAACCAGAGTCATATTTTGCAACGTATAATGATGCTTATTTAGCTTTGGCTGAATATAATAAGAATCCGTACGACCTATCGGATGACATGACAGTCAAAGAACTTTATGAAAAGTGGAGTGAAGAGTATTTCAAAACGTTGAACTCAACGTCGGGCATTCGAACCGTAACATCGGCTTGGGCTTATTTTTCAGATATATACCATATGCGAGCCCGCGATGTAAGAGCAAGACACATTAAAGGATGCATGGACGACGGAACCTGCGTAATCAAGGGTGAGGTTCATCATCCCACTGCCGGCACAAAAGCTCGTATGAAGTCGTTGGCTAATCTCATGTTCGATTACGCACTTGAGTATGAGATCGTAGACAAGAACTACGCCAGAACATTCAATGTTTCTTCAGATATAATCAAGGAGAAGGAAGACACTAAACGTGGGCATATTCCGTTTACCGAGGAGGAACTGCAGAAACTGTGGGATAACGTAGACACAATGCCATATGTTAATGTGGTTTTGATACAATGCTATTCCGGTTGGAGACCTCAAGAACTAGGGCTAATAGAGCTGAAGAACGTAGATTTGGAAAACTGGACGTTTACGGGCGGGATGAAAACGGAGGCTGGCGTCAATCGGTTGGTTCCTATCCATACGAGAATCAGATCACTCGTGAAGAAGCTATACGATGAAGCTGTGAGCATTGGAAGCGAGTATCTGATCAATTGCACAGATGGCACAACACATAGAAGCAGTATCAAGTTTACGTACGATAAGTACAGGCATAGGTTTGGTATAATTTGCGCGGCGTTACAGATTAACCCAGAGCATCGTCCTCACGACGGTCGAAAACAATTTGTCACAATGGCCAAAAAAGCTGGTGTAGATGAATATGCAATCAAGTATATGGTTGGACATGCAATAACAGATATAACCGAAAAGGTGTATACAGAGCGGGACGTGCAATGGTTGCAGACGGAAATCGAAAAAATAAGATGACCTGTGAATCCAGCGCAAGCCACCTTACTTATATGGAACATCCGAGAAAGGAGGTGATTGGTATGACTGAAAATAACAACCGGGACATTGATCCCGAAGAGTTAGCTGAATATATTCGGTTAATTCATGAATTAGGTTATGCTCCTAGCGAAGACTAGGTTGTATGACCTCCATAACGAAGAGAGTCGTCCCACCACGGCGGCTCTTTTTGTTTTCTCGGAAGAACCCTACAAAATGAGTGTAGGAGTAATGTAGGAGTACGGTGTAGGAGTAGTGTAGGAGTAATGTAGGAGTGACTGCAATATTTAACGCAACGAGCCACTCCTACATAATTCCAAAACGTTGATTTTAAGCCATTTCTTTAGAACTTACCAGCCTGAGCTGCTTCCTCTACGGAAACTGCAACCGCAACAGTCATACCAACCATCGGGTTGTTGCCCGCGCCAATCAGACCCATCATCTCAACATGAGCCGGAACGGAGGAGGAGCCTGCGAACTGAGCATCGGAATGCATACGGCCAAGGGTATCGGTCATACCATAGGAAGCCGGGCCAGCCGCCATGTTGTCCGGATGCAGGGTACGGCCTGTGCCGCCGCCGGATGCTACGGAGAAGTACTTCTTGCCTGCCTCAAGGCGCTCTTTCTTGTAGGTACCTGCTACCGGATGCTGGAAACGGGTCGGGTTCGTGGAGTTGCCGGTGATGGAAACGTCTACGTTTTCCTTCCACATGATTGCTACGCCTTCCGGAACGCTGTTCGCGCCGTAGCAGTTTACTTTTGCACGAAGACCCTCAGAATAGGACTTACGATATACTTCCTTTACTTCGTTGGTATAGGGATCGTACTCGGTCTCTACATATGTAAAACCGTTGATTCTGGAAATGATCTGCGCCGCATCTTTTCCAAGACCGTTCAGGATGACACGAAGCGGTTTCTGACGAACCTTGTTCGCTTTTTCCGCGATACCGATCGCGCCTTCCGCTGCCGCGAAGGACTCATGGCCTGCAAGGAACGCGAAGCACTCGGTCTCTTCTTCCAGAAGCATCTTACCAAGGTTGCCATGGCCAAGACCTACCTTACGGGTATCTGCAACAGAACCCGGGATACAGAATGCCTGAAGTCCCTCACCGATTGCTGCAGCTGCGTCAGCAGCCTTGCGGCAGTTCTTCTTGATAGCGATTGCAGCGCCTACTGTGTATGCCCAGCATGCGTTCTCAAAACAGATCGGCTGAATGCCTTTGATCTGATTGTAAACATCCAGTCCTGCGTCCTTTGTGATCTTCTCCGCTTCCTCGATTGAAGCGATACCGTAGCTGTTCAGTACGGAATTGATCTTGTCAATTCTTCTCTCATATGATTCAAATAAAGCCATTTTACACACCTCCCTCGCTTACTCTTTTCTCGGATCGATAATCTTCACTGCATCAGCTACACGGCCATACTGACCCTTTGCCTTCTCCCATGCGGTGTTCGGATCGTCGCCTTTTTTGATGAAATCGGTCATTTTGCCAAGGCTGACAAACTGATAGCCAATGATCTCATCATCTGCATCAAGAGCAATACCGGTCACATAGCCCTCTGCCATCTCCAGATAGCGCGGACCTTTCTTCAGTGTGCCGTACATCGTGCCGACCTGAGAACGAAGGCCCTTGCCAAGATCCTCCAGGCCAGCGCCAACCGCAAGTCCGTCTTCAGAGAATGCGGACTGGGATCTGCCGTAAGCGATCTGCAGGAACAGCTCTCTCATAGCTGTATTGATCGCGTCACAGACAAGGTCTGTGTTCAGAGCTTCGAGAACGGTAAGTCCCGGAAGGATCTCCGCCGCCATAGCTGCTGAATGTGTCATGCCGGAGCAGCCGATGGTCTCTACAAGCGCTTCCTGAATCACGCCGTCCTTGATATTCAGACTCAGCTTACATGCGCCCTGCTGCGGTGCGCACCAGCCAATGCCGTGCGTAAAGCCGGAGATATCTTTGATCTCCTTCGCCTGTACCCACTTCGCTTCTTCCGGAATCGGAGCGGCGCCATGATGGACGCCCTGCGCCACAGGGCACATTTCTTCTACTTCTCGTGAATAAATCATTGTCTTACTCCTTTCGGTAAAAATGGTTTATATTTCAATGCGCTACCGTGCGCATCTTACAACAGGCAGCCGGAACGTCCGGATGCCTGCTTATAAGCTTTTTCAGTCATTGTACCCGTTCGGATTCATGGACTGCCATCTCCAGGTATCCTCACACATTTCGTCAATGCCGTACTCTGCCTCCCAGCCCAGTTCTTCCTTCGCTTTCTTCGGATCCGCATAGCAGGTCGCAATATCACCGTCCCGGCGCGGTTTGATCTCATAGGGAAGCGTCTTGCCGCAGGCTTTCTCAAACGCATGCAGCACCTGCAGCACACTGTAGCCGTTGCCGGTGCCAAGATTGTAAATACGGACTGCAGGCTCGTCCTCAAACTTCTTCATTGCTTTCACATGGCCTCTTGCCAGATCGACCACATGTATGTAATCGCGAACGCCCGTACCGTCCGGCGTATCGTAATCGTCGCCGAACACGCCCAGCTTTTCCAGCTTACCGACCGCGACCTGCGCGATGTAAGGTACGAGATTGTTCGGAATGCCTTTCGGGTCTTCACCGATAATCCCCGCCTTGTGCGCACCGATCGGGTTAAAATAGCGCAAAAGAACGACATTCCACTCCGGATCGGAAACATGAAGGTCCGTCAGGATCTGTTCCAGCATACCTTTGGTCTGGCCATACGGATTCGTGATCTGCCCCTTCGGACAGTCTTCTGTAATCGGCACAAAAGCCGGATCGCCGTACACAGTCGCCGAGGAACTGAAAATAATCTTCTTAACACCATGGTTTCGCATAACATCGCAGAGCGTCAGCGTACCGGTAATATTATTATGATAATATTCCAGCGGCTTGCGCACGGATTCCCCTACTGCTTTGTATCCGGCAAAATGAATCACCGAATCAATCGATTCCTTCTTAAATATCGCATCGACCGCATCACGATCCAGCATATCCGCCTGATAAAACGTGATCTTTTTGCCGGTGATCTGCTCGACGCGTTCTATCGCTTTCTCATTGGAGTTGTACAGATTGTCCATCACGACAACCTCATAGCCATTATTTAACAGTTCTACACACGTGTGGCTGCCGATGTAGCCGGCACCGCCTGTAACCAATACTGCCATAATTTCTCCTTTTCCGTTTTTCTTACATGCCCTACGGCTTTCTGATATACCTTGCAGCTTTTCCGCTGTACCCCCGGATTCGCTGACCTGTCTGATTCAAATCTCATTCTCTGTCATGATACACTTTTCTCCCTGTTTTGTAAATAAAAAAGTGCCAAAAAAGCATATCCAAAAAAAGATTCCCGTAAAAATAATCATAAAGATGAAGAACAGTTCCCTGCAAAAATGTCTGTGCACAGAACAGATTCTGTGATAAACTGAAATAAAATAAAAATTACGTAGAAGGGATATTTCCCCATATGACAGGTTCACATACTTCAGGTACGTTCAAAAAGGGCTGTTCCCGACAGAATGGCACATTTATCAGAACATTTTTGCCCGCAGCTTCAGCCGTAACGGCAGCTCTCCTGCTGGCTTTGTCCGGTAACGTCTTTGCGGCAGCTGCGCTTCAGGCAAACGCTGCGGAGGAAAAAACGAGCAGTACCGGATTTTTTCTGGATACGGTCGTCACGATCACGCTGTACGGCGATACAGATTCCGCAGCTATGGACGGCTGTTTTGAGCTTCTGGAACAATACGAACAGATGCTGAGCCGCACCATCGAAGGCAGCGATGTCTGGAATATCAATCACAGCGCCGGTGAAGCGACCACTGTAAACGAAGAAACCGCCGCTCTGATCGAGACGGCGCTGGAATACTCGCAATTGACAGACGGCGCGTTTGATATCACGATCACGCCTCTTGTGGAGCTTTGGGACATCGACGGTAAGTCCGAACTCCTTGCCGGCGTAACAGATGACTCATCAGAGGAAAGTATTGCGGACTCTCTCATCCCTTCTGAGGAAGAGATTGCCTCAGCACTTTCTCACGTCGATGATTCCGTGGTTTCTGTGGATGAGAATATTGTCACGCTTTCCGATCCTGAGGCAGAGATCGATCTCGGCGGTATCGCAAAAGGATATATCGCGGACTGTCTGAAGGAATATCTTCTGTCACAGGGGATCGAACACGCACTCATCAATCTGGGCGGAAATGTTCTGACAGTGGGAACAAAGTCTGACGGCAGCGCCTGGAAGATCGGCATTCAGGAACCTTTCGGGGAAAGCTCAGATATCATTGCAGTAGTCGAATGTACGGACGAATCCGTCGTCACCTCCGGAACGTATGAACGGTATTTTGAAGTTGACGGCACGATTTAT
The DNA here is from genome assembly GCA_021199655.1 of Lachnospiraceae bacterium. Taxonomy (GTDB): domain Bacteria; phylum Bacillota; class Clostridia; order Lachnospirales; family Lachnospiraceae; genus Choladousia. The sequence continues at coordinate 95,530 of JAJQHQ010000095.1, read as the reverse complement.
CATCACATTCTGGATCCATCTACCGGATATCCCGTGGATAATGGCCTTACGAGCGTCACTATTCTGTCTGACTCCTCTACCACCTGCGATGCTCTTAGCACGGCATGTTTTGTGCTGGGGTTGGAAGACGGAATGGAACTGATTGAATCTCTGGAAAATATTGAAGCCCTGTTCATCACCGAAGATGAAACCTTATACCGCACGAGCGGCTTTCCTGAATAGATTCCAGGACAGCCGTTTCCCGAAGAGGAAAGGAAAATGTATTCATGATTCATAACATACAAACCCTAGATCAGGAAGATGTTGCGCTCATTGAAGGAAAAGCCATGCTGGAGACCATTTCAAGCTGTATGTGCAGAATTCCCGCAAATATCGGCAAAAAAGACACAGATATGCGATCTGATACAGCTGTCGGACTCACAGACTGTTTATTTTTTGATATAGAGACCACAGGTCTTTCCGCCGAAACTTCTTTTATTTTCCTGATTGGCTGCATTGGATATGAAGATGGTCTATGGAAGCTGCACCAGTTTTTTATACGAATGGTGCAGGAAGAAAAAGCACTGCTGTCTGCTTTTTTTGAACTGACCCAAAAATATCGGGCTCTGATACACTTCAATGGAAATACCTTCGACCTGCCTTTTATCCGCAAAAGAGCTGCAGTTTACGAATTGGAGGTTCTAACGGATTCGCTGGTTTCTATTGATCTTTACCGTCATTACTCCCCTCTTCGCAGAATCCTTAACCTGCCGCACATGAATCAGAGTTTTCTGGAAAAATACGTCGGATGGGAGCGAACAGACCAGATGAGCGGGAAAGAGGTAGTCTCACTGTTCTGGAAATATACCGTGTCCAAAAGCAAGGAGGAAGAACATCTTCTGCTTTTGCATAACCATGACGATCTGCTGGGAATGCTTCATGTTCCTGCCATGGAAGCGTATGATTCACTTCTTAGCGGCAAAATAAGGCCAACGGTAACTGCTGCCGAATCGGAAAACGGCAACGCTCTGCTCCTGCGGTTTGAAACGGAGCTGCCGCTGCCAGCGCCATTTGAAAGGTCGGACACCATTTCCGACAGCTGCAGCGCACGCCTTTCTGCCGAAAAAAACATCGGACAGTTGTGTGTCCCTTTTTACCGCGGAACACTCCGCTGTTTCTTTCCGGACTACAGGAATTATTATTATCTTCCTCTGGAAAAACAGGCAATTCATAAAAGCGTTGCCATTTATGTTGCAAAAGAATATCGTGTACCTGCAAGTCCGGAAACCTGCTTCATTGAAAAAAAAGGACGCTTTCTGCCCCTTCCTGCAAACATGACAAGCAGTGAAAAGGAAGCTCCCGGTCTGAAGCAGCCGCCTTTTTCACCCTCACTGCGTGAAAATTATGAGGCCAAAACATCTTATTTCGAGTATACCGAATCAGTTGCGGAAAAATGCCAAATGGAATCTGACGAGCCGCTTCTGCTCTATACAAAAATGCTGCTCAGATCTCTAAAATAACTTTCTTTGTCGGCTCCTGCCCGCCCGCGCCGGCCGCGTCTGACGCCAGCCAGAGACATTTCCTGCAAATATAAAGAAAAGCGGTATGCATGTACACGCATACCGCTCAATCTATATTATTATTCCTCTTCTGCAGGAGCTTCCTCAGCGAATTCTTCCTCAGCAGGAGCTTCCTCCTCAGCCGGCTCAAGGTCACGAACAGGAGTCCGGTTCTCAATCGCCTTCATGCTGAGGCTGATCTTGTGATCCTCGCCATTGAAATCAACGACCTTCGCTTCAATAACCTGGCCAACCTTCAGGATATCCGACGGCTTGTCCACATGTGTGTGGGAAATCTGAGATACATGAAGCAGTGCATCTACACCCGGCTCCAGCTCTACAAAAGCACCAAAGTCGGTCATTCTGGCTACACGGCCTTCCACAATGGTATCCTTTGCGTATTTCTCACCGGCAGTCAGCCACGGATTCTGATCCGCAAACTTCAGGCTGAGCGCAATCTTGCTGCCGTTGATATCCTTGATCAGCACGGTCAGGTTCTGGCCAACCTTGAATACCTTCTTCGGGTTCTCCACATGTCCCCAGGACATCTCAGAGATATGAAGCAGACCGTCTGCTCCGCCAAGATCTACGAAAGCGCCGAAATCAGTCACATTCTTTACAACGCCTTCCACCACATCGCCCGGCTGAATACGCTCAAAGAGTTCTTTCTGCATCTGTGCTTTTCTCGCAACAAGGATCTGCTTGCGGTCGCCGATGATGCGTCTTCTGCGCGGATTAAACTCCGTGATGACGAACTCGATCTCCTGTCCCTTATACTTCTCGAGATTCTTCTCATATGTGTCGGACACAAGGCTTGCCGGAATGAATACTCTGGATTCTTCCACAACAACGCTCAGTCCGCCGGTCAGCACCTGAACAACAGGAGCCGTAAGTACTTCCTGTGAGTTAAAAGCTTCTTCCAGTCTCTTGTTGCCCTTCTCGGCAGCGAGACGCTTGTAGGTCAGGACAACCTGTCCGTCCCCGTCATTTACCTTCAGAACCTTTGCATCCATCTTGTCATTCACATGGACAAGTTCACGAAGGTCAGCGTTCGAATCGTTCGTGTATTCGTTTCTGGTGATGATTCCGTCGGCTTTATATCCAATGTTAAGGACAATTTCGTCTTCCTTGACATCAATCACAGTCCCTTCGACTACCTCTCCATTATGAATTGTTTTGAATGATTCATCCAGCATTTGTTCAAAACTAAGATCTGACATGTTTTGAAACCTCCTCAATCAAATTATTTGGGGTCGACGCCCCTGCTGTAATGCCTACGCAGCCCATGGATGGCAATAGCCGAATATCCAAATCTTTCAGTGTTTGTATATAGTAAGTATTTGCACATTCTGTCTTGCATATTTCGAACAGCTTCCGCGTGTTCGAGCTGTGGGTGCCTCCAATGACGATCATACAGTCTGCTTTGCCGGCGATCTCGCGGGCTTCCGATTGGCGTTCCTCGGTCGCGCTGCATATCGTACACATGACATCTACGGTATCATAACGCATTTTACAAATAATTTCAACTAATTTATCAAATTTCTTGTAATTAAATGTCGTCTGCGAGACTACTGTGAGCGGTTTTTCCGGGTCAGAGCGGAAATTTTCCGCTTCTTCCTCCGTACTGATGACTGTAACCGGTCCGGTCGCCCATCCGCAGATGCCCTCGACCTCCGGATGACCGTCATTTCCGATGATGACTATCTCGTGTCCGGCCCGGCCGCGTTCTTCTACGATACGATGAATCTTCTTTACAAAGGGGCATGTAGCGTCCACCATATGAAGCCCATTCTCCTCGATCATGGTATAGATGCGTTTGGGCACTCCATGGGAGCGAATCACGACTGTCCCTTCCTTCACGCGGGACAGTTCTTCCTCGCCGTTCAGGACCATGACTCCTTTTTCTTCCAGTTCCCGCACCACTTCTTCATTGTGAATGATCGGGCCGAATGTATAGATGGGCCGGATGCCTTCCTCAATCTGGCGATATACCTGTTCCACCGCCCGTTTGACTCCAAAGCAGAAGCCGGCGGTCTTTGCGACGATTACGTCCATTTTGCCTCCGTTTTTCTTCCATGCCTGTGCTGTTACTGTTCAGTACCTTCAAGATTGCCCTGTGCTTAAAGATTATGTAATGAAGTCAGCCTCAAAATTTCATGAACAACTTCCTCTATGGTCATATCGGAGGAATCAATGAGCACCGCATCATCGGCCTGACGCAGCGGAGCGGTCTCGCGGTGCATATCCCGGTAGTCGCGCTCACGGATATCCTCCTCAATCTCTTCAAGAGTATAACTGCCGCCCTTTGCCGCCTGTTCGAGATAGCGGCGCTTTGCGCGCGTCTCAACGCTGGCGGTCAGATAAATCTTCAGATCCGCATTCGGGAGAATCTCGGTGCCGATATCCCGACCGTCCATCAGTACGTTTTCCCGCGCCGCAAGGTCTCTCTGTAAGGCTGTCAGCTTAGCTCTCACCTGCGGCTTTGCTGAAGAACGGCTTGTCATGTCGCTCACCTGCTCGGTGCGGATCAGAGGCGAAACGTCCTCTCCGTTCAGATAGACGCGCTGTTCCTGATCCACATAACGGATACCAACCTCAATTTGATCAAGAGCGGCAAGAAGCTCCGCCTCGTTTTCTATAGCAACCGAATTACGGAGCAGACCAAGCGCGATCGCGCGGTACATGGCTCCGGTATCTACATAAATAAAAGACAGTTCCTTTGCCGCAAGCTTTGCAATCGTGCTTTTGCCTGCGCCTGCAGGACCGTCAATGGCAATGTTAAAGCTCATACATTCCTCCGGGTTATAAAAGTTTTTTATGCTACGCGTTGATGGATACCGGGAAACGCCACTTCACTGCGTCTCCGCTCCCGCTTCGGTCGGTGCTTAACGCCTGCCACTGGCAGGCAGCACCAGCGGCAGATTGCCTCCGCCATCAGAAAAATGCTTCGCATTTAGGCGGAGGCGCCGGCGGCATGGCCGGTCGCCCAGGCAATCTGGAGATTGAATCCGCCTGTCACCGCGTCTACATCCAGCACTTCTCCGGCAAAATAAAGGCCCTTTACCTTTTTGGACTCCATGGTGGCCGGATTGATTTCCTTTATGCACACGCCTCCGCGCGTGATGATTGCTTCATTATAATCTCGAAGCCGGAGCAATGTCAATGAAAAATGTTTGGTAACCGCTATCAGCTTTTTCCGTTCCTCACGGGTGATCTCATGAACCGGCTTTTCTTCAGGAATCCCGCATCGCTTTGCGACGACCGGTATCATTTTGGAAGGGAACAGCGTAGCGAGCACATTTTTAAAATGTTTGTTTTTCGCGGCCTCAAATTCACGCAGGATTCTTGCGTCCAGCTGTTCTTCCGAAAGAGCCGGCTTCAGATCAATGATCAGGGTCAGCGGATGCTCTTTCAGCTGTTTCTGGATCATGCAGCTTGCCGTAAGGATCAGAGGCCCCGTTACGCCGAAATGAGTAAACATCATTTCACCGAATTCCCGGTACAGTTCTTTTTTGCCGTCATATACGGCTGCCTCCACATTGCGGAGGGAAAGCCCCTGCATACGCTGTGCATCAGTTCCTTCCGTCTCAATCGGCACCAGTGACGGAGAACAGTCGCTCACCTGATGCCCGGCTTTCTTTGCAAAACGGTATCCGTCTCCGGTAGAGCCAGTCGAAGGATACGAAAGACCGCCCGTAGCGACAATGACCGCATCCGCCTGAATCTTTTTACCAGAGGATAAAATAAGACCGGATATGCACCTTTGTTTTTTACCATCTTTCACCGTTTCTTCGTCACAGATGCAAAGATCTTTTACTTCCGTGTTCAGAAAAACCTGCACCCCGCATTGATTCAGCCTCCTTTTCAGCGCCGCAATCACATCAGAGGAATGGTCAGACGCCGGAAATACGCGTTGGCCGCGCTCGGTCTTTGTCGCCAGACCTTCCTCCTCAAAAAAGCGAATGGTTTCCGCACTGTCAAAACCATAAAAAGCACTGTAGAGGAAGCGGCGGTTTACACATACCGCCTGTAAATGCTCCTCCACAGAGCTGTTATTCGTAAGATTGCACCGGCCTTTGCCGGTGATAAAAAGCTTTTTCCCCAGCTTTTCATTTTTTTCAAAAAGGAGAACCTGATTCCCGTTTTCTGCGGCGGCCGCGGCAGCCATCATGCCGGCCGCGCCGCCTCCTGTCACTGCTACTGTACTCATTTTTCTCCCGCTCCCTTTGTTTCAAAAAATCTGATTCCGCATCAGCCCGGTCTCCACTCACCGTCACAGACATCATCATCGACCGGTTCTGATTCCCTCTGATAATGAGCGTCTGAAAGTGCAGCCGCGTCCGCAGATACGTTTTCGTGAAAAGTTTTCTCATCCGTTGCAGGATGTAAACTGTTTCCGGTCGTTGCAGGATGGGAACCATCTCCGGTCATCGCCGGATGGGAAGGCTCTCCAGCTGTAGCCGGATTCGTATAATTTCCGCCCGACGCGTGATGCGGTGCATCTCCGCACTGCAGTTCAAACCAGAACGCCACACCATCCTCACGATTTTCCACTCCATAAGACTGATGGAATGATTCCATGATTGCCTTTACAATGGAGAGCCCGACGCCGCTGCCGCCATACTCCCGTGTCCGGGCCTTATCGACTTTATAAAATTTATCCCAGATCTGACCGATGTCTTCTTCCGGAATCTGCTGTCCGGTATTGAATACGGTCACATGTACCTTTTGTTCCTTCAGGGTCTCCCCTTCAAGGGTCTCCACTGTAACCCGGATCTTTCCTTCTCCGCTCACATGGTTCAGCGCGTTGCTCAGATAATTGGTAACGACTTCCTCAACCTTGAATTCATCACCCCAGGCAAACACAGACGAATCACCAACATAGGTAATCTCCGCATTCTTCTGCTGAGCCAGGATGCTTACCGACTGAATCTTATTCTGAATGAGCAGCGCCAGATCGAAGCGCTCCATCACAACTTCATCGTTGCCGAATTCCAGCTGATTCAACGTCAGCAGCTTCTGCACCAGAGTATTCATTTTTGACGCTTCATCCATAATGACATCGCAGTAGAATTCACGGCTCTCAGCATCATCGTTGATGCATTCCTGCAGTCCTTCCGCATACCCCTGAATCAGGGCGATCGGCGTCTTCAGCTCATGAGAAACATTCGACAAAAATTCCTTGCGCATATTATCAATCTGCTCTTTTTTCTCAATATCGCGCTGCAGCTCATTGTTCGCGGTCATCAGCTGACCATAGGCCTGTTCCAGCTTCTCAGACATCTCATTGAAGCACTCTCCCAGCTGTGCGATTTCATCCGTCCCGCCGCCGGTATATTTCACATTAAAATCCAGATCCGCCATCCGTTTCGAGAGGTCGGTCAGTTCGCCGAGAGGCTTTGTCACACGTTTTGTCACAAACCATACGATCAGAACCGTCAGGAAAATGCCGCAGAAACAGATGTATTTGATAAATTCGTTGGAAATACGGACACTGTCGCGGATGCTCTCAATATTAATGCGCATGATAAAATAAAAGCCGTCGTCTAAAATCCCCCACATTTCCAGATAATTCAGCCCAATCTCATTGTCATATTTTTTCTGGATGGTATAACTGTCATTGGATTCAAGAATATCTACATTCTCCGTATCGACACCAATTCCGTATCCGTTCAGCCGTCCCTTCATAATGCTGGCATAAAAATTCGACTGTGATCCAAGGACCTCATTGTAACTCATATCCGTGACGAGATACGAAATATCGTTATCATTGCAGAGATCCTCCAGCTCCTCCCGTGATTCTTCGTTCAGATTACCGAGTGAATCAATGTTCTCATTCAATATCCGGTATGCTTCCACGAGCGCTTCCTGCTTCTTGGTATAATAAAAGCTTTCAAGGAAACAGGAATTGATGAGGTAATTTGCAAGGAACATCGCCGCCATCAGCACTCCAAAAGTGACCGTGAGCTGTTTTCTCAAAGACCAGGTCTTTTTCATCTGTTATTCCACCTCAAACTTATATCCCATCCCCCAGATCGTACGGATATAATCTCCCTTGTCGCCCAGCTTACTGCGCAGCTTCTTCACGTGCGTATCAATCGTCCGTGCATCTCCGAAATAATCATAATTCCACACGCTGTTTAAAATCTTTTCTCTGGAAAGCGCGATACCCTGATTCTCTACAAAATAGGTCAACAGTTCAAATTCCTTAAAGCTCAGCTCCACGCTCTTCCCGTCAATCGTGACCTCATGCGCAGCCTTGTTGATCTCAATGCTTCCCGCACGCAGAATGTCATCCGCTGAAAAACCGCTGGTCCTGCGCAGGATTGCTTCCACGCGGGCTACCAGGATCTTCGGGGAAAATGGCTTCGAAATATACTCATCCACCCCCAGATCGAACCCGAGCAGTTCGTCTCTCTCGTCTCCTTTTGCCGTCAGCATAATGATCGGCACCGTAGAATAGGCACGAATCTCACGGCATACCTGCCATCCGTCCATCTTTGGCATCATCACATCCAGAATAACAAGTGCGATATCTTTCTGTTCAAAAAAGATGTCGATCGCCTGCGCCCCGTCTTCCGCTTCGACCACATCGAATTCTTTCTTCACCAAAAAGTCGCGCACCAGCTTGCGCATCCTGCTCTCATCATCTACCACAAGAATTTTCAAACGTTCCATAAATTTTCTCCTTTCTCCCGGATCAGGTCTTGCTGAATGCTATTTAAAAATCCAATTTACATATGTAATTCAAAAGTAACATTGAATTATGACAATCCTGTGAATCTACCGGGCGAAAATTATGTATTTTCTGTGTAATGCAGCAGAAAAAATTTTCTCAGTCATATGGTCACCGACTCGAGTTCAGTATATCTGTTCCCCGGGCATTTGTAAATAAAGGATTTTATTTTCTTCAGGGGGTTGACAAATCAAGGTTTGCATATTAGAATAACAGCATCGAGTTTGTTCTTATCGAAGAATACTCCTTCGGGGTAGTAAAGGTTTCGACGGGGGCTGTGAAGCTGGAGAAGCTATCCGCAGGTGATGCGTCAAATCACAAAATTAAAATTAAACGCTGAAGATAATTTAGCATACGCTGCCTGATGGCAGCTGTCTGACACAGGGCACCCGCACCCTGTGATTCAGGCATCGACTATGTGGGAAACGACATATGTTAAGCTTTGCGCATATGGGCGTATCATGAAGCTACTGAAAGCAGAAGGCTGTCAGCTGCCGCCTGCCGGAGGGAATGTCAAATAACTGACTATGATAGTAGAAGTACAGGGGATTGGCTTTCGGACACGGGTTCGACTCCCGTCTGCTCCATTTGGACGCGCAATTATCAATTGCGCGTCCTTTTCATTCAGGTGACCATTTTACTTATCACCCGAATGAAATCACGCAATCGTCATCATACTATTTATGAATAAGTGAAAACAGCTTTCAATTTCTTTATAAGAAACCGGTAAAAATAATAATGCAGGGTTGAATAACCTTTTATTTAACGTTGCTGCTTCTCTCTCGTTTCCTGATAAGCCACTCCTTTATTGACAAGTTTGCGAAGGATATCATAAATTACTGCAAATACCGGAACCCCAATGATCATTCCGACAAAGCCGAACAGCCCTCCGAAAAGAAGGATGGAAAACAATACCCAAAAGCTTGAAAGGCCTGTTTTATTTCCAAGAATCCGCGGTCCCAGAATGTTCCCGTCAAACTGCTGAAGAATCAGTATAAATATCAGGAACACAACAGCTTTCGCCGGGCTTACCATCAAAATCAGCAAAAATGAAGGAATTGCACCGATATAGGGACCAAAAAACGGAATCACATTGGTAACTCCTGTTATGACACTGACAAGCATCGGATTCGGTATTCTAAGGAGCAGCATTCCCACAAAGCAGATCACACCAATGATCAGAGAATCTACAATTCTGCCGCTGATAAAACCGGTAAACATCCGATTCGCATAGCTGATCTCATCAAGAATCTTAACTGCCCATTTTTTCGGAAAAATACTGTAGAGCAGCTTTTTCCCCTGTCTTGCAAAGGTTTTCCTGCAGCCGAGCAGATAAACAGATACAATAATGCCAATCAGCAGATTATAGAGCATTCCGGCAAATCTGACCACGCCTGCAGATACCTCACCGATCAGTGTCTGCAATCCCGGCAGTACAGTATCATTAATCCATTCCGGAAGATCCGTTGAAACTGCTTCGGATAAATCGTTGATATAGTTCTGCAATGTAGCATTATCACCCGCCAGTTCCATCGCCCAATTGTTAAATGACTGTACGCTGTCAGGAATCTGGCGCAAAACAGAGTATACATTTTCCAGCAATGCCGGAATCACCATAACCAGTAATGTAAAAACAACAAGGACGGCAAACAGCAAAGTGATCAGGATGCTTAAGCCTTTTGCTGCTTTATCTCCGTTTTTTCTTTTTTTCAGCCGGTTCGTCAGCCAGTTTTCTGTCATATTGCAGATGGGAGTCAGCAGCCAGGCAAGGACTCCGCCAATGATAAACGGCATTAATATTCCAGCAAGTGTGCCAACAAATCCTTTCACAGCATTCCAGCGTGACAGCAGGAAAAAGAAGCTGATAGACAATGCGGCCGCTCCAAACAGTGCAAACATCCCTTTCAGATAACAGCTGTTGTTCTTTTTCATACAGGTGGCTCCTTTGTGATTTTTCTCCGTCAATATTCGTTTTTATAGTATAACACAATGTATCCGATATATCCATCTATAAATGAAAAATGGAAGACCCGTTCCGCAAGGGTACGTCCTCCATTCTGCATCATATCTGCCTCATTACTAATTGCCTCCGCCATACTGCACCAAAAGGACAATATCTTTTAGTCCAACACCCCGATGCAGACATCTATCCCTGTTCACATCACTCCAACCGCCTTCAGCACCCAGTAGATCAGTCCCAGCACCCAGCTGGTAAACAGGCCATACAGGATTACCGGACCGGCGATGGTAAAGATTTTACAGCCGATGCCGAAGACCTGGCCTTCTTTTTTATACTCGATCGCCGGAGCCGCCACGGAGTTGGCAAAACCAGTGATCGGCACAAGTGTCCCTGCTCCTCCGAATTTTGCCAGCTTCGGATAAACACCAAATCCGGTCAGAATGACGCTGCAAAGGACAAGAAGCAGAGAACACCAGCTTCCGGCCGTTTGTTTTCCAAGTCCAAGTGAATCACACCAGTTCTGGATGATCTGGCCGACTGCGCAGATTGCTCCGCCGGTCACAAACGCCTTGCACATATTCACGGGCAGACTGTGCGTCGGCGTTACTTTCTTTACATAGTCCTGATATTCCTGCTGCTGTTTTTGTTTTTCCTTATCGGGCATACGTTTCTCCTTTTTGGATGTGTTAAGGAGCCTCCCTGACAGATCCAAATTCTTATTTTAACATGTAGTATGCCCGTATTCGATAAAAATAACCGTTATCCTTTGTAGCTGCTTCATTTCTTTACAGCTGTTATCCTTCCACAATCAGATACCTGCCGTCCGGCATCGCAAATACCTCTGCCTGTGAGAGCACTTCCTCTTTCGTCATGCCGGAGATGTCGCCGCCATTTTCCTTAAAATACGCTTTTACATCCTTATAGCTGTCGGCCACGACGGCCATGCACTCATCCAGGAATTCATCTGCCTCTCCAATCGTCTCTGCTACCGGCTCGTCAAACAGCTGTTCCTGATTTTTTAAAAATGTCTCCAGATATTCTTTTTTATAATTCATATGCGCTTCCGCTCCTTCCATAGATTATCGCGTTCAGCCGCAGGCTATTATCGCATTGATTCTTTCAAGTTCCTCATCCGAAAAGTCTGTCCGGTTTATCGCCGAAATATTCTCCGTAATCTGTTCCGGACGGGACGCTCCAATAAGAGCGGAGCAGACTACGCCATCCTTTAAGATCCAGGACAGCGACATCTGCGCCAGAGTCTGTCCGCGTTCCTGTGCCAGGTCGTTCAGTCTGCTGATCTGAGTAAGCCTCGTTTCCGTGAGATCGTCTTTCGTAAGAAATCTCGGATCCCGGCCCATCCGGCTGTCAGAAGGGATTCCATGCAGGTATTTGCCTGTCAGAAGCCCCTGCTCCAACGGGCAGAAGGCAATGATGCCGATTCCCGCTTCCATACAGTAGTCTTTTACCCCGTCTTCTTCGATCGTGCGGTCTAAGATAGAATAACGTCTCTGATTGACGATAAACGGGCAATGCAGCTCTGATAAAATGGCCGCAGCCTTTTCTGTATATTCTTTATCATAATTTGATACACCGACATAAAGAGCTTTTCCGCTTCTGACGATATCTGCCAATGCCGTCATGGTCTCCTCCAGAGGTGTCTCTGTATCCATCCGGTGATGATAAAAAATATCCACATAGTCCAGGCCAAGCCGTTTCAGGCTCTGGTCAATACTCGCCATCAGATACTTCCGGCTCCCGTGATCGCCGTATGGCCCGTCCCACATATCATAACCGGCCTTTGTTGTGATCACCAGTTCATCACGGTAAGGTGCAAAATCTTCTTTTAAAATCCGTCCCAGATTCGATTCCGCGCTGCCATAGACCGGACCATAATTGTTGGCCAGATCAAATTGTGTGATCCCGTGATCAAATGCTGTACGGCAGATGGCTTTCATCGTGTCATAGTTATCTTTCGAGCCAAAATTATGCCAGAATCCAAGGGAAATCGCAGGGAATTTTAAACCGCTTCTTCCCACCCGGTTGTACACCATCGAATCGTATCTGGTGTCGTCCGCTCTATAGAGCGATGCAATCTCTGCCATGGTATCTTCCTCCTCTTTAATGTATATGTATGTATTCTTTCCGTTCCGCATCGGTAATTATTTCCGGCATTCCAGATTATAGAAGCTCTTTTTCCTTTTAGAAGCAATGCAAATTAGTTCTCATTCGCAAAATCAGGCAATCAAAAACTCCACTTACGAAAGCAGATCCGCAAGTATCTCATGGAACTGTGTACCGCACCGCTCAATTTCCCCAAGCACCTTATCAATACCGGTTCTGGTCTTGTGCCATTCCAAACGGCTGATGCCATCCACCGCGGCCGGACAGACTAAAAAGCGTGTGTCCGGAAACTGCTGCTGATAGTACATCAGGCTGCGTCGGGCGTGATATGCTTTGCAGCACAGAATTGCTTTGCGTATTGTCAGATGAGCAGCGTCGGTAATCCGCCTGGAATAAATAGCATTTTCCCAGGTAAAGGTAGCCTCCGTTTCACGCAGGATTGCCTGTTCCGGAACACCCTCCGCTTTCAGGATTCCGCAAAGATAATCGCATTCCGTAGAACATTCTGCAGTATAATCCATGCTTACCGTATTCAGGAAAGAGTTTCCTGATACTGCCTGCCTGTCTGCTGAAGGGATGGTATTCCCACTCTCAGGCAATTCCAGATGCCCTTTCAGAATACTATATTTTCCGGAGGGCATGATATAGGGGGCATATCCCTCGCGATACAGCTTCGCCGCATGCAGAGCCAGCTCCGGACAGATGCTGCCAGGTATAAAGATGATGTCAGCCTTTTCCGGCTCATCCTCGACAAAAATAAAATCTGTAATGGCATCATAAAACAAAGTCCCTGCCTCCGACCGTTATTTATATTAAGATTATTCGTCTATTCAGGACAGTACCTTCACAGTTACGATTATTCCAGCCAGGCTTTTCGAAGTCTTGCAGCCGCATCATGAATCTCGTTCTCTGTCAGATTCGCGAAACCAAGAAGCACAGTATTTTGCGGCATAGCACTTTTTCTGTCACTACAATCCGTATCCTGTTCTGTATTTTCTGTGTTTTCTGTATTATCCGTATCAACACAAGATACATCAGGAGTTTTCAAAGAGTTTCCGGCCCGGGGGAAACCCGCCTCATCAGACTGCTGAACATAATAACCGGACAGGCCATAGACCCGTACCCCCTGTGCGGCAGCGCGTTCCACCGCTTCTTTTTCCGTCATGCCATTCGTAAATGTCAGAAGCAGATGCACACCCGCATTCTCGCCGCTTACGCGGCAGATAGAACGAAATGCCCTCAGCTCTTCCAGAAGTGCATCATGACGGCTGCGATAGACAGCACGCATCCGATTCAGATGGCGCTCGTAGTAGCCCTGATTCAAAAAACCGGCGATGAGCATCTGATCCACACGGGATACCGTACTGGATATATTCCGCGCCCTGCTCTGATACAACGGCATCAGTCTCTGCGGCAGCACCATATAACTGACACGGATCGACGGCGCGATGGATCTGGAAAATGTCCCGATATAGATGACGCGGTCATCGCGGTCGTATCCCTGCAGGGCGGGAATCGGCTTTCCCCTGTAACGGAATTCGCTGTCGTAGTCGTCCTCTATAATATAACGTTCCCTGCAAACACTTTCAGAGCGTCCGTTGTCGTCCGGTCTTTCATCTTTGACGGATTCCCGGGACTTTTGCGTGTTTATGTTCCTGCCTCCTGCCGCCCAGGCAAGCAGCTGCATCCGTCTTTTTACCGGCATGACCGTGCCAAGCGGGTATTGGTGGGAAGGCATCACATAAGCAAGCTGCGCGTCCGTCTTTTCCAGTTCATCGACACGCATTCCGTTCTCATCCATTTCTACAATCCGTATCTCATTCGACAGATTGTGGAATAAATCGTAGGCTTTCCGGTAAGTAGGGCTTTCCATCGCAATCTTTGTACCGCTGCCGAACATGCTGCAAAGGAGCAGCAGCAGGAAATCATTTCCTGCGCCGACAACAATGCGCTCCGGCTGGGCATTCACGCCGCGCGCCTGATGCAGATAATCGGCAATCGTGCTGCGAAGCTCCGCTTCTCCCTGCGGATCACCCAGACGAAACAGGTATTTGTCCTCTTCCATCAGAAGTTCTTTCGAAAGCTTACGCCATGCGTTATGAGGAAAACTATTGAGGTCTACGCCATGGGGAGAAAAATCATATGCGTAAAAAGATTCCTCCGAACCGCACTTTATATCCTGCATGGCAGGTTTATGCTCCAGCTGAAGCAGTCCTTCGAGATCACAGACAAAATAGCCTCTCTGCGGAACTGCTTCCAGGTATCCCTCTGCAACAAGCTGGTCGTAAGCCAGGTTGACGGTCGTCCTGCTCACCTGCAGATAATCCGCCAGTTTTCTGGAAGAGGGCAGCCTCTCTTTGAAAGGCAGCCCTCCGTTCTGAATTTCATTTTTGATGTAGTTGTAAATCTGCTCATAAAGCGGTATTTTCGCATGAACATCCAGATTTATCGCTAAATCATTCATTGCTTATCTCCAAACCATGCCCGCAAAAACGGACTGCAAATCCGTACCTGACCATCCGTGTATGATCTGCATCCGTACAGTCTTCAAAGCATCAGCCTTCGGCCTTCGGCAACTTAAAGGAGCTCTTGAGCGATACGATGCGGTTGAACACCAGCGCACCTTCTTTCGAGTCCTTCGCATCCACACAGAAATACCCCTGACGCACGAACTGGAAGCTGTCATAAGCCTTTGCGTCGGCGAGAGCCGGCTCCAACAGGCAATCATCAAGAACAGTAAGCGAATTCGGATTCAGGTTCAGCGAACCGTCCTCATTATAAACGCCTTTTTCCTCGTCAATGATATTCTCGTACAGACGCACCTGCGCGTGAACCGCGGTCTTTGCCGCTACCCAGTGAATCGTACCCTTGACCTTGCGTCCGGTAAATCCGGAACCGCATTTTGTCTCCGGATCATAGGTGCAGTGAATCTCCGTCACCTTTCCGGTCTCGTCCTTTTCGAAGCTCACACACTTCACAAAGTAAGCTCCCATCAGGCGCACTTCGTTGCCTGGGAAAAGGCGGAAATACTTCTTCGGCGGATTCTCCATAAAGTCCTCCCGGTCAATATAGAGTTCCCGTCCGAATGGAACCTTGCGCATACCAAGCTCCGGATTTTCCAGATTCATCTCCACATCCAGATACTCAATTTGATCTGCCGGATAATTGTCGATAATAAGCTTCACCGGATCCAGCACCGCCATCATGCGCGGTCGCTTCAGCTTCAGATCCTCGCGGATACAATACTCCAGCATTGCGTAATCCACTGAGCTCTGGCTCTTGCTGATGCCGCACAGATCGACGAACATCTGAATGGATTCCGGCGTAAAGCCGCGCCGCTTCAGTGCCGCGATAGTCACCAGACGGGGGTCATCCCAGCCATCGACGATGCCCTGTTCTACCAGCTTTTTGATATAACGCTTGCCTGTCACGACATTCGTCAGATAGAGTTTGGCGAACTCAATCTGTTTCGGCGGATGCTCATATCCGACCTCACGCACGACCCAGTCATACAGCGGACGGTGATCCTCGAATTCCAGCGTACAGATAGAATGCGTCACTCCCTCGATCGCATCCTCGATCGGGTGCGCAAAATCATACATCGGATAAATACACCACTTGTCTCCGGTGTTGTGGTGCGTCATATGTGCGACACGGTAGATGACCGGGTCGCGCATATTGATGTTCGGGGATGCCATGTCAATTTTCGCGCGCAGCACCTTCGTGCCGTCTTCGTACATCCCGTTTTTCATATTTTCAAAAAGCTCCAGATTTTCTTCCACGCTGCGGTTCCGATAAGGGCTCTCTTTTCCCGGCTCGGTCAGTGTCCCGCGGTATTCGCGGATCTCATCCGCAGTCAGATCGCAGACAAAAGCCTTGCCCTTTTTAATCAGCTTTACCGCAGCCTCATACATCTGGTCAAAATAATTCGACGCAAAATACAGGCGGTCCTCGAAATCCGCTCCCAGCCATTTCACATCCGCCAGGATCGAATCGACAAACTCTGTCTTCTCCTTAGTCGGATTCGTATCATCAAAACGGAGATTGAACTTTCCGCCATACTTTTTTGCCAGACCATAGTTCAAAAGAATCGACTTCGCATGGCCGATGTGCAGATAGCCGTTCGGCTCCGGCGGGAACCGCGTGCAGATTGTCTCATACTTTCCCTCTTCCAGATCTTTGTCAATGATCTGCTCAATAAAGTTCCTTGATACTGTCCCTTTTTCTTCCATAATCATTCTCCTCCAGGTCACACGGGTTTCTGCCTGAAATCTCCCGCATAACGTATCGTGCCTTTACAGCTTTACAGCATTCACTGTGGAAGCTGTTACACTATAAAGTAAAAATAGCATAACCTATGCAAAATAGCAAGGGGGTCACATGCGTTCCGCAAGAATGGCCAATAAAATACTGCAAGGCATACCTGATCAGATATCCTTCTTCCGAACAGATAAACCTGTAACAATTTGAAGCAAAAAACAGGAAAATCGTAGCTGTGACGGACTGAACAGTTACGAAAAATCAGCGCAGCAGCTTCGCCATCTGCCGGATATATTCCGGCGTTGTGCCGCAACATCCGCCGATGATCCCGGCGCCGGCATCCACCAGAGCCTTCATATAGCCTGCAAATGTTTTCGCATCCATACTGTAAAAAGCGTTTCCCGCATCATCAATCTGCGGCATACCGGCATTCGGTTTGGCGATCACGGGAACCGAGACGTTTTCCCTGATATTGCGAATGATGGAGACCAGCTGATCCGGGCCGACCGAACAGTTGACACCGACCGCGTCCGCGCCGGTCGCCTCAAATGAGACAGCAGCTTCCGTCGCATTGCCTCCGGTAAAGATACTGCCGTCAGCATCGACCGTCACTGTACAGAGCACCGGCAGGTCACAGACACTGTGCACAGCGTCGATGGCCGCCATGGTTTCCTCGATCTGATACATTGTCTCCACAGCGATCATGTCTACACCGGCTTCCACCAGATACCGCACCTGCTCCTGATAAATTTCGAACGCTTTCTCATAGGTCATATCCCCCATGGGCTGCATCATTCCTCCGGTGGGGCTGATGTCTCCGGCTACATAAACCTTCTTCCGAAGCGTTTTTTCCCTGCCGGTGCTGTCTGCTGCCGGGGTTGGGTTTTCATGGACGGAGCCTTCCAAAACTTCCGATTCTGATAAAAAAGCCTTCGCAACTTCCTGAGAATATCCTGCCAGAGTCAGGTTCATCTCACGGATTTTCCCTTCCAGACCATGTTTGGCCAGATTAAAGCGGTTCGCTCCAAAGGTAGGCGCATAGATCACACGGCTTCCTGCTTCAAGATAAGCTCTCTGCAAAGCCTGCAGCACATCCTTATGGTCGAGTACCCAGGCTTCCGTGCAGACTCCGCGCGGCATTCCCATTGCCATCAGGTTAGAGCCGGTCGCCCCATCGACCAGCAGGACTGTCTTAGTAAGCTGTTGAAATTCCTGTCTTGTCATAAAACTGCCTTATCCTTCCGTGTTTCATTTTTCTGCTCTATATTTCAATTTTGGTAACTGTTTCCTGCCTTAAGATAATTCTCCCGTCCCGTCTCATAAAGGTTATTTCCCTCACAGTCAATGATCACGACCAGAGGCATATCTTCCACATAGAGCTTCCGCAGCGCCTCCGCGCCAAGGTCTTCGTAGGCGATCAGTTCCGCTTTCTTTATACAGCGCGCCAGCAACGCCCCGGCACCTCCGATCGCGCCAAAATAAACACCGCTGTACTTTTTCATTGCTTCCACGACTTCCGGCAGTCTCGCACCCTTGCCAATCATACCGCGCGCACCAACACTCATCATGGTCGGTGCATAGGCATCCATCCGTCCGCTCGTCGTCGGTCCTGCAGAACCGATGACCTGTCCCGGCTTCGCGGGAGCAGGACCAACATAATAGATGGTTGCATCAGTCGGATCAAAAGGCAGCGGTTCCCCTTTTGCAAGAGACTCACACATCCTGGCATGTCCCGCATCGCGGGATGTATAAATGGTGCCGGTCAGAAGCACCTGATCTCCTGCGTGAAGGGTGCGGGCCAATTCTGCAGTGAGTGGTAATGTAATACGTCTTCTTTCCATTGAAACACACTCCGTTCTGAGTTTAAAATGAAACATAAGCGTAACGATTCAGTATCTTCACAGTTACGAGACTTATCCCGCACTTTGTGCGGGATGCCGCCCCGGCAAGGGGAAAAGCCCATTTTAATTCTATCAGATTACCGCGGTCTTATGCCGCGTCACATGACAGCTGATGTTCACCGCACACGGCATTCCGGCGATATGCGTCGGCATGGTTTCTATATTCAGGCCCAGTGCAGTCGTCCGTCCTCCGTACCCCTGAGGGCCGATTCCCAGACGATTGATCTTCTGAAGCATTTCTGTTTCCAGATCCGCATAAAACGGGTCCGGATTCCGTTGATCCAGCGGGCGCATCAGGGCTTTTTTCGCGAGGAGCGCACATTTATCGAATGTGCCGCCGATCCCGACGCCGACTACCATCGGCGGACAGGGATTCGGCCCCGCCGTCTCAACCACTTCCAGAATAAAGTCTTTGATCCCCTGCAGCCCGGCAGAAGGCTTAAACATACGGATAGCGCTCATATTTTCACTGCCGAAACCTTTCGGGCCGACCGTAATCCGCACATTCTCGCCCGGAACAATCTCCGTGTAAAGCATCGCCGGGGTGTTGTCACCGGTATTTCCTCGCCGAACCGGATCTTTTACCACCGATTTTCTTAAGTAACCGTTCTGATAGCCTTTGCGGACTCCTTCATCCACAGCTTCCGTCAGATTGCCGCCCACCAAATGCACATCCTGCCCGATTTCCAGAAAGACACAGGCCATACCCGTATCCTGACAGATCGGCACCTGCTCTTTATCCGCGATCTCATAATTCATAATAATGTCATCCAGCACACCCTTCGCGATCTCTCCGTCCTCACACGCACGGCAGCTTTGGATGGCACATTTCACGTCCTCCGGAAGATGCTCGTTCGCCTCAATACAGAGACGTTCTATTTCCTCTGTGATCCGGCTCACCTGTATTTCCCGCATATCTCTGGCCTCCTGTTAAAGTGTATTTCCAAAAAAACTGGTAAAATAGTCTGTTCAGAACAGGTCTTCGCATCCGCCGCGAAGGTGTTGAACAGTTACGAATATTAATTCTCTGCTCTTCGGAGAATGTCATATTCTTCCGCTTCGCAGGAGAGTCTTACCATCAGCTTCTGCTGCGGATGCGGGGCGCTCTCCATGGGCTTCCCGCTCTCATCTCTGATCTCCAGCACAGGCGTTTCCAGGTTCCTTCCGTCCGGCTTCATCACTTCGATCTTCTCACCGACCGAGAATTTATTGCGCTGCTCTGTCGCATACCAGCCTTCCTCAGCATCCGGCTTTTCCCCGATCATTCCCAGGTACGTATATTCTTTGATATAGGTGTTGCTGTCATAAATCTGCGACTCATGGTTTGGCTTTCCGTAAAAAAATCCGGTCGTAAACTGGCGATACGTACAATTTGAAATCTGTTCCCGGTACCATGGAAGATTCTGCTCATAGACTGCCGGATCTTTCTGATAATCATCAATTGCCTTTCGGTATGTTCGAGCCACGGTCGCCACATAAAGCGCGGTTTTCATCCTGCCCTCGATCTTAAAGCTGTCAATACCTGCATCGATCAGATCCGGAATGTGCTCGATCATGCACAGATCTTTGGAATTGAAAATATATGTCCCGCGCTCGTTCTCCTCAATCGGAAGATATTCGCCCGGTCTCGTTTCCTCCATGACCGCGTATTTCCAGCGACACGGGTGCGTACAGGCCCCCTGATTCGCGTCGCGGCCGGTAAAATAATTGCTCAGAAGGCAACGGCCGGAATAAGAAATGCACATCGCGCCGTGCACAAACGTCTCAATTTCCATCTCGGGCGGGATTTTAGACCGAAGCTCCGTAATCTCCGCGAGAGAAAGCTCCCGTGCCGTGACAATGCGTTTTGCGCCCAGTTCCCACCAGAAACGGCAGGTCTCATAATTGGTGTTGTTTGCCTGCGTGCTGATATGCCGCTCAATCTCCGGACAGACACGCTTCGCAATCATAAAAACACCCGGATCCGCAATGATCAGCGCGTCCGGATGCAGATTTTTCAGTTCATGAAAATACGCCTCGATCCCATCCAGATCCCCATTGTGAGCCAGGATGTTCGCCGTCACATACACCTTTACGCCATGCGCATGAGCAAACGCAATGCCTTCCGCCATATCCGGCATGGAAAAATTCTTAGCTTTTGCCCGCAGACCATAGGCGTCGCCGCCGATATATACCGCGTCCGCGCCAAAGGTCACCGCTGTTTTCAATACCTCCAGGCTGCTCGCCGGGATCAAAAGTTCCGGATGTCTCATAGGAAATTCTCCTGTGTAAAAAAAGATCGTAACTGTTCAGCACTGTCCTGAACAGTTTCAATATATCTGGGTCTCACTTTTTTTGACTGTCACCGCCGCCCCGTCTCCGACTGCGACAATGGATGTCAACAGTCCCTCCGTATGCTTCAGCGTATACAGATACTCGCGCATCCGCTTATAAATCGTACGGTTGCGCTGTTCCACAGCATAATGAGATTCGATCAGGTCACCATCCTGCAGCACATTATCTGAGACCAGCACACCACCGATCCTTAACAGACGCAGTATTTCCGGCAGAAAAGTGATGTACTGCCCCTTCGCGGCATCCATAAACACAAAATCATACGATTCGTTCAAAGTCGGCAAAAGCTCCTGCGCGTCACCTGGCAGGAGCGTAATCCGATCGTCCAAACCGGCACGGGCGAAATTCTCCCGCGCCGGACCAATGCGTTTTTCATAATTCTCGATCGTGGTAATCCTGCACTCCGGCTCCGTATTCAACGCCATAAGAATAGCGGAAAATCCGACGGCTGTCCCTACTTCCAGAATCTTTTTGGGCCTTTGCATTGCCAGAAGTACTTTCAGAAAGCTCTGCATATCTTTTCGGATGATCGGTACGTGTTCCCAGGCCGCAGAACGCTCCAATTCATCCAGGAATGCACCGTTGCCGGTATCGAGAGAATTGATATACACGGACATACGTTCCGGGATGATCATAACTTCTGTCCTTTCTATGATTCTAACCTTCCAGTATCTTACCTCAGTTACGAAAGACTGTCCTGAATCATTCCTGGCTCTCACAGTCCTTCCAGCACATCATCCAGATCCAGATCAATTGCGTCCGCAATCTGGAACGCCATGTTCTGGATCATCCTGCAGATATGCAGTTCCATCTTCAGATACTCATCCACAAGTTCATTCTTACGAAACTCAGAAGCATCACTCCCCAGCCGTTCCTGCTCACTGTAATGATCCAGCGTCTCACCGGAGGTCTGCACCTGATAGACGCGCCTGCGGAACTCATTCAGCTTCCTGCGAAGCTCCGGATCCTGATCTGTCAGCTCACGGAGTTTCTGATAGCGAAGGTATTCCTCTGTCTGCTGAATGCTTTCTATCAAAGCCTGTGTGCACTCTTCCACTCTGTTCATATCGATTTGTTCCCGTTTCCATATCTGATATCCGTTGTGCTCCCCTGTTCATTGCAGGAAAACGGATCTGGCTTTTATTTATCTTATAGGGCGTCGTTCATATAATATGAATCTACTCGACCTCCATAATGATCGGAAGGATCATAGGTCTTCTCTTGGTCCTCTTCCAAAGGAAATCGCCCAGAGAATCCCGGATATTATTCTTCATTTTTGCCCAGTCCGTAATATGGTGGGACCCGCAGTAATCCATCGCCTCTTCTACTACAGAACGCGCTTCATCCATCAGATCCTCTGATTCACGCACATACACAAAGCCGCGCGATACGATATCCGGACCTGCAAGAATCTGTCCGCTGTATTTTTCCAGTGTCAGGACGGCGATCACAATTCCGTCTTCCGCGAGATGCTGGCGGTCACGCAGCACAATATTGCCGACATCACCTACACCAAGTCCATCCACCAGAATCGAGCCCGTCTGCACCTGTCCGGTCACTGCTGCCGAATTCTCATCAATTTCCAGCACATCGCCCGCTTTCAGTTCGAGAATGTGGTCCTTGTCATATCCGAGTTCTTCCACAAGCGCAGCCTGCGCTTTCATATGACGGTATTCGCCATGCACCGGAATCGCGTATTTCGGCTTTACCAGAGAATAAATCAGCTTGATGTCCTCCTGACAGGCATGACCGGATACATGGGTATCCTGAAAAACGACTTTTGTTCCTTTTGCTGAGAGCTCGTTGATCACTTTCGAAACTGCTTTTTCATTGCCCGGGATCGGGTTCGAGCTGAAGATCACGACATCATTCGGGTGGATGGAAATCTTCTTGTGAATGTTGGCGGCAATCCGGGAGAGAGCCGCCATCGGCTCACCCTGGCTTCCCGTTGTGATCAGTACGATCTTCTCATCCGGATAATTTTTCATCTCATCGATCTCTATCAGCGTATTCTCAGGGATGTTAATATATCCAAGTTCTGAGGCTGTCGAGATTACAGTGACCATACTGCGCCCTTCGATCACAACTTTCCGGCCGTATTTGTAAGCTGTATTGATGATCTGCTGCACCCGGTCCACATTGGACGCAAACGTCGCTACGATAATACGGTGAGACACATTTTCTGAAAACAGATGGTCGAAAGTCTTGCCTACAGTACGCTCAGAAGCCGTAAATCCGGGGCGTTCCGCATTTGTGCTGTCGCACATAAGTGCCAGCACACCTTTTTTGCCAAGCTCTGCAAATCTCTGCAGATCGATGGCATCGCCATATACAGGCGTATAATCCACCTTAAAGTCTCCGGTATGCACCACTACACCTGCCGGAGAATAAATCGCCAGAGCGACTGCGTCCGCGATACTGTGGTTGGTCCGGATGAACTCTACACGGAAGCAGCCGAGATTGATAGACTGCCCCTGTTTCACTACCTTGCGCTTCGTTGTCTTCAACTGACCTGCTTCTTCCAGCTTGCGTTCGATCAGCCCCATCGTCAGCTTCGTCGCGTAAAGCGGGACATTCAGATCATTTAAAATATAAGAAATCGCGCCGATATGATCCTCATGCCCGTGTGTAAATACAAATCCTTTTACTTTCTCAGAATTTTCTTTCAGATAAGTGATATCCGGGATGACCAGATCGATCCCCAGCATATCATCCTCCGGAAATGCCAGACCGCAGTCCACAACAATAATGCTGTCATTATACTCAAATGCCGTGATGTTCATACCGATCAGGCCAAGTCCGCCGAGCGGTATAATTTTTAATTTCCCCGTATTGTTCTGTCTGTTCTGTTCCTTACTCAATATTCATACCTCTTTCCTGCGTTTTACGCATAATCATTCCTTTCCGTTCACCATTCGCCGGTCTGCTCATAAAGAACTCTTTTTCCCGTCACAGCTGCTCACAACGCACACACGAATAAGGTGTCTTAATCGGCACCATATTGTCCTTTCCGGTATTCTTCTGGTTCTTTTAAGAAACCTGATCCCTTAGCAGCCTGAGCCTTGTAAGTAATCCGGTTCTTCTAAAGTAAACCGTTTTATCATCTCAGAGCGTAACTGTTCAGTACCTTCACAGTTACGAGGGAAAAGCCCATTTAGAATCGCTGCGCGATGGGGCTTTTCCCCACACAATATACGTTTTCATACGTACTTCGCAGCAAGTGCGAAGTACTGTACTGAATAGTTACATCAGAGCTCTATGTCCACGTCCTCTAAAAGCTCTGCAAAGATCTTTGACACTGCTTCCAGTTCATCGTCATCATCAACAAATTCATACGCTGCTTCCGATTCACCATCTTTCGATGTGTCCTTTAAAATATAAGCTTCCGCTTCCGCTTCCTCAGTCTCAGTCACCAAAAGATAAGAAACGCCGTTCACCCTGGTCTCCTCTACCACAAAAAGCCATGCAGATTCTCCGCCTTCTGCCGGTTGAAATTCAATTTTTTCCATACTGCTCCTCATCCATGCCTTTCTTTTTCGACTTTCGTTTTTGTCTTTCGTTGTTGTTTTTTGTTTTTGCCTTTTGTTGCTGTCTTTTGTTTTGTCTTTCGATATTGTCTTTCGTTAAAACAGCATCAGCATGACCGGTCTGTCACTGCCGGTCCGCTTCTTCTGTGCGTTCAGCCTCCGTGCATGCAGCCTCTGCATCTAAAGCAGACTCTCCGGTGTTTCCTATACGATCAAGATATCCCTGCAGAATGTAGACCGCCGCGATCATATCCACATACTCTTTTCGATGTTCACGCCGTACACCGGTCTCCATCAGTGTCCGATTCGCCGCCACTGTCGTAAGGCGCTCATCCCACATCACGACCGGCAGACCTGTCCGCCTCATCAGCATTTCGCGGAATGCCAATGATTTCTCTGCACGTTCTCCAATGGTATTGTTCATATTTTTGGGATAGCCGAGTACGATCTCCGTCACCTCATACTGCGCCGCAAGCTCCTCGATACGCGCCAGTGTCCGGCGCAGCTTATTTTCCTGTGTCCGACGTATGATCTCGACTCCCTGCGCAGTCAGACCAAGCGGGTCACTGACCGCCACTCCGACCGTCTTCGATCCATAATCCAGCCCCATAACGCGGGTCATACGTCCTTACGCTCCCAGGCTTTATTCTTGATATACTCCCTTAAGAGCTCTTCTACGAGTTCATCACGCTCCACCTTCATAATCATGCTGCGGGCATTATTATGATTCGTAATATAGGTCGGATCTCCGGACATAATATAGCCGACAATCTGATTGACCGGATTGTATCCCTTTTCCTCCATCGCATTGTAAACCACATCCAGTACCGTCTTTACCCTCGTCTGTGGATCGGTAATATAATTAAAATACTGTGTGCTGTTAATCTCCGCCATTTCTTCACGTCCTTTGTCTGCACAGATCTAAGCTGTCTCTTATTCTAATATATCTTTCAAAATAATTCAATCCTTTTCCAGTAAAAACAGATGAGAAGAAACAGGCTGTCCGATTCTGCCTGTCAGAATCTGATTTGTAAAATCCTTCACTGCCGGAATGGCGACACGTATATACTCTTTTGTATATCCTGCAAAATAATCTGTACCATTTATTTCAACCGGTTCTTCAAAAAGGATTTCAGCCATACGCCCCACATACTCCTGTTCAAACAGATCACGGTTCTGCTCGCCAAGTTCTATGAGAACATTGCTGCGGATGGCTTTCTCAGCCTCCGGAATCTGTCCCGGCATCTTCGCGGCCCGTGTCCCCTGCCTTCTGGAATATTTGAAAATATGTGTCTCATACAGGTGCAGTTTTTTTAGAAAAGCTGCTGTTTCCTGAAACTCCTCCAGCGTCTCCTGCGGAAACCCGACTATAACATCCGTGGTAATTGCCGGTCGGTCATAAACGGAGCGCAAAAGAGCGCATTTCTCCTCGAATTCCTCCGCTGTATATCGGCGGTTCATGCGTTTCAGCACCGAAGTGCAGCCGCTCTGCAGAGAAAGATGAAAATGCGGACATACTTTAGGAAGATCATGAAGCGCCGCTGCTGTTTCTTTTGTAATAAACCCCGGCTCCAGAGATCCCAGCCGGATCCGGCGGATTCCCTCTACCTCATGAACCGCCCGGATCAGATCCAGAAGAGAAGTTCCCAGATCAGAGCCATATGATGACAGATGGATGCCGGTCAGCACAACCTCCCTGCATCCTCCCTCCGCCAGAGTCTTCACTTCCTGAAGCACATCCGCCGCCTCCCGGCTCCGGACGCGTCCCCTTGCATAAGGGATGATGCAATAGGTGCAGAACTGGTTGCAGCCATCCTGAACCTTAATGTACGCACGCGTATGCTCCTCCGTACGGGTGACAGAAAGCTTCTCATATTCATGAGTATGGTTGATATCAATGACAAAACGGCATTCTTTCGTCTCCTCTTTTCCGGAAGGCGTATCCGACAGGACATCCGCTGAATATTCATCAGGTTGAACACGATCAACGGATTCTGAACTGCTGTCAGCGGACCGCCTCTCTTCAAGGAGCCTTAAGGCTTCCACCAGATCTTTTTTCCGGTTGTTTCCAAGTACCAGATCTACCGTATCATCATCCTCAGGCGAATGCTCTGCTGTCTGCACATAGCAGCCTGCCGCGACCACGATCGCGTTCGGATTCATCTTTTTCGCTTTATGCAGCATCTGACGGGACTTTCGATCCGCAATGTTGGTTACTGAGCAGGTATTGATCACGTAAACATCCGCTCCGGGAGCAAACGGTACGATCTCATATCCCGCTTCCTCCAGAAGCTGCCGCATCGCTTCCGTCTCATACGCATTCACCTTGCAGCCAAGATTATGCAGTGCTGCTTTTTTTGCCATGAAGTTCTCCTCTTTTCCCTATTTATTCTTGACATTTCTGTTTCCAGACAGTAAGATAATGAGTGAAGCATAATTCTACGTAACTGTCAGTACCTTCATAGTTACGAGCACAATTTTACAATACAAAGATACATGGAGGAGCATTGTTATGAAAACTGTTCAGATTTCCTTAAACTCAATTGATAAAGTAAAGTCATTTGTAAATGACATCACAAAATTCGACAATGATTTTGATCTCGTATCCGGCCGCTATGTGATCGATGCCAAATCCATCATGGGCATCTTCAGTCTGGATCTTTCCAAGCCGATCGACCTGAATATCCATGCCGAAGACAACATCGACGAGATCCTGACCGTACTTGACGCTTACATTATTCAGTAATACGATTCCCGCCGCAATTATCTGCGGCGGTTTTTCATTTCTTTCCGGACTTTTCTGAAACAGTTCATTCTACGCAGATCGTCTCTGCGCTCTCAACCGCAGTCTCGACCATCTCGTCAATCTTCTCCTGAAGCTTACATTCCGAGCGCTGGATCACCTTTAAATTCGGCTTTGTCACCGGATGCTTTGCCACAAAGATCGTACAGCAGTCCTCGTACGGCAGGATGGAAGTCTCAAAAGTATCTATCTTTTTCGCCACTTCAACAATCTCCTGCTTATCAAAACCGATCAGCGGACGAAAGACCGGCAGCTTACATACCTCATTTGTCACTGCAAGGCTCTGGATGGTCTGGCTTGCCACCTGCCCGATGCTCTCGCCGGTGATCAGCGCCATCGAACCATCCAAAGCAGCAAACCGCTCCGCGATCATCATCATATAACGCCGCATGATGATCGTCAGCTCATCGTGCGGACATTTTTCATAGATATACAGCTGAATGTCCGTAAAATTCACGACATGCAGACGGATTGGACCGGTGTAGCGGGCGACCAGCTTCGCCAGATCGACCACTTTCTGCTTTGCACGATCGCTGGTATAGGGCGGCGCGTGAAAATACACGGCATCGATCACAACTCCGCGCTTGCCGATCATATATCCGGCTACCGGGCTGTCAATCCCGCCGGACAGCAGCAGCATTGCGCGTCCGCTGGTCCCGACCGGCATACCTCCCGGTCCCGGGATGATCTTCGAATAAATGTAGATCATATCCCGAATCTCAACGTGAATCAAAAGCTCCGGATCATGCACATCCACCCGCATATCCGGAAACGCGTCCAGGATACGCCCGCCGAGCTCGCTGTTGACTTCCATGGACTCAATTGGGTACGTTTTTTTTGCGCGCCTGGTCAGCACCTTAAAGGTCTGGCTGTGGTCCTCATAGACCTGTTCCAGAAAACGAATCACATCGCTGCCAAGTTCATCCAGGCCTCTGTCCTCAACCTTCATTACCGGGCAGATTCCTACAATGCCGAACACGCGCTGCAGTGCTTCAACGGTCTCCTCGTAATCGTACTCGCTCTCGCAGTCAATGTAGATCCGCCCCTGTTCACGCGTCACTGTAAACTCGCCGTCCACCTTTGAGAGCGCATGGCGGATCTGACGCACCAGCGCTTCCTCAAACAGATGACGGTTCTTACCTTTGATCGCAATCTCGCCGTATTTAATCAAAAAAGTTCGGAACATCTTCTTTTTCTCCTTATTTTCTGGTAAACTTACGCAGCACCGGCAGCAGCTCCTGCAGCGCATCCAGGCAGTAATCAATCTCTTCCTCTGTCGTAAAACGGCTGAAGCTGAAGCGGAGCGTTGATTCCAGAAGCTCCGGGCGCAGATGCAGCTCTTTTAAGACCGGACTGACCGGCAGTTTTTTATTGGAAGAACAGGCGGAACCCGCTGAAACATAAATTCCCCTGTCTTCCAGCGCATGCAGCAGCACCTCGCTGCGCACTCCCACAAACGCCGCGCTCACAATATGCGCCGCGCTCTTATCTCCCGCCTCAGAATGGACAACCACATCCGGCAATTCAGAAAGTCCGGCCATCAGCCGTTCTTTCAGTGCGAGCATATGCGCATGATCCCCGTTCAGAGAAGCATATGCATCGACGGCCGCCTGCGCCAGCCCCGCTGCCCCCGGCACATTGTCCGTGCCCGAGCGCATGCCTTTCTGCTGGCCTCCGCCCAATATCAGCGGCTGCAGCTTCGTTTTTTCTTTTACATACAGAAAACCGCTGCCCTTCGGGCCGTGAATCTTGTGTCCGCTCACCGAAAGCATATCGATTCCCATCCGTTTCGGGTATATCGAGTATTTTCCGTATGCCTGCACCGCGTCCACATGAAACAGCGCAGAAGGATTTTTCTTTTTGATCAGTGTTCCGGCCTCCGCGATCGGTTCCATCGTACCAATTTCGTTATTCACATACATCATAGAGACCAGGATCGTGTCGTCACAGACTGCAGCCTCCAGGTCTTCCAGACTGATATACCCGCGTTCATCTACCGGCAGGTAAGTCACACGAAATCCCTGTTCCTCCAGATAACGCATCGGCATCAGGACGGCCGCGTGTTCTATCGCTGTCGTGATCACATGCATTCCTGCTCTTTTATTTGCTGCGGCAGCCCCAAGAATGGCCCAGTTATCTGATTCCGTTCCGCCTGATGTAAAATAAATCTCTTTTTCATTTACCTTCATCGTCCCGGCCAGCTTTTCACGCGCATCCTTCAGATAGCGCTCCGCTTCCACGCCTTTGCGGTGCTGTGAGGAAGGATTCCCATAATCTTCCGTCATTGTCCGCACCACCACATCCCGCACGGAATCCGTCACACGGGTAGTGGCAGAATTATCCAGATATGCCTCCATATCTTCCTCCACGTCATTTCATATACAATTCCTGCCATTTTGGCAGATACGCAAATCTGCAGTTCTTCTGAACATACATTTTTCAGATTCTATCACGTTTTTCACATTCATGCAATAAAAGCCGATGAACCTTTGTTGCAGATTCATCGGCTCTATGTCTGCTTATGCGCAAGGCTGCGTGCAGGATCAGATATCCTTGGCCACATAGTCCAGACAGGACCGGTCGCACACATAGGGACGCACATACGTGTCCGCCACTGCCACATGCGCCGGATGGCTGCCGTATACTGCGACATCCTCTGCCTTTTCCAGCGTCGTCACAAGCGCAATCTCATGCGTGCTGGACGGAATCGGCTCCGTCACAAACTCTACGGTCAGAAGTCCCGGCACCTTGCCGACCAGTGTTTTCAGCTGCTCTGCCATAACTGCCTTGAGTTCCGGCTTCTTCTCCTTTGGAATGTCCTTTTTGAAGTTCCACATTACGATATGATATACCATCTGAAAATCCTCACTTTCGTCAAAATCAGGCGTCAAGCCTTTTCTGCAAGATATCATTTATATTTATAAGACGGCACTTTTTTCCAGCTGAAACATCAGTATCGCCATCACAGCCATCCCCGCCGTCTCAGTCCGAAGAATACGCCTCCCCAGCGTGATCGGCAGTATTCCGGCTCTTTTTGCCATCTCAATTTCCTGCTCATCAAAGCCTCCTTCCGGTCCGATGAATATTGCGACAGAATCTCCTGAATGAATCGTCTGAAATGCCTCACGGGTCGCATCCATTCCGCGAGCCAGCTCATAGGGAATGAATTTTCGATTCATCGCTGACGCATAACGCACAGCCTCCTCAAAATCCATCACCGGCTTTACCGCAGGAATCACGGCACGCTTTGCCTGCTTCGCGGCGCTCTCAGCAATGGCATTCCAGCGCTTATTCTTCGCTTCGGCTTTCTTCGCGTCCAGCTTTACCACGGCGCGGCGTGTCGCCATCGGAACAATCTCGCTGACGCCAAGCTCAATGGTCTTCTGGATGATCAGTTCCATCTTATCCGCTTTCGGCAGACCCTGAAAAAGCACGATCCGGCAGGGAAGTTCCGTATCCGCTTCCTGCGACCAGAGAATCTTAGCAGTGACACATTCTTCATCCATCTGTGTTACTTCGCATCGATATGTTGTCGCATCGCCGTCGCTGACGCTGACCTGTTCTCCCGGACTGATACGAAGAACATTGCGTATATGGTTTACATCACTGCCAATGATACGGATTTCTTTTTCTCCGATCTGCGGTTTCTCAACGAAAAAATGATGCATAATACGGTTTCCTCATGGTGAAAAGCTCTGTGAAAGGAATAAAATCTACGGTCTCCGTGCAGTCACCGAAACCCAGTCCTTCTGATGTGTCACTTCGAGGACTTCCAGACCGGCTGCTTTTACCGCATCTGTGACAACGGCTTCTTTTTCATCAATAATACCGGAAGTAATATAGATACCGCCATGCTTCATCTGATTCACAATGACCGGTGTCAGAGGCACAAGCACTTCCGCCAGAATGTTCGCTGCTACGATATCGTATTTTTCGTACCCGACAGTATCCTGAATGTCCTTGTCATCAATAATATTCCCCTGGAGGATCTGCATCGCATCGGCAGGGATATCGTTCGCGGCCAGATTCTCCTGCACGGCTGTGATCGCGCATGGATCCAGATCAGTGCCAACCGCATGCTTCGCGCCCAGCTTCAGGGCTGCAATAGAGAGAATGCCGCTTCCGGTGCCGACGTCCAGTATCTCCGTCTGATCCGTCACATATTTTTTCAGTTGCCGCAGGCAGAGCTGTGTGGTCTCATGCATACCAGTGCCAAACGCGGTACCCGGATCAATATGGATGATCATCTTATCCTGATCCTCCGCCTTCACTTCCTCCCAGGAAGGAATGATCAGAATGTCGTCCACATAAAACTGATGGAAGTATTCTTTCCAGTTGTTGATCCAGTCTTTATCCTCTGTCTGGGAGGCCTCCATCGTCCCTTCACCAATATCCATGAAATTTCGCAGATCATCCAGCTCGCGCCGCACATTGTCAAGTGTTGTATCAATATCTGCGTCCTCTTCCAGATAAAAGCTTAAGTAAGCAATACCGTCGTCTGCCGGCCCATCCGGCAGGATATCCACAAACATCTGTTTTTTATCCGATTCGGAGAGAGGTACCTTATCCTCAATCTCAGCACCTTCAATCCCAATCTCAGCCAAAGTAGCGATGATGATATCTTCCGCATCTGTTTTTGTTTTAATGGTAAACTTATTCCATTTCATAAAAGGACTACTCCCCGTAACAGTTCAGTGTCTTCTGGTAACTACTCTTCAAACATCTCCTTCAGCTTTTCGCCGAATCCCTTTTTACCTTTCTTCTCCTGCGTTCCTTTGGGGGGCTCACCCGGCTTTGTCAGGCTTCCGCCTGTTGCCTCGTCAAATTCCCGCAGTGCCTTTTTCGCCGCCTCATTGAGTTTTGTCGGCACCTCGATGTTCAATATGACATAATGGTCGCCGCGCATATTTTTGTTGCGCAGGGACGGAACTCCTTTCCCTTTGAAACGCACCTTTGTACCGGTCTGTGTACCCGGCTTTACCGTATAGACAATATCGCCGTCCACTGTGCTGATACGGATATCGCCGCCCAGAGCTGCCTGGGCAAACGTGATCGGTACTTCCGAATAAATATTCATATCCTGTCGGGTAAATGTCGCATGTCTGCCCACGATCACCTCGACAAGCAGGTCTCCGCGCGGTCCGCCGTTGCTTCCCGGCTCGCCCTTCTCACGGATCCGGATGCTCTGGCCATTGTCAATACCTGCCGGTATCGTGACCTTGATCTTCTTTTTACTGGATGTATAGCCGCTGCCGTAGCAGTTCGGACATTTTTCCTTGATGATCTTACCGGTGCCGCGGCATTCCGGACAAGTCTGCACATTCTGTACCGTACCGAACAGCGACTGCTGGGAAAATACCACCTGACCTCTGCCGTTGCACTTCGGGCAGGTCTCCGGTGATGTTCCCGGCTTTGCCCCTGTACCATGGCAGGTCGTACATTCATCCTTCAGATTCAGTTCAATCTCCTTCTCGCAGCCGAATACCGCTTCCTCAAAGGTGATTCTCACACTGGAGCGGACATTTGCTCCCTGCATCGGTCCCGCGGAGCCGCCGCGTCTGCGGCTGCCGCCGCCAAAGAAATCTCCGAAAATGTCGCCGAAGATGTCACCCATATCGCCAAAATCAAAATTATTAAAATCAAAGCCTCCGCCACCGGCACTGCCATCAAACGCGGCATGACCAAACTGGTCATACTGACGTCTTTTTTCCGGATCGCTTAAGATGGCATAGGCCTCGGAGGCTTCCTTGAACTTTTTTTCAGCCTCGGCGTCTCCAGGGTTCATATCCGGATGATATTTTTTTGCCAGCACACGATATGCTTTCTTTAACGTAGCTTCATCCGCATTTTTGTCCACGCCAAGGACTTCGTAATAATCTCTTTTACTTTCTGCCATAATAAACTCCTCACACGGCAATACCCCTGAAAGGATTTCCCGCTTCCAAGGGTATTATTGGTCAAAACAAGACCTGCCTGTATTATTTACACTGATTCCTGCATATTTCAAATGTTCCCATGCGCGTCAGTAATCCATCAGCCATGAACCGCACGTCATTCAAAAGCAGCTTTATACCTCACGATAGTCTCCGTCTACGACATCATCGTCAACCGGACCGTTATCAGAAGAAGTGCTGCCTGCACCCGCACCGGCCGCGCCGCTCATGTCAGGACCTGCGCCTGCCGCACCAGCTGCTGCTCCGGCCTGCTCATATACCTTCGCGAACAGCTTCTGTGCGCTCTCCATCAGCTTTTCTTTGCCGGCCTTCAGATCCGCGATCTGAGAATCCGTCATATCCTCCGGATTTGTCTGCGCGATCAGGTCTTTCAGGGACTGCAGATCCGCCTCAACAGCAGACTTGTCAGCCGGGTCGATCTTATCTCCGACCTCTTCCATCGCCTTCTCAGTCTGGAATACCATCGCATCCGCGTCGTTTCTGGTGTCAATAGCTTCTTTCTTCTTCTTATCCTGTGCCTCATACTCAGCGGCTTCCTTTACAGCCTTGTCGATCTCATCGTCCGACATATTCGAACCGGATGTGATCGTGATGTGCTGCTCTTTGCCGGTGCCGAGGTCTTTCGCAGATACATTTACAATGCCGTTCGCATCGATATCGAAGGTAACCTCGATCTGCGGCACACCTCTTCTTGCAGGCGGGATACCATCCAGACGGAACTGTCCGAGGGACTTGTTGTCCTTTGCAAACTGGCGCTCGCCCTGTACTACATGAATATCAACAGCGGTCTGATTATCTGCCGCGGTAGAGAATACCTGACTCTTCTTGGTCGGGATGGTCGTATTCCGCTCGATCAGCTTGGTCGCAACACCGCCGAGAGTCTCGATGGAAAGAGACAGCGGAGTCACATCCAGAAGAAGGATGTCGCCCGCACCGGCATCGCCTGCCAGCTTGCCGCCCTGAATGGAAGCACCGAGCGCCACGCACTCATCCGGGTTCAGGCTCTTGTTCGGCTCATGACCGGTCAGCTGTTTTACCTTATCCTGTACTGCCGGGATACGGGTGGAACCGCCGACAAGCAGTACCTTGGAAAGCTCGCTTGCAGAAAGTCCCGCATCCTTCAGAGCGTTCTGTACCGGAATTACCGTTGCTTCTACAAGATCATGGGTCAGTTCATCGAACTTCGCTCTGGTCAGATCCATCTCAAAATGCTTCGGACCGGTCTCGTTTGCCGTGATAAACGGAAGGTTGATATTCGTTGTAGTAGAGGAAGAAAGCTCTTTCTTTGCCTTCTCAGCCGCTTCCTTCAGTCTCTGCAGCGCCATCTTGTCACCGGAGAGGTCGATGCCCTCTTTGGACTTGAAGTCCGCAATCATGTAGTCCACGATTTTCTTATCGAAATCATCGCCGCCCAGACGGTTGTTGCCGTTGGTCGCAAGTACTTCGATGACGCCTTCGCCGATCTCAATGATGGAAACATCAAATGTACCGCCGCCCAGATCATAGACCATGATCTTCTGCTCATTTTCGTTGTCCAGGCCATACGCAAGCGCTGCCGCCGTCGGCTCGTTGATGATACGCTTTACATCCAGGCCTGCTATCTTGCCGGCGTCCTTGGTTGCCTGACGCTGTGCATCGTTGAAATAAGCCGGAACCGTAATGACAGCCTCTGTCACTTTCTCACCGAGGTAGTTCTCTGCATCCGCTTTCATCTTCTGAAGGATCATCGCGGAAATTTCCTGCGGAGAATATTTCTTGCCGTCTATTTCTACACGGTAATCACTGCCCATGTGTCTCTTGATGGAAGAAACCGTGTGATCCGCATTCGTCACAGCCTGACGCTTTGCCGGCTCGCCTACGAGACGCTCGCCGCTCTTGGTAAACGCTACGATGGACGGTGTGGTCCGTGCTCCCTCCGTATTTGTGATAACTACCGGCTTGCCGCCTTCCATAACTGCTACACAGCTGTTTGTCGTACCAAGATCAATACCAATAATTTTACTCATAATAATTCCTCCTGTTTTACGTGCCTTAAGCACAGTATTTCCTGAAAACTGTTTTACAACTTTCTATAATTTAATCTGCCCATCGCGATGAGCGCAGGTTCCGATCGTCAGTTTGCCACCTTCACCATGCTGTGACGAATCACACTGTCACGATAGAGGTAACCTTTCTGGAACTCTTCGACCACCACATTCTCACCGGCTTCCTCGTCCTCCACATGCATCACCGCATTGTGGAAATTCGGGTCAAACGGCTGTCCAACCGCCTCGATCGGCTTGACTCCGATGCCATCCAGAGAAGTAAGCAGCTGGCGGTAAACCTTTTCCATGCCCTGCACAAATGCATCCTGCTTCTGCTCTTCGGTCAGATTTGCAAAGCCTCTCTCGAAATTATCCACGGTCGGAAGAATTTTCTCCAGCACACTTTTCGCGCCGACCTCAAACATTGACGCTTTTTCTTTCTCAGAACGCTTGCGGAAGTTGTCAAACTCGGCCATCTGCCGCTGTACGCGGTCTGTCAGTTCTTCAATCTGCTGGTCCTTCTTATCCTTTTTCTTTTTGCCAAAGAAGCTTTTCTTGCCGGTCTCTCCGGCAGGATCCGCATTCTGAGCGGAATTCTCAGGACTCACAGATTCCTGTTCGGCAGCATCCTCCGATTTCGCCGCATCATCAGAGCCTTCTGCGTTCTCCGGCTTGTCGGACTGTGGTCCTTTCTCTGCGGTGTCCGTTGAACTGCACTGCCCTCTCGCTGCCTCATCCTGACTTTTTGTCTCACTTTCGGAAGAACTGTTTGCTGTCTGCTGATTCGCAACAGCCTCATCCTGAACTTCTTCGTCCCTGATTTCTTCCAATGGCTTCTCCACCTTTCTTCTATACTTCATAACGGCAGTGAACCGTTATGAGTCTTTTTTATCTTTATCCTTATGATAAATCTGATCCAGCTGCGTCATCAGGGTCTTCATCGTCCCGATCACTTTATCGTAATCCATCCTCTTCGGCCCGACGACGCCAATCCGTCCGTACATGCCTTCGCCCAGTTCATATGTGGCAGTAACCACACTGCAGTCCCGCATGGATTCGATTGGAGATTCCGAACCGATATACACCTGAATCCCGGTCTCATTGCCCGATTCATTCGATGCAATCAGTCCGGCAAGATTCTTCTTGTCCTCAAATGCATCGATCAGCTCGCTCGCTTTCTCACTCGTTGAAAGCTCCGGATAGTGAAAGATATTCGTTGCACCGCTGGTATAAATCTCCACGTCCGTATCCGCCTGAATCGCTTCAGCGACCGCATCCAGCACCCGGTTCACAACATCGCTGTGTATCCCGGCCTGCTGTTTCAGCTTCGATATCGTGGCGAGGTTGATCTCCTCCAGTGTCAGACCATTCAGAGAACTGTTCAACAGGATATTCAGATCAAGGATCGTCTGATGATCCAGACCGTGTTCCATATCCAGCATCTTATTCCGAACGACATTGCCTTCCGTCACCACTGTCGCCAAAATCTGCGTGTCCGAGACAATGGAAAGCTGGATAAACTTCAGCTTCGTCTGATGGATCTGCGGGCCGGAGATCATGGCTGCATAATTCGTATTATTCGCCAGAATCTGTGCCATCTGCCGCAGGATCAGCTCCATCTTATCCTGCCGTTCCAGAACAACTTCCTTCATCTCCGTGACTTCGCGCTCTTTTTCTTCCATCATACGGTCCACATAGAGACGATAACCCGCATCAGATGGAATACGCCCGGCAGAAGTATGCGGCTGCAGGATCAGTCCCATGTCTTCCAGATCAGACATCTCGTTGCGGATGGTAGCGGAGCTCAGATTCAGATCGGCATATTTCGAAATGGTACGGGACCCGACCGGCTCACCTGTTTCCAGGTAGGTCTTGATGATTGCTTTCAGGATCGTCCATTTTCTGTCATCGAGCTGCATCTGATACCTCCTTTTCGACGGCGAACGTTATAAACTGCTTTACTGATCGCCGCTTTTCTTTTTCTTTTGTTGTTAGCACTCTTTTATCTTGAGTGCTAACATCTTACGATGCCTACTATAATACGCGTTTTCATGTTTGTCAACCACTTTTTTCGAAAAATACGCATCATTTTTTTCAAACAGTTTTCGAAAGAAAAGAGACTTTTGCATTCCGCAAAAATCTCTTCTTCTTTTCCCGATTCGCTTCCGGATGTTCTGTTTCGTTAATTTATAGTAAACGACGTAAGTCGTTTTACTTTGCGCCAGACGCGAGGCTGCAATGCAGCCATTCCATGCGCGTCTGTGTGCATCAGCTACAATGAATGACAAAAGAATTTTGTCATTCACTGTAAATAATTATAAACCGTTTTAGATATGGCAGCAATCTTCGTAGAAGCCGAACTGCTTCCTGATGAGAAAACGCAGATTACATAATCGGTCTTTTTCCCGTAAACGATTGCAATATCATGATCGGTCGTGGTCGTCTCGCCGGTCTTGTTCGCCACCTTGATCCCTGAAGGGATTCCTGCCGGTATCTTCCACCGCCGCTCCTGTGCAAGAAGGAGATTCAGCATCTTTTGAGAATACTCTTTCGACACACAGGTGCCTTTATAAATTTTCTCCAGCAATGCACCGCAGTCCTTCGCGGAGGACGTGTTGCTGCTTCCGTCGGTAACTCTTGCAGAAGAAGCCGGGTGAAGCGTGTGATGTACACGGGTACTGGAATACCCGTTATTTTTCAGATATTTGTTGATCACTGCCGCTCCGGAAAGAAAATTTCCGGAAGAACTCTGTGCCTTTACCAGTGCATTATAAGACTCATTGCTGCTGACTGTGATCATGGAATTCAAAAGACTCTGAATCTGTGAAGTCTCCTTCACGCGTCCCGCCTTAATCTCATTGTAAAGGGAAGCCATGACAAACACCTTGATCGTACTCGCCGGATACATCGCCTTATCATTCAGGCTGAGAATGTCGCCGGTTTCCAGATTTTTCACGTAAATGGACCAGGTCCCTCCGTATTTGTTTGTCATCGTCTTCAGAGTGTTTTTCAGGCTGCTTAACGCCACTTCCTCTTTCGCGCATTTTTTCCCGTTCACATCTACCCAGGAGCCATCCGGAACCTGCTGGCTTTTGGCGATTTTGCCGTTCGATAAAAGATAATATCCGTTCTTCCAGCAGTTTGTCAGCATTTTACCGGCTGCGTTGATGTAATATTTATTTCCCTTATATGTCACCCATCCTTTTTTGCGGACCAGCGCACCCCTTGTGCCGCCAAAATAATACGTCCCGTTAAATGTGACGCTGCCCACCTTCTGCTGTACCTTGCGAAATGCTTTTCCGGTACAAAGCTTTCCGACGCTGTTAAAATAATAATAGCCTTTGAAGGAAACGCCGCTCACTTTCACGGAAAGTTTACGTACCTGCGCATCTGCGGAGAGTTTTCCATATGTCTGCACATAATAGTAGCCGCTGAAGGTTTTGGATTTTGCCGTACATTTCAGCCCGGATAATTTAACCAGGCCGCTTATTTTTGTTGGAAAGCAGCCTTTGCTGTTTGTATAATAATATCCCTGAAACGTCACTTCGTTTACAGTCGTATCCAGATAATAAACTGCTTTTTTCTTCAAAAGCTTCCCCTTACTGTCAAACATATAATAGCCCGCGCTAAAGGAAGAGGATTCATCAACAGCAAGATACTGGATCCCGGTCAGCGCATTACCGTCCGCATCCTTCAGATACCAGTTTTTCGACTTATACGTAAGATAGCTTCCGCTCTCATCCGTAAAAGACACCTTTTTCGCAGAAGCCGCCTGCACATGGCCGGCATCAGACATCCGGCTGCCGTAGAACAAAAGCAGCAGCAAAAAAATCAGTGATACTGTTAAACGCCGTATCACACTCCCACTTCTGTATTTTACAAAACATTCCTCCTTCATACTCACATTCCTCCCATAAAATTTCTGATACTTAATTGTTTAACAGAATTTCGAATTCTTTCATATTCCCTTCACACAATGTCCACATCCGCCTGATAGATTATTTTCATCAAATGAAGCCACCCGGGGGTTTTACGAAAACACCGAAACGTCTCTTTTCAGAGCCGCAGCGGGACAAAGCATTCGGACTGGCTTCGACAAAAAACTCTCCCCGGCGAGGGGTTTGCATATATTTCCTCTTTCCCGGACATCCTGATGGATGTCCGTTTCTATGCGCAGAACTGCGTAATGAATCTGCCAGCCAACGCCGAAGCAGTTCGCGCGATGAGCAGAGGCTTACTCGCCCTGCTCAATTCGTTATACCGCTTTCCTGTGCATGACGTCACCCTTTTCGCAGCGGTTTCCCCAGCCATCGATCAATGTTCCATCCCGGTAAACACAGATGATCTCACAATTGTTGGAGCAGCGGCCGCAGCCGGCCTCGCGCGTCTTAAATTCGACATTCTCCACTGAAAAATCAAATTCCCGGCGTTCACTTCCGCTCTTCGCGAGCAATGCAGCTCCGATGGCTCCCATCAGATGTCCGTTTTCATCCACGCGCACCTCGCAGCCCAGTGCTTTCTCAAACGCAGCAACGACTCCGACGTTTTTACTGACTCCACCCTGAAATACCACAGGGGAAACGATACGTTTTCCCTTGCCGACATTATTCAGATAATTGGCCACTACCGCCTGACAAAGCCCCGCGACAATATCCTCCTTCGAATGTCCCATCTGAATCTTATGCACCAGATCAGACTCCGCGAACACCGTACAGCGGGCGGCAATCTGCGTCGGGCGCTTCGACTTCAGGGCGATTTCTCCCATATCCTCCACCTCAATGCCCAGGCGTCTGGACTGGCTGGAGAGAAAAGCACCCGTACCGGCTGCGCAAAGGGTATTCATGGCATAATCGACCGCCACCCCGTTTTCCACAAGAATAATCTTGGAATCCTGTCCGCCGATCTCCAGAATTGTACGGGTCTCCGGGTAAAAAGAAGTCGTGCCGACCGCGTGAGCGGTGATCTCGTTTTTTACCATGGTAGCGCCCGTGATCGTACCTGCCAGACGGCGGGCGCTTCCCGTCGTGCCGGTCGCCACGATTTTGTACGCATCCTTATCAAATTTTTCTTCCAGAAGACCGATCAGCTTTTTGACTGCCCCGATCGGGTCGCCTTCCGTCCAGATGTAGGCGCTGGACAAAATGTCCTTATCGTCATTTAAAATAACCCCTTTTGTAGAAATCGAGCCAACGTCAATTCCCAGGTACGCTTCTCTCATCGAAATACCTTCTTTCTCATACTCAGCATATCATAAAATGCTTCCAGTCTGGTCATCAGTCCCGTATCACTGGTCTGTGAATCATACGTCAGATACAGGATCGGGAGCTTATAATCCGAGCTGATGTTCTGCAGCACAGGCATGATATCAATCTCCGGAGTGCAGCCCGCGGACTTCACATGAATGATGCCGTCAAAGCCCCGCTCTGCATAGTCTCTGGCGCACCAGATGTTCGCCGTGGAGGTTGGTCCCATCTCATACCGGCACAGATCCCGAATGCGTACATTCAGGTTCTTCTCCCCGCCGTAATGCAGATTCCGGTGCGAAATGTTCATCCAGCGATGCACCTCCACGCCCATATCCGCCAGCTTCTGCTCCAGCTCCAGATTGGAAAAATCATCCTGCACCGTAAAATATTCCCCGATCACTCCAACCCGGATCGGTTCTTCCTTTTTCAGCGGAATCTCATGAAACGCACTCTTTACCCGCTGATATCCCGCCTCGATTTCTCCTTTTGCGGA
Source organism: Lachnospiraceae bacterium (assembly GCA_021199655.1). Lineage (GTDB taxonomy): Bacteria > Bacillota > Clostridia > Lachnospirales > Lachnospiraceae > Choladousia. Next base: position 54,633 of record JAJQHQ010000095.1, on the reverse strand, counting down.
AGCTTTATTCATATCTGTCCAGAACTGATCCAATGCTTTTTTGTAGGAACCCTTTTCCACTTCAAAACCGCAGTTCCTGTAGTAAATCTCCTCGATCTCGTCAATGTACTCCACCATTTTGAGCATCTCATATCCGGCAGCTGTCGCTTTCGCAACATGCAGCTTCGGCGCCATCCGTCTGATCACCTTCAGATAATCCCGGGCTTTCCCCGTGGTATATTCGGCCATATTGATAAAGTCAAAATGGTAGCCGAGATCCCGCAGGATCTGTTCCTGCAGTTCGCCGTAATATCCCAGACGGCATGTGCCAAAAAGCATCAGCAGCGTATCCGCACCGCATTCGAGTGCTTCGATCATGCTGCCCAGTGTCGTCTTAAATGGCGTACAGACGGTGTCCGGACTGTAAAGGCTTCCGATATCCAGAGTCTTTTTCGTCATCCGGGGCTGCATGATATACTGCTGCTCCAGTCCTATGTCAACAAAATATTTTAAAGCGTAATTGTACCTTGCCGCGATTGGAAACGCAATCTTCTTTTTATTTGTCACTACCGATTCTTTAGCCATTTCCGCAATTCATGTCCTTTTCTTAAATGTAAGAATGTCAATAAAACTCTCCAGACGCGTTTCTATACCTGCCATGCCGCTCTGCGCATCCAGCATCAGGTTGAGGATTGGTGTGCTCTCCTCTGCGCCGGACAGCTGTGCAACTCTGCGAATGATCATGTCGTTCGTCATCGCGTCCGGCCCGCATGGAAATACAGACAGCAAAATGATGCCATCCACACGTTTCCGGTTCTCATAGATGCCGCCGGCAATCTCCCGGTTCAGCTCCCAGCGCATGGTCGGAGACAGCCTCGCTCCCTGCTTCAGCGCGTCCTTACGATCCGTCACATCCGCATAAAGGACAGTTACACCGGCGTTTTTTAAGAACTCCGTGACGGGTCTGCCGATATATGCGTCCTTTTCCACGTAGCTGTGCGACGCGATCATCACCTTCAGCCCGTCATTTTTGTATAGCGCTTCCTGCTGCTTTACCCTGCGCTTCCAGTCTTCATTCTCTGCTTTGCTTGCCGCTTTATATGCTTTCGCCGCATTCTTCTTTGAAAACCCGATTTCCCCGGCCATTGCAATGAATGCTGATTCCTCATCAAGTCCATGAGCAACATCTATATTATAAGATAGAAACTTTTGCCTGCTTTTTCGGAAAAGGTTCCGGCAGATATCATACATCCCCTCAAACGTCGTGCACATATACCTGCGGATCCCGAAATTACTGATCCGCGGCACCAGAATATAGTCACATTTGCCGATCAGAGCTTCCACATGGCCAAGATAAAGCTTCACAGAAAGACACATCTCGTCAATCGCCCTTGCGCTGCCGATATTCAGAGTCTCCAGAGTCGTTGGCGGACTGACCCGCACATCCGCCCCCAGCTGTCCGAAAAAAGTCTTCCAGAGCACCTGATACCGCTCATAAAGCAGCGCTCTCGGCAGACCAATCGTCAGTTTCCTGCTGAGAGTATCTCCATCGTTATTGCTGTTTTTATTCTTTTCTGCCAATTTTTTCACCTCAAAGTAAAATTGAAACCATTATATCCTTTCAAAAGTGCTTTTTCAATCACCAGATTCCGGCAAATGCCCAAATCATCGAAACTGTTCCTTGTAAATTTGTAACCATTCAGAACAGCAGGCCACAGACCGCCTTCTTCGAAGGCTACATGCCGCCTGCGCGTCATGTGTCTGAGGCTGAATGGGCATCTCCGTTCCACTTCGGTCGGCGCTAAACGATCGTCCACTGGACGATCAGCGCCCGCCCATCCCGAAATGAAAATACAGCCCTTAGCAGGTGAACCTGCACAGACTGTCTTTTCATTTCGATGCTGTTCTGAACTGTTGCACAAATTCCCGATTGCCCAAAGGGAAAGAACATGCTAAACTATTGCGCAGGAAGATCCAGCGGGCAGCCGTTTTTTACAACGCGTTTGCCTTTTATCACAATCAGAGAGGAATGGCACATATGCCCAGGGCACTTTTTTTTGATATTGACGGAACATTATGGGATTTTAAAAATTACATTCCGGACAGCACACGGGAAGCGATCCGGCTTTTAAAGGCGAACGGTCATCTGGTATTTCTTTGCAGCGGCCGCTGCCGGGCTTACATACAGAATCCGGATCTGCTTGGACTGGGATTCGACGGTATCGTCTCCGGCTGCGGCACGATGGTGGAGTATCAGGGAAGGCGGCTTTTTCACAAAACGATTCCCTCCGGCCTGGCAGTCCGTACCGTCGAGACCGTGCGCAAATATGGATTCCGCCCGATCCTGGAAGGCACAGACCACCTCTATCTGGATCGGCACGAGTTCGGCCAGGACGCTTACGGAGAAAAAGTCATCCGCGAAATGGGTGATCGCCTGCTGCCGATTACAGAATTATGGGGGCAGTGGGAAATCTCCAAGCTCTCCTGTGCAACAAACGACGCGGACCGGGAAAGCTGTTTTGCGGAATTAAAAGAAGATTATGATTATATCATCCACAACGAAAACGTCGTGGAAATGGTGCCAAAGGGGTTCCATAAAGGAACCGGGATTCAAAAGGTCTGTGAAATCCTTGAAATTGTCCCTGCGGACACCCTTGCGTTCGGCGACAGCGTGAACGACCTGGGAATGTTCAGCACTGCCGGCATTTCCGTGGCAATGGGAAACGGCTCTGACGCGGCAAAGGCCGCAGCTTCCTATGTAACAAGTCCTCTTCTTGAGGATGGTATTTACAATGCCTGCCGGCATTTCGGGCTGATATAAGATTTCGCATGAATCATTCCATTCAGAGGCCTCCTCAGGTCACTTCATCAGTCCGGCTGACACAGAAGCGGCCGCGCAGGAATGTGCTCAGACGGTTTTCGATAAGATTCCAGGTAATCAGGGCTGCCGCGATCACCAGTACAATGATCACAAGCGCTCCCGCAGCCGAGATTGCATTCAGTTTAGAAAAATCAAAGACCTCCCGATCCAGAAACATGACCGGATAGTAATGAAGGAGATAGATGGAAAAGCTGATATCTCCCAGTCTTACCAGGAAGCGCGGCATTTTTAAAAACAGCCCCGCCGTAAAAAAAGCCAATACCGTGAGCATGGCAGGCAGTCCCCACACAATGGGCCTGCGCCAGCCGGAAAGGTTGACCCGCGGCGCGGTAAAAATCAAAAGCAGCAGCAGAACCAAACCGGCCAGAAGTGAAAGAATACCATAGCATGTCCCTGACTGTCTCCGTTGGCTCTTTTGCAGGTCTTTGCCTGTACCGTCCGAAGATTGCCATACCGCCAGATTCATTTTTTCGATATTTTCCCTGAATATCACTTTCTGGTAAACAGCACCCGCTATGTAATAACACAAAATCCCCAGAGAAAATTCCAGCATGACCGGACATCCATAGAAGAAAACCGGCGCCAGCCAGGGAGAAACCGATTCCGCTGACTGCGCTGCGTTTACGCTCCAGAAAGGCTGTATTCCCAGAAGGCTTTCCCCGGTAATCGTCCTGCCTCCGGAGGCAGCCGCACCGATCAGCACACACAGAAATAACAGTGCCGAACAGATCAGCCCGCGATACCGATGACTGATATGCAATGCAAGAAAAAAAAGAAGATAAAAAAAGATCTCACAGTTGATGGTCCAGCCGACCCGCAAAAGCGGCTGCAGCACGCCATTCCCAATGTCAAACGGGATAAACAGAAGGCTTTTGATCAGAAACACCACAGATGTCTGTGTCTGTTCAAACAGGTCCGGAAACGCTGTCAGCAGTGCATAGGTGAGGAATGTCATCAGATAGTAAAACGGTACGATCCGTATCAGTCTTTTCCTGAGAAAAAACCTTGTCCTGTTTCCTGATGATGCATCCGGGCCTCTATGCGTGGTCAGCATGATCATAAATCCGCTGATGCAGAAAAATATATCTACACCAAAAGCACCACGTGCAAAAAAACGCATGTGGTGCATCACGATCAATACCGCACTGATTCCACGAAGTGTCTGAATCCCGTCGAACCGCGACGTATAAAACTCTTCCGGAAACGCTTTCTCCTGAACCATACAGAATTCCCCGCAGTCTTGCATCTTTCATTCTTACGCAGATTGAGCATCCCGCATTTTGCAAAGGCAGGACGCGACAATGTTACTCTAATGTCCAATCCTGTTTTCATGCAGACGGCTCTCATGTTTTTCATAATAGCCGATCAGCTCACCAGCATCATTCTTAAGCGCAACAATATATACGTCTGTGTCTTCTCCGTCCCAGTTTTTTGTATAGGTATAGACCTTATTCAGCTCCGGTTCTCTGCGGAATCTCTCAACCACAGAGAGGATGATTTCCTTCGAGTGCGGATTGTGGCAGTCAAAAATGGACTTTCCAATCAGTTGTTCCCCACCGCTCTTCGCATATCTTTTTACAGCTGTCGGATTCATATACACAATCGTATGTTCCATGTCGCAGATCACCACCGGCGCGTCGTCTGCTTCTACTACTGCTTTTAAAAAATCATTCATTACAGGTATCCTCCCAAAAGTTTTTCCATACCGGTATCTGACAGAACCTCCGGCAGTCCCGGCCGCTGCGTTTCAAGTATAAGCGAAGCTCATGAAAAAAACAACCGATTTTTCATATCGAAACAAAGTTTCCCATAAAGGAAAAAGCGGTACGGCCCCATACAGACCGCACCGCTAAAATCAGGGAATCACATCGGAATACCATATTTGTCTTTCCTGTTACTCGATGGTAATGTACTTATTCTCTTCCACCACCGGCTGCTGTACCTTCTTCGGCACGGTCAGGACCAGAGTACCATTCTCGAACTTTGCCTTAATGTCTTCCTGCTTCACTGCTTCGCCTACATAGAACGCTCTGCTGCAGGATCCGACAAATCGCTCACGGCGTACATATTTGCCTTTGTCATCCTTCTGTTCGCTGGTTGAGCCGGTAGAAGCTGAAATAGTCAGATACCCGTCTTTCAGTTCCGCTTTCACATTTTCTTCTGTTATTTATTTATGGAACAGCGAGAATCCCTTTTTCTCCGGCTCACCGGTTGTGATCGTCCCCACCTTGTAGCCGGTCTCTTCTACAGTGGCCCTGAGCTTGTCCTCATCCAGAGCAGTCTCGGAAAGGATCTCAGTAATGCCCTTGCTGTGATTCGAAGTCACCTTCTGCACGTCAAACACCTTGCGGATGGCGTCATTTACGTGCGCCTCACAGTGCCCGCACATCATTCCTTCTACCTGCATTGTTGTCTTTACCATGTTCGTCTCCTCCATATTATTTTCATTTCCGGCTTCTGCTTCATTCCTGTTTGGAGAGCTGTCTGCCGGGTTATCAGTTACCAGATGTACATTGTCTCTATTGTCAGCGACCGGATTGACCGTTTCCAGATCATCTGCTGCTGACTTTATGAGTCCTTGAATCGTTACCGGCCGAATCTTCCTGTCGTGTCCTGCGTCCCGTATTTTGAACAGGTTCAGACGCAGTGCGTTCGATACCACGCAGAAGCTGGAAAGACTCATCGCTGCTGCTCCGAACATCGGATTCAGCTTCCATCCGAAGATCGGGATCCATACGCCCGCTGCGAGCGGAATGCCAATGACATTATAGAAAAATGCCCAGAACAGGTTCTCGTGAATGTTGCGCAGTGTCGCCCTGCTTAAGCGGATGGCAGCCGGCACATCACTTAAGCGGCTCTTCATCAGCACCACGTCAGCCGCGTCAATGGCGATATCCGTACCTGCTCCAATGGCAATCCCGATATCTGCCCTGGTAAGCGCCGGGGCATCATTGATGCCGTCCCCGACCATCGCGACCTTAACTTCTTTCGAATGCGTTCGCCGCCCAAAATGAACCGCCGGAGAAAAAGCTTTCCCCGATTCACCGGTATCATTGCTGACTGCATTTTCCTTTAGCTGGCGAATGACACTTTCCTTCCCGTCCGGCAGGACTCCGGCAATCACCTCATCGACACCTGCCTGCGCACCGATCGCTCTTGCCGTACGCTCATTGTCGCCTGTCAGCATCACCACACGGATACCCATATTCTGCAGCTCATTGACAGCCTGCGGGCTGTCCTCCTTGATCACATCCGCCACGGCTATCATGCCAAGCAGCCTGCCATCCTTTGCAAAAAGCAGCGGCGTCTTCCCTTGTTCCGCAAGCTGTTCTGCCTGTGATTCCATCTGCGGGGAAACCTGTGTCTGGCTTTTTATAAATTTCAGGCTGCCGCCTGAAAGTTTTTCTCCTTTTTCCTGAAGTGATCCCTTTTCTGTACAGATCGTTGCGGAAAGACCATTCCCCGGCAGAGCCCTAAAATCACTGACATCGGCCGCAATGATCTTTTCTTCCTGCCCGCGCAGCAGAATGGCTTTCGCCAGCGGATGCTCACTTTTCTGCTCCAGTGCAAACGCATAGGTCAACAGTTCCTGCTCTGTGACACCGTCAGCCGGGCAAAGGTCAGTCACCCTCGGCTCTCCGCTGGTAATCGTGCCCGTCTTATCCAGGGCGACGATCTGCACCTTGCCTGCTTCCTCCAGGGACACTGCCGTTTTAAACAGGATGCCGTTCTTCGCTCCCATTCCGTTGCCGACCATGATCGCCACCGGTGTCGCCAGACCGAGCGCGCACGGGCAGCTGATCACGAGGACAGAGATTCCTCTCGCCAGAGCAAACGCAACTGTCTGACCCACGAGCAGCCACACAATCATCGTGAACACAGCTATGGTAATCACGACCGGGACAAAGACGCCGGATACCTTATCCGCGATCTTCGCGATCGGTGCTTTGGTCGCAGCCGCGTCGCTGACCATTTTGATAATCTGGGAAAGGGTCGTATCCTCCCCGACTCTGGTCGCTTCACATTTGATAAAACCGGACTGATTGACTGTTGCCGCGGATACCGTATCGCCGGCTGCTTTATCGACCGGAATGCTCTCACCTGTCAGCGCGGCTTCATTGACGGCACTGACTCCATCCAGAATGACTCCGTCCACCGGAATATTTTCACCCGGACGGACGACAAAGACATCTCCTTTTTTCACCTGATCGATGGGTACGGTCTCCTCCGTGCCATCTTCCCGCACTACCACAGCGGTCTTCGGCGCCAGCTTCATCAGGCTTTTCAGTGCATCCGTCGTCTTTCCTTTGGAACGTGCCTCCAGCATCTTTCCAACCGTGATCAGGGTCAGGATCATCGCCGCCGACTCAAAATAAAATTCATGCATATAAGTCATGACCGCTTCCATATCGCCGTGCACCTGCGCATCCGTCATCATGAACAGAGCGTAAACACTCCACACAAAGGAAGCCGTCGAACCGAGCGCTACCAGCGTGTCCATATTTGGCGAACGATGCCACAGGCTCTTAAACCCGCTGATAAAAAACTTCTGATTGATCACCATGATGATCGCAGCCAGGAGAAGCTGTACCAGTCCCATCGCCACATGGTTGCCCTCAAACCAGGCAGGCAGCGGCCACCCCCACATCATATGCCCCATCGAGACATACATCAGCACGGCTAAAAACCCGATTGAGGCGATCAGCCTGCGCTTCAGCACCGGCGTCTCATGGTCTTCAAGAGCCGCCTCCTGCTCCGCAATGGACTGCTGCATGGAATATGCCGCCCCTGACCCGTCAGACACACCGGCTCCCGCACCTTTGACGGCCCTACTGCCGCCCTTTTGAGAAGCGCCGTATCCCGCGTCCTGCACAGCCCGTATAATGGCATCCGGAGAAGCGGTGCCTTCTACTCCCATGGAATTTGTCAGCAGACTGACTGAACACGATGTCACACCGGGAACCTTCGAGACTGCCTTCTCCACTCTCGCGGAGCAGGCCGCGCAGCTCATTCCCGTTACTGTATACTGATCCATTTTTTGTGAATCACTCCTTCCATAAATATTCCTGTTGCAAGGCAGACGCCTCGTTCCTTCGCTGCTTCTGTCCTGATCAAACGACTCCAATTATTTCATTAACTTCTGCATCGTAGCCACCAGTTCATCCACAACCTCATCTTTTCCTTCGCGGATATCCCGCACGACACAGGTATGGATATGGCTGGATAAAAGCTCCTTATTAAAAGAATTGATGGCCGCATTCACCGCAGCGGACTGAATCAGAATGTCATTGCAGTAGGCATCGCGCTCCAGCATACCGCGAATGCCGCGAATCTGCCCTTCGATGCGGTTCAGGCGGTTGATCAGCTTCCTGCGCTCCTCTTCTGAACGCACTGTCTTTTTGCAGCTGCAACAGACTTCCCCGGCAGGGGGGTCCTCAGGATTCTCCATGGAGTTCTCCTTTAGGCTCTCCCTGGGATTCTCCTTTGGAACACCGTCTGAAGCATGTATCTCCTGCATATCTTCTCTGTTTATTTTATTGTCCACGATATTTTCTCTCCTTATTCCGGCAGCAGAACAAAATATACGATTCTCGTAATTGTCCGGTACTTTTCCATATCTTCCAGAATCCAAATACCCCTCACGGGTATCTGCAGAGATATGATATACCCCCAAAGGGTATTTGTCAATCCTGTTTTCCTGACATTTGTTTCTGTCATCTGTTTTAGTAATCAGTTTTTGTCAGCAGTCCATTTTTTATAAAAATATTCATTAAAAAAGAATGCGCCTTGGCGCATTCTCGCGGAACGTTTTAGTACAAGCCCTTTTACCATCATTAAAATACGAAATTACTGCGCAGGAATCTGCTGCTGCCGTCTGTTCTCAGTTTGACGATTCCACGCCATTCTTCTCACAGATATCCTTCAGGCAGCACCGCTCGCAATACGGCTTCGTCCGCGCGGTGCAGACTTCCCTGCCATGATAAACAAGGCGGTGGCAGAAACTGCTGCCTTCCTCAGGGGGAATGATCTTCCAGAGCGCCATTTCTACTTTCTTCGGCTCCCTGATCTCATCGACCAGTCCCATCCGATTGGTCAGGCGGATACAATGGGTATCGGTGACGATCGCCGGTTTTCCAAAGACATCCCCCATGATCAGGTTTGCGCTTTTTCTTCCCACTCCGGGAAGCTTTAGCAGCTCATCAAAATCATCAGGCACTTTCCCGCCGTACTCCTCTTTCAGCATACGCATGCAGGCGCTGATGTCCCGCGCCTTACTTTTTCCGAGGCCGCAGGGCCTGACAATTTCCTCGATCTCCTCCGGCGATGCAGCTGCGAGCGCATCCACATCGGGGAATTTCTCATACAGCTTCTCCACCACAATATTCACCCGTGCATCCGTACACTGCGCTGCAAGACGGACGCTCACGAGGAGCTTCCAGGCTTCATCATAATCCAAAGTGCAGTCCGCGTCCGGGTATTCATTTTTCAGGCGCCCGATGATTTCCAGAGCGAGCGCCTGTTTTTGTGCTTCTTTCTTTTCCATTGACCATATTCCCCAGTTTTTAATCGGATAAGGGGAGTCCGCTTCTCTGTTTTATGATTCAGGCAGCAGGAGCAATTTACCTCTGCCCTTTGTCGTACGGAACACCCTCAGCCTTCGGGGCGCGGGATTTCTTGGAAGTGAACGCCAGTACAACCATGGTGATCAGATACGGCAGCATCCGGTAGAAGTTTGAACTCAGCCCGATCTGCGCCAGCATATAAACACCATCGCCATTGATATCGATACTTGCGTAGGAAGCGGCGATACACTTAAACAGGCCAAAGAGCAGCGCTGCGCCCGCAATATTTCCGGGCTTCCAGTTGCCGAAGATCATCACAGCCAGTGCCAGGAAACCGAAGCCTGCCACATCGCCGTTTGCGGAGCAGTTCGCAGTAGTCAGCGCATAAACGAAGCCGCCCATCCCGGCAAGTGCGCCGGAGATGATCGTGCCGGCATAGCGCATTTTATACACATTGATACCCAGAGAGTCTGCCGCCTGCGGATTCTCACCGCAGGAGCGAAGGCGAAGACCAAACCGGGTCTTATAAAGCAGAATGGCCAGAATGATGAAGACCAGAATGCACAGATAGGTAGCCAGATAAACCTTGTTGATAAAGATCTCACCCAGAATACCGATGTCCGCATTTCGGTCAAATCCCAACGTACTCTTTTTGATCATAAACCAGCTCGCCGCGTCTCCTTCTGCCATATAGAGCGTGCTCTGGTTTGCAAGAATACGGATCAGGAAAAGGACGAGTGCCGGAGCCAGAAGGTTCAGTGCTGTACCGCTGATGGTCTGATCCGCTTTGAGGTTGATCGCAGCAAATGCCAGCAAAAGAGAAAAGATTGCGCCGCACAGAGCCGCTACAAGGATTGCCAGAACCTCAAAGCCCTGTAATGCTATCCAGTTGCCGTTATCCTTAGCGGCCGCAAACCATCCGGCCTGCTGTACCACATTTACAAAAAATACACCCGTAAAGGCTCCGAAGATCATAATACCTTCGAGAGCCAGGTTGATGACACCGCTCCGCTCCGCAAATACACCGGCCAGCGCAACGATCATCAGGGGAACTGCATAAAGCAGCGTCTGCTGAATTAAAAATGTCATAACGCCTCGCCTCCCTTCGCATTTACTGCGGATGCTGTGTTTTTGTCTTTTTCCGGATCTGCTCCTGCTGTTTTACCCGCTGTAGCATTACCGCTGTCATCAGAATCCGCGTTTGCGTTTTCTTCATGACCGCTGCTCTTTTTGCTTGTCAGAAGCATACGGATCAAAAGGGCAAACGCACTTAAGTATACGATCACGGCAATGATAACATCCGTGATATATTCGTTATAAGCGGTCAGGTTGGTCAGCTGCAGTCCGCAGATGTCCAGCATGGACATGAAGCATCCGGTAAATACAACACCGATCGGATTGCAGGAGGCAAGGAGCGCCACCGGAATACCGTTGAATCCGGCATCCGGAAGGGACTGGTAGGTCGACCAGAAAAATTCTGTATTGCCGGCCAGATAATATAGGGAAGCGCCCGCACCGGCCAATGCTCCCGCCAGTGCCATGGAAAGGACGATATTTCTCTTGTCCGCAATACCGGCATAGCGAGCCGAATGGCGGTTGCTGCCGCAAGCCTTCAGCTGATATCCCATGGTCGTCTTATCCATCAGGATGTATACGAGAATCGCAAGTATAATGGCCACCAGAATACCGCCGTTGACCTGAGAACCGGAAAAAATCTTGTCCAGGCCGAGCTTGGCTGTCGCCACGCCATTGTAACTGGTCTTATAGATGTAGCCGGTCTTTCCGGATTCAATGGTGTTGCACAGGCTGCTGCCCTCAAAAATCCAGGTGACCAGATTGGCCGCGATCCAGTTGCACATAATGCAGGCCAGTACTTCATTGATATTCAGATACGCCTTCACCAGACCGGGAATCGCACCCCAGAGCGCACCCGCAAGCATACCGGCGAGGAACGCCAGAAGCCACACCAATGGAGCCGGAACACCGCCGTTTTCATATAGAGTAGAGGAAGTGGTCGGTATTTTAAGGGCAACGAAAAGGGTTGCCGCGGTTCCCATCAGGTACTGTCCCGGTGCTCCGATGTTGAAAAGTCCGGTCTTGTAGGCGATCGCCACGGAAAGTCCGGTCAGGATCAGCGGGGTCGCACGGAACAGCATGTTTCCGAAGTTTGTCGAGTTAAATCCAAAAGTCAGAGATCCAGCGGCATTCCGGCCGGTACTGAACAGGCCGCCGAATACCAGCTGAATGCCTTCTCCGACACTGCTAAAGCCCAGAGATTTGTTGGAAATACCGACGAGCAGTATGATAATACTTCCTACCACCATACCGATAATAATAGAAAGCACAGAGGAAAGCACGGTCTTCGTACCGTCTTTCGCGTAAAAACGGGCTAATTTCTCTTTCATGCCTTGCTCGCCTCCTTCCCATTCTGCCGCTTCGCTCCAGCCATATAAAGGCCAAGCTCCTGAACGTCCGTCTTCTTCGGATCAAGCTCGCCCACGATCTCCCCCTCATAGATCACCAGGATCCGGTCGCTTAAGCTCATGACCTCATCCAGCTCCAGAGAAATAAGAAGGATCGCATGACCCTTGTCACGTTCTGCGATCAGCTGATTGTGAATGTGCTCGATCGCGCCGACATCAAGACCTCTGGTCGGCTGAACCGCAAGGATCAGCGGCTTATCCCGGTCAAGCTCCCGGGCGATGATTGCTTTCTGCTGATTGCCGCCCGACATACTTCTGGCCACGGTGACCGAGCCCTGACCGGAGCGAACATCAAAATCCCTGATCAGCCGGTCTGAATACTCCCGTACCGCTGCCGTATCAATGAAACCATTATGTGCAAACTGCGGCTCCTGAAAGCGCTGCAGCACCATATTCTGTTCCAGGGTAAAATCCAGAATCAGACCGTGCTTGTGACGGTCTTCCGGAATGTGGCTCATGTTTTTTCCTCGCTGACGGATCGTCGCGTGAGAAATATCCTCGCCGCACAATGTAACAGTGCCGCCAGAGCTTTTTTCCAATCCGGTCAGACCATAGACCAGCTCGCTCTGACCATTCCCGTCGATACCGGCAATACAGACAATCTCGCCGGCGCGGACATCAAAGGAAACACCATTGACCGCATCGCGTTTATGTACGGCGGACGGAACCTTCAGATCCCGAACCTGAAGAACCGGCTGCTGCGGCTTCGCCTCATCTTTTACCACTTCCAGCTGTACCGGACGTCCGACCATCATGTTGGAAAGGCTCTGTTTGTCCGTATCTTTAGTGTCCACTGTGCCAACATATTTTCCTTTGCGGAGCACCGTCACACGGTCTGCCACAGACATGATCTCATTCAGCTTATGAGAAATAAAAAGAATACTTTTTCCCTCTGCGGCAAACGCTCGCATCGTCTCGAGCAGATCCTCAATCTCCTGCGGAGTCAGCACCGCTGTCGGCTCATCAAAAATCAGGATCTCATTGTCGCGGTACAGCATTTTTAAAATTTCCACACGCTGCTGCATCCCGACTGTGATATCCTCCACGTGAGCGTCAAGATCGACCTTGAGGCCGTATTTTTCTGAAAGCGCCTCTACCTTTGCCCGGGCTTCCTTTTTCTGCAAAAAGCCAAGCTTTGTAGTCTCCGCGCCAAGAATGATATTATCCAGCACGGTAAAGACGTCAATCAGTTTAAAGTGCTGATGCACCATTCCGATTCCAAGCGCGGTCGCGTCATTCGGATTGTGAATCTTTACTTCCTGTCCGTTTTTGAGGATTTTTCCTTCCTCCGGCTGATACAGACCGAACAGAACACTCATCAGCGTGGACTTGCCTGCTCCGTTTTCGCCAAGCAGGGCATGCACCTCACCTCTGCGCAGCTGGAGCGTAATGTCGTCATTGGCAATGATTCCCGGGAAACGCTTGGTAATATGGAGCATCTCAATGACATTGTCTGGCTGCATTGCATTCTTCCCCCCTTCTTATAATTCCAGCACCTGAATATTTTTCAGCCCTGTTTTTCAAAAAAAGGGGAGGTGCGTGATCCGCCCTCCCCTTTCAAGAGCAATTTCTGTGAGCCCGTTCTCACGGGATACTTCCTGTTACTCTACATGACTGTACAGTATTCACAGTTACTCTACGATAGTAACGACTGCGTTCTCAAAGCCTGTCAGATCAGCGTTCTCATAATCATTGTCAACTACAAGCGTGCCATCTACAACCTCTGTAAGAAGCTCTTCATAATCTTCAACAGTGAAGCTCTCAAGCGACCAGGTATCGGTCGGGAGACCTACAGCACCGTCAGCAGCGCCAAGTGTTGTGGTGGTACCGCCAAGCGTATCCCACGCGCCGTCATAGTAAACGCCGATCGCATACTCGGTAGCCGCAGCCAGGCCCTTCATAGCGGAGGTGATAACGGTATCAGACTCGCTGGACTGGTCAACGTCAACACCAATCACATAACCATCGTTAGCGGAAGCTGCCGCTGCGATCGATGAGAACATCGCGCCGCCGCAGGCGAATACAACTTCTGTGCCGTTGGTATACCAGCCGCTTACCATGGTCTGCAGCTCAGCAGATGCTGAGTAAGAAGAACCATACAGCCAGGAATAGTTGATATTTACTGTGGTGCCAAGTGCAGCAGCCGCGTCATTCGCGCCCTGTACAAAGCCATAGCCGTAACGGCAGCATGCCGGGTTTGTTCCGCCGCCGCCGCCGGAGAATCCGAGCTCAGTGAAGCCTTCCATCACTACCGCATAGCCTGCGAAGTAACCGCACTGCTCTTCCTGGAAGTTGATACCCGCTACGTTCGCAAGGGCATCATCGCCGTTGTAAAGAGTATAGCCATCGATAAATACGAACTGTACGTCCGGATAATCAATTGCAGCCTGAGTCAGAGCCGCCTCCTGAAGATAACCGGCGCAGACAACAACCTGAGCTCCTGCTTCGCAGGCAGCTGCCATCGCGTCATAACGGTCATCATCCGTTGCTTCGCTCTCATTGGCCGGCTGATAATACTTGTAGGAAAGGCCGTTCTCATAAGCATACAGCTTCACGCCGTTCCATGTACCCTCATTGAAAGACTTGTCCTTCAGGGAGCCGACATCCGTAACGAAAGCAATCTCATAAGTACCATCGTCAGAAGTCATCGTATCCTCGATGTCGTCCGCCGATACGCTTTCCTCAGCCTGAACCGTGATCGCGCCCATAGATACGACCATGACAGCTGAGAGCATCAATGCAAGCAGTTTTTTCTTCATTTTCTTTCTCTCCTTATAATTTATTTATCCTGAAGCCTTATGTCGGCTCTGGATCATTTTCGAACCCCCTGTGTGCGTCTCCCTTCCACACAAATTTATATCAGTATAGCATACTTTTCGACAAATTGAACTATTTTTTTCATGTTTTTTACAAAATATTTGCAGGAAATCAGCGGCACATCTCCCCGGCGATCTGCGATGCCAGCTTTGCGTTGTTGTATACAAGCTGAATATTCGCGTCCAGGCTGTCGCCGCCGGTGATATCCTTCACCTTCGCAAGCAGGAACGGGGTAGTCTGCTTTCCTTTGATCCCCTTTGCCTTCATCTCCTCGATTGCCTCGTCAATGCACTTGTTGATATACTCACAGTCCATGGAATACTCTTCCGGAATCGGGTTCGTCACCAGCATGCCGCCTTTCATGCCCAGATCCAGCTTCGTCATCCACGCATCTGCAATCTGTTTCGGTGTGTCCAGACGATAATCTACGCCAAATCCGCTCTTTCGGGTATAGAATGCAGGAAGCTCCTCAGTCTGATAGCCGATCACCGGTACGCCTTTGGTCTCCAGATATTCCAGTGTTAGTCCCAGATCCAGGATAGCTTTTGCTCCGGCGCAGACGACCAGTACAGGCGTGTCCGCCAGTTCTTCCAGATCTGCGGAAATATCCATCGTCGTCTCTGCTCCTCTGTGCACGCCGCCGATGCCGCCGGTCGCAAATACCTTCACACCGGCCATCGCCGCGATCAGCATTGTTGTCGCCACCGTAGCAGCACCATCCTCTTTTTTCGCCACCAGGATCGGCACGTCGCGGCGGCTCGCCTTGATCACATCCAGACCTTTCTTGCCGAGATAATCAATCTCTTCCTCACTGACGCCGACCTTAAGGCGCCCGCCTAAAATTGCGATCGTCGCCGGTACCGCACCGTTCTCACGGACGATTTTTTCAACCGCAAGAGCCGTCTCCACATTCTGCGGATAAGGCATACCGTGTGAGATGATCGTAGACTCCAGCGCCACGACCGGCTTTCCGTTCGCAAGCGCCTCCTGCACCTCCGGTGCCACATCAAGATATTTGTTCAGCTGATTCATGTTCATTTCCTCCTGATTCTTATCTGTAAAAATCAAAATATAGTGCTTATATATTTCTGCGGTATGATGTTCATGATCACGCCATGATATCTCACGTGTTCAGGTCATGCCGCCGGAAATCCCTTTCAAAAACCCGCCCTTTCATACATCATCTGAGCGCTCAGTTCCTCATTGATCGTCTGATCGCTTTCTGCGCAGATTGCTCCGGCTGCCAGCGCCAGCCGCGCTGCTTCTTCCGAAGAAAGTCCGGCACGATACGCATAAGCAAGTCCAGCCATAAAACAATCCCCTCCGCCTGTCGCGCTGCGCACATTCGTCTGAATTCCGGGAATCAGCAGCATCCGGTCCCTGCCTGCACAAAGAACACCTTTTGCTCCAAGGGTAATATACACATTTTTTATCCCTTTATCAAGCAGAACATCAGCCGCCTTTTTAAGAGAAGCCTCATCGGTGATCTCCATTCCGCTTAAATATTCCGCTTCCAGCCGATTGGGCTTCAAAGTATGTATATGGCCAAGAATTCTCTCCAGCTTATGCATCTTCGCCGTAGACACCGGATCCGCGAAAATGGGAACCCGCAGGTGTTCTGCCAGATATTCGATCGTCTCCTGCGGCAGATTCGTATCGATCACACAGAGGCAGGACCGGTTGAGTACATCCAGACGATTCTCCATAAACTGCGGCGTCATATACGTATAGATGCCCATATCTGAAATGGCAAGCTGCATCTCGCCTTTTTCGTCCGTGATAAAAACATAGCATGAGGTAGATGCCCCACTGACCGTCCGTGCATTGCTTAAGTTTATCCCCAGCTTTTCCAGATGTTCCTGAATTCTCCGTCCGTTAACATCATCTCCAAAAACCGTGATCAGAGATACCGGCTGGCCAAGCAGGGCAAGATTGTGAGCAATGTTACGCCCCACTCCGCCCATTGACAGGGATACCCTGCCTGGATTGGAATCTGCCCCTACCAAAGGCTGATATGGCATGCCGCAAATATCCATGTTCACTGCGCCAACGACCGCTATCGGAGCCCCATCAGGACATTTTCCCATTGCAGATGGTTCTTTTTCTTCCGTCATTTCTCTCTCCCAACCCGCATCGTTCGAGGCAGTTGTTTTAAGCTGATTTCTTCTTTTAAAGATGCGGAATATCTTCTTGAATGATATGGATATTTGGGGCCTGTGTCAAGAATTATTTATTTTGAATCTAACCAAATTTGCTTTAAAACAATTTTGAATTATTTATTGAAATGGGGCAGAGTTTTTCTTTCATTTGTTATGTATCATTTCAAAATAATTATATAATATTTTATATTGAATAATTCATTTTCATGTGATATAGTATCACTGTCGTCGACTCATTCCACAAGGAAGGAGGTGATGCCACATGGCGGATTTAGTCATTGTGTTTCTTATTTCTGTCGCAGCAAGTATAATTGGCAACTATATTTGCAAATGGCTGGGTAGAAATAATTAGACGACAACAGCCTGAACGGATCAGCTCACCGTAACGAGCAAGAAAACCCCAGAGGGTAGCAGCCTCTGGGGTTTTCGATTTTGTGCCACATGGCATCACTGTGTTTCTCAGCTGCGTTTATAATATGCCATAAAAGAATAAAAGTCAATCATTTTTTTACAAAAGAATTCTCCCGGTTTACAGTTTTGGGTAATCGTGTTAAAATCGGAGAAAACGCTGAAGTATCGTAATAACACATTATGATAAAAGAACAAAGTCTCAATTTGAAAAGGGAATGGTGAATATACAATGAAAACAGGTCTTGTACTGGAGGGCGGTGCCATGCGCGGTATGTATACCGCGGGCATTCTTGATGTGATGATGGAGCACGAAATCCCGATCAACGGCGCGATCGGTGTATCGGCGGGTGCGTTGTTCGGCGTGAATTATCTGTCCGGGCAGAATGGCCGTGTAATCCGCTACAATAAGTGGTTCAACCATGACCCGCATTATATGGGGA
Source organism: Lachnospiraceae bacterium (assembly GCA_021199655.1). Taxonomy (GTDB): domain Bacteria; phylum Bacillota; class Clostridia; order Lachnospirales; family Lachnospiraceae; genus Choladousia. Next base: position 36,900 of record JAJQHQ010000095.1, on the reverse strand, counting down.
TCCTTCCTCTGATCAAAGAGGGCAATATCATCAGCACAGAATATGCATACCACGATGTTCCCTGTGAGCTGGACGTATTTGACGACGCCGCCTATCAGAAAGCTGCGGAACACATACCATTCTATGCCGTAGTCACAGAGATGGAATCCGGCAGGCCAAAGTATGTGCGCATCCGCAGCGTCTATCAGCAGATGGACGTCCTGCGCGCGTCTGCTTCCATGCCATTTGTGTCAAAACCAGTACAGCTGGGCGAACATTGCTATCTGGACGGAGGCATTTCGGACAGCATTCCGTTCCGCTGGATGCAGGCAAATGGCTATGACCGGCTGATCGTCGTGCTGACCCGCGATCTCTCCTACCGCAAGAAGCCGATGTCCCGCCGGCTGATCCATACGTTTTACAGAAAATACCCGAACCTTGAAAAACAGCTTGCCCTGCGTCATACCGTTTACAACGAGTCCGTAGAGGCCTTAAAAGAACTGGAAGCAGATGGACATGCGTTTGTCATCCGCCCTTCTTCCCCGATAGAGATTGGGCGCATCGAGAGTGATCCCTCCAAACTGCAGGCTGTTTATGAGCTGGGGCTGAAGGATGGGGCTGCCATGCTTCCGGAGCTTATGCAATATCTGAATGTTTGTTCCCAATGATTTTTATCCCCCGCATACACTACAGGATAATTGCCAGTATGACGTATTACAGTTTTGTATTTCTTATATTGTTGTATGCAAACCCCGCCCCGCCGAGGATTGCATGTGTTCCTGTTCCATGATTTTCTCTGCCATGGCATCCGCGCCGTCCGTCTCGCCAAGATAGCCGTACTGGTTTGAAAAAATGACAGCCTCTGTCTCCAATGCGCCGCGGCAATGCTTTTGCAGATGAAATTGAATCCGGCTGGTCACTTCTGCCATTGTTGGTTCCAACATACCGGTCTCCGACAGAATGCCGACCGCTTCCTCTGTCGTATTGGTGTCAAGAAGCTGCCTTACGACTTCGGAAGGAGCCCCGGCACGCATCGCCTGTGCCGCCATCAGCTCGGCACGGCAGTCGGCATGTGCGGAATGAGTGTTCATAATTCCTCCGGAAACCTTGATAAATTTCCCAATATGTGCAACAAACAGGATTCCCTTTACACCCAGTTCTTCCGCGATATCCAGTGTTTCTCCGACATAGTTGCTGCACTTCATGGAATCCTCCGCGTTGAGATGGCGATACCCGGAAGAATCCTCTGTCAGATGATCCTCTCCGGGACCTGAACATGACCCGGCAGGTTCTGCAGAGTCTCCTTTTGCAGTCTGCTGTGCGGTCTCTCTGCGAATAAAATCCGCACCATAATTGCCCGGTGTGATAAGGATATACTGCTCTCCCTGCTCCACCTTCTGCTTCATCTCGACACGGATACTCGCGATCAGCGCTTCTTCGCTCATCGGCACAACAATTCCGCTTGTCCCCAGGATAGAAATGCCTCCCTTGATTCCGAGATGCGGATTAAATGTCCGTTTCGCGATTTCCACGCCTTCCGGCACAGATATCGTAATCTTAAGTCCGCCGCGATACTCATAAAGTTCGCAGACACTTTCCACTTCCTTCCTGATCATCTCACGGGGCACACGGTTGATGGCTGCCGCACCTACCGGCTGCTCAAGCCCGGGTTTTGTGACGCGGCCGACTCCAATGCCTCCGTCTATAAGAATACGTGAAAACATACCCGTCCCGGTACCCTTATCGTCGGACATCTGATTTTCCAGTGAATTCCCATACAGTTGCTGAACCGCCGATTCCATATCACATCGCAGATATTCCGCCTTTGCGTATATCAGGATTCCGTTCGTCGCGTCCGGGTCGTCCCCGCCATATTTTCTTACCGCACAGGAAGCGTATCCTTCTGTGATCTGCTGCTCTTCCACCGGCAGATGCAGCCGGATTCCCTTCGGCGTCATCAGATCAGCATGAAAGCAGATCCTGCTGGAAAGCAGCATTTGTGCAGCCGCTTTGGCTGCGGCAGCAGCGCAGCTTCCTGTTGTGTATCCGCAGCGCAGCTTTTTGCTTTTTTTCATAACAAACTGATCCTCTATCCCGGTCAAGGCAGGAGCTTCGGGAAGCGGACGAATATCCGTAAGCCTGATGCCAGCCCTTTCTGTCCGTCCATTATCCACACCGTCCGGGCCAAGAAGGACATTCCGGCCGTCTTCCTTCCCGCTGATCAGCCTGCACGCAAAACCTTCCGCATTTTTTACCTGCCATTCGAAATAATCCCGATGCGGAGAAGAAAAACGATCCAGAATCGCCATAATGCTGCCGCCATGCACAACAAAAGCCACACGCTCTGCTCCTGCCTCCTCTGCACGGATGCACCCTTCGCGAAACGCTTCGCAGCAGCGGGCGGCAAACTGTTCCCTGCTCTCTCCGCCCGGAAAAGCCGCCGTGCCTCCGCTGTCAATCCATGCCTGATAGCGTGCATCGCCAGTCAGCTCCGCATAATTCTTATATTCAAATTCTCCAAAGTCGCACTCCCGCAGCCCCGGCAGCTGGCATATCTCCGTCTCCGGATACAAAAGCCCCGCTGTCTGCCTGCATCGCAGCAGCGGGCTCGCATAGACAAGATCTGCCGAAGGCCAAGCTTCCCTGTTCTGTGAAAGCCAGGAAGCCGCTTCCTTCGTAAGCGGCTCATCCGTTGTGCCGACATAGCGCCGTTCCAGATTGCCAGCCGTACTACCGTGCCGGATCAGAAAAATCTCCATACCGTTCTCCATTTCTGCTGCGAAAGTAACTGTTCAGTACCTTCACAGTTACGAGGGAAAGTTCATCTGCTTCAGGCTTTTTCCATCTGTACTTCCAGGCCGAGCCGAATCTGCTGTTTCCGCCCAAACATTTCCACTTCCAGAATCGCCTTCCGCTTGTGATAATCAATCTTTTTGATCAGTCCTTCTTTTCCAACCAGAGGGCCGGAAATTACTTTTACCCTTGAGCCCTCAAACACACCTTTGGAAATCTCAACCACCTGTTCCTCACCGCCAAAACGGAGAAGGAAGTCCACTTCCTCATCGGAGAGTGGAATCATCTCCCCATCCGTCACCAGAAGCTTTGTAAGCCCCTGTACCTTTTTTCAGATCATACCAGAGTTCCTCCGGTCCGTCCGTGATCATAAAAACATAGCCCGGAAATAAAACTTTTTTCAAAAGGAACCATTCGCCGTGAAGCTTTCTCTGTTCCTTATAATATGGTATAAAACATTTCTGAAGTACATCCGTTGAAATCAGTTTCTGACATTGAAGCTGTATTTTTTCCTCAGACCCCGTCTGAACCTGCATTACATACCACAAAAGTAATCTCCTCCCTCATCGCAACGGAATAAATCATCTTTCAATTTCAGGCTCATATATACAATCGAGTAGAGGGACTTGTCCCCTACTCGCCGCGCGAGGCGCATCCAGCGCCAGCTGGAAAACTTCCATATGCGCCTCTGCGCACAAAAAACAGGCCATTCCTGCGAATAGCCTGCATTCATTCATCTGCTGTCTGCTACTGCCAGTTCTTTTCATGGCCTGTTCCTCCGATAATTGAAGGAATCATACCATAACCACAGGTAATTTGCAAATAATTTTGAAGATCACGGCAGCGCATTTAATGCCTGCACGATCACTTCCGCCGTTCCCTCTACGCCAAACCTCGAGCTGTCAATCATCAGCGCGCTGCAGTCCCGCGGAGAACGCACTTCAGGACAATACTTTCTCTGATAATAGGTGCGGGCCATATCGACCTCCCGGATCATGTGGCGGGCCGTCTTCTCATCCATCATCAGCGTCTCTACACAGTTCTTCAGTCTTGCCTCATACGGTGCGTAGATATATACACTTAAGTGACGCGGAAAATCCCGCAGAATATAATCCGCACAGCGTCCCACGATGATGCATGAACCTTTGGAAGCGGCATCCAGAATGATATTTTTTTCCGTCTCAAAAATCTCATCATTGATATTATAGGTTGTCAGGCTCATCCTGTCTTTTTTGCGAAGAAAAAATGAGCTTTTCGCCGTTTCCTCCTCATCACTGATCAGGGAAACGGAATGGCCGGTGCGTTTTGCGGCCGCCTCCACGATATCCCTGTCCCAGAATTCCACACCCAGTTTTTCGGACAGCCGTTGCGCTACCGTTCGCCCCAGCGAAGCAAATTCTCTTGAAATCGTAATCACATAATGATCCATTGCTACCTCCTGTAGTTTCCAGCATCCTGTCTTGTCGATCCGTATTCGTCTGTGGCTTCGCGTACGGTCCATTCATATCACAATTCGTATTCAACTTTGGAATTACTCCGCTGTCACCACATCTGCCGGACGCTTTGCGCCCTGTTTCATACGCTTCTGCATATGACGGACCACGCAGGACAATGTAAAATTGATCACGAAATAAATCACACAGGCAAAGCCAAACAAAACAAATACATCGGATACATTGATCACTCCAGTGCCGTTATAACGGTTTGCCGAGCTCATGATCTGCTTGGTGCGCGCCATCAGTTCAATAACGGCTACGTTCGCCAGATAAGACGAATCCTTGATGGTCGTGATCACCTGCGAAAGCAGCGTCGGAATGATATTCCTGTAAGCCTGCGGAAGAATGATGTAGATCATGATCTGCACGGTATTGAATCCCTGTGAATGTCCTGCCTCAAACTGTCCCTGCGCAACGGAATTTAAGCCTCCGCGTACAATTTCCGCAATAACGGAAGAAGTGAACAGAACCAGTGCAACCGCTCCCTTAAAAAGAAGCTTCACATCCGCAGCGGAATTCAGGCCGAACATCTTACGGTTCAGAAAACCCGGTGTCGGACAGAATACCAGACAGATGAAGATCCACAGCAGCAAAGGTGTGTTGCGGAACACTTCAATATAAAAGGTGGCCAAAAACCGGAAAATCTTATTTTTCCCGGAATTGCAGTAATTGCGGACCAATGCAAGAACAGAACCGATCAGAATGCCAAAGCCGACCGCGACCACAGATATGATAAGAGTAAACAGTACTCCTTTCATCAGGTACTGCAGAAGCGCGATATTTGTCAGCATCGAAAGGCTTGCCTGTAAATTGCTCATGCGGTTTCCACCCCCTTTTCCGTGCTGCCATGTCCGGCGACTGTCACTCTCTGATCTCTCTGTTTCAGCCTGGTCTCCCAGGTGCTGGCCAGCTTTGACAGCGGATAGCAGATGATAAAGAACAATACGCCGCTCACCAGATAAGCAGGACCGTACGCGCCGCCTGTCGTCGCTCCGGTCACAAAGCTGTAGGTCAGGGAAATCAGATCTGTACCTCCGATAATATAAAGACAGGAAGTGTTCTTGATCAGATTCACCACCTGATTGACCATCGGCGGCAAAATAATCTTGATGCTTTGCGGAAGGATAATATAATACATCTCGCCAAAGTAATTGAAGCCCTGCGACTGCGCTGCCTCGAACTGCCCTTTGGGAATCGCCTCAATGCCGGCGCGGATCACCTCCGCCATGTAAGCGCCGTGGTAGATACCCAGCGATACAATGCCGGTACGAATGATACCGATGCTGTGTCCGGAAAACGCAAGCGCATAATACAGGAAACAGAGCTGCAGCATCACCGGCGTATTCTGTATAAATTCCACATAGACACGCGAAATGGCTTTCAGTACCCGGTTGTGGCCGGTCGCAAATAAGCCGAGCACGATACCGATGGCCATCGCCAGAAGTATAGCGATGATCGCTGTCTGTACCGTCGTCCCCAGGCCATGCAAAAATGTCGCCCGGTATGTCCATACCTTTTGCCAGGCGGCCGCAGAAAAAATACCTGACATTCTGATCCTCCCGTTTGAAAAATACAGGACGGGCTTCAAAGCTTCTTAAAAGCCCGTCCTTACTCATAACTGTTTCGTATCTTCACAGTTTATTTGCTCAGTATTAATCGAGCGCATACTCCTCGATAAAGCCGTCGATCGTACCGTCTTCCAGCCAGCGGTTAATCAGCGTATCCACATATGCGGAGAATCCGGAGTCCTTCGTCGTCGCAACGCCGTACTCCTGCGGAGCAAACTCTGCGTCGATGTAGGAACGGCCTTCCGTCTTGTAGATCGCAAGGATGGACTTATCTACACAGAACGCATCCACTTCGTCCGACTCAAGAGCGGTAGAGATTGCAGGATAGTCGTCATACTGACGGAAAGAAACGCCATCGGTCCAGAGTGCAGGATCAAAAGTCTCGGAATCATAATCATCTCCGCTGATCACTTCCGCCTCGATCATCGCCTCAACAAGGGATCTCGCGGACGTAGAACCGGACGAAACGCCTACCGTCTTGTCAACCAGACCTTCCAGCGTCGTGATCTCACTGGAATCCTTAACCAGAACCGTTACATGGTCGGTATAATACGGAGTGGAGAAATCCCAGCTTTCTCTTCTCTCATCCGTGATCGTAAAGGTCGCGATCACACAGTCGATATCGCCGGAATCCAGCAGCTCCGTTCTGGTCGCGGCCGTAACGGTCGTGAACTCTGTCTCTACACCAAGCTCTTCGGCGATCAGATTGGCAATGTCAATCTCCATGCCGGAATACTCGCCGGTCAGCGTATCCTGATAGCCGAAGCCTTCCACCGCATTCTTTACGCCTACACGAAGAACGCCTCTGTCGATGATCTCCTGTACATCCTCTGTAATAACCAGTTCCGCCTCAGTCTCAGCTGCTTCTGTCTCAGTCTCTTCCTCAGCGAACGCAACCGTGCCGCAGAGCGACAGTGCCATTGTGCACGCAAGTCCAAGCGCCATCAGTTTTCTTTTCTTCATAATGTGTTCCTCCTACACTGATAAAAGTCTGCAACTGTTTTCTATTCTCACAGTTACAAGAATCAACAGTTACCCGCTGCCTCACGGAGCGTCTGTCAAAAAAATCAAATGACTCTCATGACAAATCCTATTTCCAAGACCGCGCTGAAAGTTTCAACCAGCAGCAGTACTGAAAACCGTTATAAATTTTTCTTTCATAAGCATCCGTATCATTCAAAGGAAATTGGAAGCTGCTTTCTATTTACGGATAATCTTTCCAAGGAACTGCTTCAGTCTCTCATTTTCGGGATGCTCAAAGAAATGATCCGGCGTCCCTTCCTCCAGAATCTGTCCGTCCGCCATGAATACCACGCGGTCCGCCACCTCTCTGGCAAATCCCATCTCATGCGTCACAACTACCATCGTAATTTTCTCATGCGCCAGTTTGATCATGACATCAAGCACTTCCTGGATCGTCTCCGGATCCAGCGCCGAGGTCGGTTCATCAAAGAGAATGATCTTTGTCTCTGCACAAAGTGCCCGCGCGATCGCGATACGCTGCTGCTGCCCGCCGGAAAGCGTCGTTGGATACACATGAGCCTTATCTGTCAGTCCTACCACATCCAGATAATGATACGCCAGCTTTTCCGCTTCTTCCTTACTCTTATGGTGAAGCTTCATCGGGGCCAGGGTCAGATTCTTCATCACAGTCATGTGCGGGTACAGATTGAACTGCTGAAATACCATCGACATGGAATCCCGCACCACTTTCGTTTTATTTCTCGTGGTCAGCTCCTGCCCGTCTATGTACACGTGACCGCTTGTCGGCGTCTCCAGAAAATTCATGCACCGGACCGTTGTAGATTTGCCGGAACCGGAAGGTCCTATGATGACCAGCTTCTCGCCTTCCTGCACCTCCAGATTGACATCCTTTAAAACATGCAGGTCGCCGAAATATTTATTGACATTTTCCAGTTTGATCATAAAAATTCTCCTTCGCGGTACTTAAAATACAAAAAAATACGGAGCCTGAATAAACTCAGACTCCGTTGCCTTGAAAAGATATTAAACCTAAATGAAAAGGATGTCAAGCAAAAAATTATCCTTAATTTTTAAATGAGCACGCTCTTCCTCCACCGCTCGGTAATGAACCTCAATCAGCTTTCCATCTCCCCAAAATACGCATCAATCCCGTCTGCGATTCCCTGTACCATCAGTTCCTGCACATCCGGATCCGCCATGCGCAGGTCATCGGACTCATTCGTCATAAACCCCATCTCCAGGATCATCACCGGAATCTTGCTCCAGTTGATGCCGGTCATATTATCATAATACTGAACACCTAGAGATTCAAATCCGGCCGTGCTGCAGTACGACTCCAGAATGCATTCCGCGAGACGATAAGACTCCTCCGACAAGTCTCCCACGTATGGATTAGACGGAGACGGCACCATGCCCAGCGCGCCATTTGCACTGGAGTTTTCTGAACCGTTCGCGTGGATGCGCACATAGATATCGCCGCCCTCCTCATAAGCCAGTGTGGCTCTTTCGGCGTTGCTGATCGCGGTATCATTGTCCTCTCGCGTCAGGATTACCTCATATCCGCGCTCCTCAAGTTCTGTGCGCAACAGCAGGGAAATCTCAAGATTCAGTTCGTACTCCGGAATGCCGGTATAGCTTCCCTGCGTACCGGTGGTAGATTTCGCTTTCATTTCTGAGGAACCCGGACCAATCGGCTCTGTGTCAGTCATATCGACCCAGCTTCCCTGATGGCCCGGATCGATTGCGACTGTATATCCGTTCGTCTCCGGTTCGGTTTCCGTTTCGGATTCGGTTTCTGTTTCCGCATCGTCATCACCCAGAACAATCACGGTTTCAGTTTCAGTCTGTCCTGAGGAATCCGTCTGTTCCTCAGCATTCGTCTGTTCTTCAGATGTTGCAGCAGCAGTCTGTCCTCTGTCATATATTCTGCGATAACCGGTCACCAGAAGTGCGAGAACCAGCAGCAGTACGACCACCGCAGCCGTCAGGATTCCGGTCATTGGCAGATCGCGCCTGTTTGTTTTCTTCTTCATATCGTGCCTGCCTTTCTGAATTTATTATCCGCAGAGCTGTTGCTCGCCTGAGCCCTGTAATTTTCAACTGCAGGCTGTGAAAATCCTTTCAGCCCAAATCACAACCTGTTAATCGTTTTATTCTAATCGTATCAATCCGTTCCCATTCAGGCCTGATATGTACTCATATACTCGTTAATCTCTGCCTCACAGGAACGCATCGCGAGAATCGTCTTCTCCATCAGTTCTTCCAGAGTCCAGCCCAGCCGATCCGCCCCGCTGCGGATTACATCTCTCGAACACCCTGCCGCAAACTTTTTATCTTTGAATTTTTTCTTCAGGCTGGAAACCTCCATATCCATCACGCTCTTAGAGGGGCGCATTTTCGCTGCCGCACCGATCAGTCCGGTCAGCTCATCCGCCGCAAAAAGTACCTTTTCCATCTCATGCTTCGGCTCCAGATCACAGCAGATCCCATAGCCATGACTGCAGACCGAATAAATGATTTCCTCATTTACACCGCCCTCTCGCAGCAACTCCGGTGCTTTTTTGCAGTGCTGTTCCGGGTACAGTTCAAAATCAATATCATGCAGCAGTCCGACGATTCCCCAATATTCTTCATCACTTGAATAGCCGAGTTCACGCGCATACCAGCGCATCGTTCCTTCCACCGTCAGAGCGTGCTGAATGTGGAAAGGCTCTTTATTATATTGTTTTAAAAGCGCAAACGCTTCCTCTCTGCTAATTGAGCTTTGCATGATAATCTCCTTTCTGCAGACTCTCCAGGTCTGTACTTCTGTTATTTTATTATTTTGTTATTTTGTTACTCTGTTCATTTTCCTGATACTTTTCAAAATCAGAATAAAAATCGGATAGGGGAAGTTCTCTTCCCCTATCCGCCGCGCGGGCCGGGAGCGGCTTTAGCCGCAATACACCTTGTCTGGCCCTGCGCATTATAACACAGGGGCTGCCAGCACGACAGCCCCTGCATTTCAGAATCTTATTACGTAACTCTTCAGAGTACTGTAGTATTACTCCGCGCCGTACAGCGTGATCAGCTTCTGCAGATACTCATATCTTTCCTTCGCATAGCCCTCGGACTTGTCGAAGAGTTTCTCCGCTCTTTCCGGATTTGCTCTCATCAGAGAATTGTAACGAACCTCGCCGTTCAGGAAGGTCTTGTAATCCTCTGTCGGAGCCTTGGAGTCAAGCGTGAATGCAGCCTTGCCTTCCTCCTTGAGTGCCGGATTGTAACGGAAGCAATGCCAGTAACCGGACTTCACTGCCAGCTCTTCCTCGGTCTGCGCCTTGCTCATACCCTTCTTGATGCCGTGGTTGATACACGGAGCATACGCGATGATGAGTGACGGTCCCGGATAAGCTTCTGCCTCAGAAATAGCCTTTACAGTCTGATTGAAGTCAGCGCCCATCGCGATCTGTGCTACATATACGTAACCATAGCTCATGGCGATCGAAGCCATATCCTTCTTCTTTACTTCCTTACCAGCTGCAGCGAACTGAGCCACCGCGCCGGTCGGAGTGGACTTCGAAGACTGTCCGCCTGTATTGGAATATACCTCGGTATCGAATACCATGATATTGATATCCTGACCACTTGCCAGTACATGGTCTACGCCGCCGAAGCCAATATCATATGCCCAGCCGTCACCACCGAAGATCCACTGGGACTTCTTCGCCAGATAATCCTTGCCCTTGAGCACTTCCTGGCAGTCGTCACAGCCGCATGCCTCGCATGCCGCGATCAGCTTGTCCGTAGCGATGCCGTTGGTAGCGCCTACGCTGAAGGTATCCAGCCATTCCTGTGCAGCAGACTTCACATCCTCGCCGCAGCAATCGCACTCAAGCAGAGCCTGAACCTTGGTCTTCAGACCGTCACGGATCGCTCTCTGAGCAAGCAGCATACCATAACCGAACTCAGCGTTGTCCTCAAACAGGGAGTTGTCCCATGCCGGACCCTTGCCCTCCGCATTTACAGTGTACGGAGTAGACGGTGAGGAGTTACCCCAGATACTGGAGCAGCCTGTCGCGTTCGCGATGTACATTCTGTCACCAAAGAGCTGGGTGATCAGCTTCGCGTACGGAGTCTCGCCGCAGCCACCGCATGCGCCTGAGAACTCAAGCAGCGGCTGTTTGAACTGGGAACCCTTTACAGTATTCTCTTTGAACTTGTCGATCACTTCTGTCTTGGCCGGAAGCTCTACTGCGTAATCGAAATACTTCTGGGAATCCGCGTTCGCTTCCATATTCTCCATCGTGATCGCCTTTGCACCCTTCTTGCCCGGGCATACGTTTACGCAGGAACCGCAGCCTGTGCAGTCCAGAGCGGAAACAACGATCGCGAACTTATAGCCGGCCATACCGGTCATCGGAAGGGTCTTCATATCAGCCGGAGCCGCAGCCACTTCCTCATCCGTCATAGCTACCGGACGGATAACCGCGTGCGGGCATACATAAGAGCAGCGGTTGCACTGGATACAGTTCTCCGGATTCCAAACCGGGATATCCACTGCGATACCGCGCTTCTCAAATGCAGCAGCGCCTGACGGTGTCGTACCGTCTACATAATCCTTGAATGCGGATACCGGAAGATTGTTGCCTTCCTGTGCGTTTACCGCATGCTGGATCGTATTTACAAACTTCACAACATCTTCTCTTGCGCCGGTAACATCCTTTGCAATGATGTCTTCCGTCTCAGCCGTCTTCCAGCTTTCCGGAACCTGGATCTCAACGACCTGCTTCGCGCCGGCGTCGATCGCAGCCCAGTTCTTCTGAACGACATCGTCGCCCTTGCGGCCGTAGGTAGCCTTCGCAGCAGCCTTCATCAGATCGATGGCCTGATCCTCCGGGATGATGCCCGTCAGCTTGAAGAATGCAGACTGAAGGATGGTGTTGATACGAGTCGGACCCATGCCGGTCTCGATACCGATCTTCACACCGTCGATGGTGTAGAACTTGATGTTATGGTTCGCGATGAATGCCTTCACCTGACCCGGAAGATGCTTCTCAAGGCCCTCCATATCCCAGGAACAGTTCAGAAGGAATGTACCGCCGTCCACCAGCTCCTGTACCATGTTGTACTTGCGTACATAGGACGGATTGTGGCATGCCACGAAATCTGCCTTATGGATCAGATAGGTGGATTTGATCGGCTTCTTGCCGAAACGAAGGTGGGACATCGTCACACCGCCGGACTTCTTCGAGTCATAATCAAAATATGCCTGCGCATACATATCGGTATTGTCGCCGATGATCTTGATGGAGTTCTTGTTCGCACCAACCGTACCATCTGCGCCAAGGCCCCAGAACTTGCAGTTTGTCGTACCTTCCGGAGTCGTCACCAGCGGAGCGCCGGTCTCAAGAGAAAGATTCGTCACATCATCGTTGATACCGATGGTGAATCTCTTCTTCTCAGTATTGTTATAAACAGCTACGATCTGCGCCGGAGTTGTATCCTTGGAACCAAGGCCGTAGCGGCCGGTATAGATCGGAGTGTCGTTGAACTTGCTACCCTTCAGAGCTGCAACAACGTCAAGGTAAAGCGGCTCGCCTAAGGAACCCGGCTCTTTCGTACGGTCAAGTACGGAAATCTGCTTCACAGTCTCCGGAATCGCCTCGATCAGAGCATCTGCGCAGAACGGACGGTACAGACGTACTTTGACAACGCCGACCTTCTCTCCTGCTGCACGCAGGTAATCAATAGTCTCCTCGATCGTATCGCATACGGAACCCATAGCGATGATGACCTTCTCCGCATCCGGAGCGCCATAGTAGTTAAACAGCTTGTAATCGGTACCGATCTTTGCGTTGACCTTGTCCATGTACTCCTGAACGATAGCCGGAAGCGCATCGTAGTACGGATTGCATGCCTCACGGGCCTGGAAGAAGATATCCGGGTTCTGTGCAGAACCTCTCTGGCACGGATGATTCGGATTCAGGCACTGATCTCTCCACGCCTGGATCGCGTCAAAGTCAGTCATCTCCTTCAGATCTTCATAATCCCAGGTCTCGATCTTCTGGATCTCGTGGGATGTACGGAAACCATCAAAGAAATTGATAAACGGAATACGGCCCTTGATCGCGGAAAGATGCGCAACCGGCGTCAGATCCATAACTTCCTGTACGCTGGACTCGCAGAGCATCGCGCAGCCGGTCTGCCGACAGGCATACACATCAGAGTGATCGCCGAAGATAGACAGCGCATGGCTTGCCAGAGCACGGGCAGATACGTTGAATACACCCGGAAGACGCTCACCGGCGATCTTGTAAAGGTTCGGGATCATAAGAAGCAGACCCTGGGAAGCGGTGTATGTAGTGGTCAGAGCACCTGCTGCCAGTGAACCGTGTACGGTACCAGCCGCGCCGGCCTCGGACTGCATCTCCGTCACCTGTACGGTCTGTCCAAAGATGTTCAGGCGGCCCTGTGTCGCCCATTCATCCGTCGCCTCTGCCATGACAGAGGATGGGGTAATCGGGTAGATCGCAGCGACATCAGTAAATGCGTATGAAGCATGAGCCGCAGCATGATTACCATCCATGGTCTTCGTTTTTCTTGCCATTGGAAAAATACCTCCTTATTTTTTTAAAAGTTCAGAATACCGTGTGTACAGCAGAACAAAGACCGCCATACCCTGCAGCGGCCATATGGCTGCGCAGAAAGATATTCATGATATACTTTCATTTGGAATTGATTTTAGCACATCTTCACCACTTTGTCTATTTGTCACTTTTGTTTTTCGTCATTTTTTTGTTTTTTTTATTGTACAGAAAAGAGATTTACACTTTTCAGTTGCATTTTCTTTTTAATTCTGTAAAATAAGGAAGGAACAAACTTAAGAAAGCGAAAACAGAAAGGGTTATCCAATGATCAGTGCAAATAATGTGACTCTTCGAATCGGGAAAAAAGCTCTGTTTGAGGATGTCAACATCAAATTTACCGAGGGCAACTGCTATGGCCTGATCGGTGCAAACGGTGCCGGAAAGTCCACGTTTCTGAAGATTCTTTCCGGACAGCTTGAGACCACAAAGGGCGACGTCTCGATGACGCCGGGGCAACGTCTGTCTGTGCTGGAGCAGGATCATTTTAAATATGATGAATTTCCTGTCCTTGACACCGTCATTATGGGCAACCAGCGCCTCTATGATATTATGAAGGAAAAGGACGCCATCTACGCAAAAGAGGATTTTTCCGATGAAGACGGCATCCGCGCCAGTGAGCTGGAAGGGGAATTTGCTGAGCTGAACGGCTGGGAAGCGGAATCAGATGCCGCTACTCTTCTGAATGGTCTAGGCATCGAGACCGACCTGCACTACAGCCTGATGAAAGACCTGAACGGCAATGAAAAAGTCAAGGTTCTGCTTGCCCGCGCCCTCTTCGGCAACCCGGACATTCTCCTGCTCGACGAGCCGACGAACCATCTGGATCTCGACGCGATCAGCTGGCTGGAAGAATTTCTCATCAATTTTGACAACACGGTGATCGTAGTCTCCCACGACCGTTATTTTCTGAACAAGGTCTGCACACATATCGCGGACATCGACTACGGCAAGATTCAGCTCTATGCCGGCAACTATGATTTCTGGTATGAGTCGAGCCAGCTTCTCATCCGCCAGATGAAAGAAGCGAACCGCAAAAAAGAAGAAAAGATCAAAGAGCTGCAGGAGTTCATCTCCCGCTTCTCCGCGAACGCCTCCAAGTCCAAGCAGGCGACATCAAGAAAGCGGGCACTGGAAAAAATCCAGCTGGATGAGATCAAGCCGTCCAGCCGGAAATATCCCTACATCGATTTTCGTCCGAACCGCGAGATTGGCAACGAGGTTCTCATGGTAGAGAATCTGTCCAAGACGATCGATGGTGTAAAGGTGCTGGACAACCTTACCTTTACGCTCGGCCATGACGATAAGGTCGCGTTTGTCGGCAGCAATGAACTGGCCAAGACCACCTTTTTCCAGATTCTGGCCGGAGAGCTGGAGCCCGATGAAGGCACTTACAAGTGGGGCGTGACCACCTCGCAGTCCTATTTTCCGAAGGACAATACGAAAGAATTTGACAACGACCTGACCATTGCGGACTGGCTTACCGGCTATTCCGAGATCAAGGACGCCACCTATGTGCGCGGCTTCCTCGGCAGAATGCTCTTTGCCGGGGACGACGGAGTCAAAAAGATGCGGGTGCTTTCCGGCGGCGAACGTGTACGATGCATGCTCTCCAAGATGATGATCTCCGGCTCCAATGTCCTGATCTTTGACGAGCCGACAAACCATCTGGACATGGAATCCATCACGGCCCTCAACAACGGCATGATGAAGTTCCCGGGCGTTATCCTCTTCTCCTCCCGCGACCACCAGATCGTACAGACGACCGCGAACCGGATCATGGAAATCCTGCCGAACGGCCAGCTGATCGACAAGATCACGACCTACGATGAATATCTGGAGAGCGATGAGATGGCGAGAAAACGTCAGGTATACACGACGGAGGGGAATCCGGACGACGACTGACGCGAAAGCCCAGAGTGTTGCAACACTCTGGGCTTTCTCTATAAACATCAAAAAATCGACTGCGTTTACGCAACTTTTATTACAGCTGCGGGCCAGCAGCAACAAGTGCCTTACCAGCTTCGTTGGTCGTGTACTTGTCGAAGTTCTTCACGAAGCGGCCTGCCAGATCCTTTGCCTTCTCTTCCCACTCGGAAGCATTTGCATAAGTATCACGCGGATCGAGGATAGCTGGATCTGCACCCGGAAGCTCGGTCGGTACTTCGAAATCAAAGTACGGGATCTTCTTGGTCGGCGCGTTCAGGATCGAACCGTCGAGGATCGCATCAATGATACCACGGGTATCCTTGATGGAGATACGCTTGCCGGTGCCGTTCCATCCGGTATTTACCAGATAAGCCTTCGCTCCGCTCTGCTCCATTCTCTTAACCAGCTCTTCCGCGTACTTGGTCGGATGCAGCTCCAGGAATGCCTGGCCGAAGCATGCCGAGAAAGTCGGAGTCGGCTCGGTGATGCCGCGCTCGGTACCAGCCAGCTTTGCTGTGAAACCGGACAGGAAATAATACTGCGTCTGCTCCGGAGTCAGGATGGATACCGGCGGAAGTACGCCGAACGCATCTGCGGACAGGAAGATCACCTGCTTTGCAGCCGGTGCGGAGGATACCGGACGAACAATCTTCTCAATATGATCGATCGGATAGGAAACACGGGTATTCTCAGTCACGCTCTTGTCAGCGAAATCAATCTTGCCGTTCTCATCCAGAGTAACGTTCTCAAGAAGAGCGTTGCGCTTGATCGCATTGTAGATATCCGGCTCGGAATCCTTATCAAGGTTGATAACCTTTGCATAGCAGCCGCCCTCGAAGTTGAACACACCGTTGTCATCCCAGCCGTGCTCGTCGTCGCCGATCAGAAGACGCTTCGGGTCGGTGGAAAGGGTAGTCTTGCCTGTACCGGAAAGACCGAAGAAGATCGCGGTGTTCTCACCGTTCATATCGGTATTTGCGGAGCAGTGCATTGCTGCGATGCCCTTCAGCGGCAGGTAATAGTTCATCATGGAGAACATACCCTTCTTCATCTCGCCGCCGTACCATGTGTTCAGGATGACCTGCTCACGGCTTGTGATGTTGAACGCTACGCAGGTCTCAGAATTCAGACCCAGCTCTTTATAATTGTCAACCTTCGCCTTGGAAGCGGTATATACTACAAAATCCGGCTCAAATGTCTCAAGCTCTTCTGCTGACGGCTTGATGAACATATTCTCAACAAAGTGTGCCTGCCATGCCACTTCCATCATGAAGCGGATCGCCATGCGGGTATCCTTGTTTGCGCCGCAGAATGCGTCTACGACGAAGAGTCTCTTGCCGGAAAGCTCTTCCTGTGCCAGCTTCTTAACAGTAGCCCAGGTCTCTTCGCTCATCGGATGGTTGTCATTCTTGTAACCTTCCGTCGTCCACCATACGGTGTCCTTTGAATTCTCATCCATAACGATGTACTTGTCTTTCGGGGAACGTCCGGTGTAAACGCCGGTCATAACATTCACCGCGTCGAGCTCGGAAAGCTGACCCTTGTCATATCCGGTAAGCTCAGGCTTCATCTCTTCCTCGAACAGTGTCTCGTAAGAAGGATTGTGCACGATTTCCGTAACTCCATTGATACCGTACTTTGTCAAATCCAGATTTGCCATAGTTCTTTCTACCTCTTTCTTTCATAGTTCTGTATTCATACCGACCGCGCTGCATGAAACGCTCACACGCGGGCATTTTGAACCAGATTGAAATAGTTGTTTTGGAATTAATACAATTTTCCATCACTATTTATATAATACAAATCGACATCTGTCAAGGAAAGTGCGTGTAAAAAATCTTTCGTTTTTCCGCGTCAGTTTTGTCATTTATAGCGAACGCAATCAAACTTATTGTAAAATGCGCCGCCGGAAACAGGAATATTTCATCCGATGCAGCGCATCGGATAAATCTTCGTCCTCACTTCCGCCAGATGCTCTCCTTCATAGCCCAGCTTCATGGAGAAAAACTCGCTGTCTTCTTCCAGCAGCCGCAGAAATTCCCGATCGCCCTCCCATAATTTCAGCTTCAGTATTTCCTTTTTCGGAATCCAGGCCAGTTCCCCCCTCATCACATGGGATCAGTTCCCCTTCAAAAGAATCTGCCGTATACAGAAACATGTATTCTGTCTCCTTATCCTGCACAAAGGTAATGATCCCGCGCAGACGATATTCAAGAAGAGTAAGACCTGTCTCCTCTTTTACCTCTCTTAACAGACATTCCTCCGGCGTCTCAAAAGGTTCAAACTTTCCGCCGACCCCGATCCATTTGCCGTGATTAATGTCATGCTCCTTTTTCACGCGATGCAGCATCAGGTACGAATCGTCTTTCTCAATATAGCACAAGGTTGTATTTTTCATGGATCTCTCTCCCGTTTTCGTCTATCTTAACCCATTTCGCTCCGAAAGAAAAGTGCCTCATTAAGATTTTTCTAAGCATTACAATATTGAAAAAGTTGTAAATAAAGTTATAATTAATACAGGTATCCTCATCGGGATGCCGGAAAGGAACGATCATGAAAAAGCTTCTTATTCCCGTCCTCGCTGTGGCTCTCATCGGTGCCGGCTGCGGTGCGTATTACTTCGTGAATCAAAAATCCTCTTTAACAGAACGTATCTCTTCTGACAGCGACGACGCGGTGTTTGTCATGACCGTTTCGGCCATTACCGGCTACGGCAGCGGGTCCGGCGTCATCGAGACCTGGTCCGGTCAGGTGGAAGCACAGGAAACCTCATCCATCACGCTGGATGACGGGCGCACTCTGGACGAATGTTTTGTAGAAGAAGGCGACACTGTGACCGAAGGACAGAAACTTTTCTCGTATGATACCAAAGATGATGAGGAAAGTCTTGCACAGGCAAAGCTCGACATCGAACAATATGAACTGGAGATCGAGAAATATGAAAAACTGATTGCTGCCGATGAAAAGCTCCGGGAGAGCTACACGGATGAGGATGATAAAACGAATGTTTATCTGGAAATATTGGATTATCAGAACCAGATCAAAGTGCTTGAATACGATATTCAGGAAAAGGAACTGGAAATGGATGCCATGCAGGAGACCATTGATGCTTCCATCGTGACTGCCGAGCTGTCCGGCACCGTACAGTCCATCAACCCGCCGGACTCGTCCGAAGACTCTCTCAATAGTTCAGGAGAAAGCGCCTATATGACCATCGTATCTAATGAAAGATTTCAGGTAAGGGGCACACTCAACGAACTGAATCTTCTTGATATCGAGGAAGGCATGACCGTCATCCTGCGCTCCCGAATCGATTCTGATATCAAATGGACGGGGACGATCACTGAAATCGACCTCGAACCGGAAGAGGATGATTCCGCTTCCCAATCCAGCTACTATGAATCTTCCGAAACGGTATCCTATCCATTTTACGTGGAACCGGACGACGATGAAGGCATGGTACTCGGGCAGCATGTTACGATTGAGATTGATAATGGGCAGGACGAAAGCAAAGATGGCCTGTGGCTCTCGGAATACTATATCCTGCAGGGGGACGGCTGTGCTTACGTATGGTTTGCCGGTCCATCCAACGTAATAGAAAAGCATGAGATCACGCTCGGCGACTATGACGAAGGCCTATGCGAATACGAGATTCTGGACGGTCTGGAAGCCGACGACTACATCGCGTATCCGCAGGATAACATTTCGGAAGGCGATGCAGTCGAGTATTATGATATTTCGTAACTGTGAAGGTACTGAACAGTTACGATATTTCTGCAGAATATGGGAGAGATAAGGGAGAGACTTATGAAAATCCGAACAGCACTCATCAGCGTCGCACTTACCGGTGCGCTCATCGCCGGCGGCGTCTACACCGCTTATCATACGATTGGCAAAGCCGCGCCCGTGGAAGTCACGCCCGTGGCAAACGTCGCGCTGGATGCATCCTCTTTCTCTGACGGAATCACGTCCGAGGGAATTGTCACTTCCAGAGTGTCCCAGAATATCACCTTAAATGCCGAATATTCCATAGCCGAAATCTACGTGTCAGCCGGAGATACGGTCACCGAAGGAACGGCTCTCTTCTCGTATGAGATGACCCGGCAGGAGCTGATGCTTAAAATCGAGCAGATTCATCTGCAGCAGGAGGAGCTCAAGTTAAAAGGGTACAACAAGCAGCTGGCAAAATACACCGGCGCGACCACGTCTGCCTCCTTAAAAAACACATCGTCTGTAAGGACGGCCTCATCATCTCTCTATGAAGTCTATGCAGATGACGCAACCATCCCGGACGATGATGATACATATGAAACAGAAAACAGCACGGAGCCAGCCGCGGATCGTTCCGATTCCGGAATCGAGGGCTCCGCAGGCACTGATTCTGAAAACGGTGATTCTGATCATTCCGGTCTTGTGATCGAAGATATTGAGACTATCGAACCGGATGCAGAGACAGCCGAAACCATCCGTGCTGCTGTGACCGGCTTCGAAGCCCTGATGAGCGAGCTTGCCGCCTTTCTGAATGATTTTGAAGAGGATGTGACTTCTGATGACATTGAAGAAGCGCTGCTTACCGCCGCGGAGTTCTATTATGGAACACTCGCCGGGGAATTCACAGAAGAAACGGTCGATGGTGATGTCACCGTTACGTATATCCTTAAAGATTCCGTGACCGGCCTTCTCGATGAGGACGAACTCAGCACCCTGGAAGGCTGCGCCGTCCTGATGGAACACGTCTGCGCGTATTATGTTGACCTTCTGATCACGGAAGCAGTTGCGCAGGATGATCCGTCGGCAGCTGCGCAAAAAGCCCGGGATGCTTACGAAGCATTAAGCAGCACCGCAAAAGAATATGTCACGCAGCTGGATATGCTGGAATCCCTGGAGAATACTGCGGCAGAATCACAGACAGAGTTCTCCACAGAATCCGAAAGCGCTCCAGCTAAATCCGAGACGGAAACAGAAGCTTCTCCAGCGGAAGACACCGGCATTGCCGCCAATGTCAGCACTTTCCTGCTGATGGCGGACGAACTGCTTATGGAGACCGCTTCTCCTTCAGAATCCGATTACCAGAACGCGATCGCTTTTTATCAGATGTATCTGTCTGTGCCGCGTGCAGAGATCGCAGGTGAGGATCCGTATATGGAAAATTATATCTTAAGTGATGAAACGCTTCGTTATCTCTCCGGCATCGAGGACGGCAGTTCTCTTTCATCCGCTCTGGAAGAAGCATACCAGTCCGTCTGCCTGGCTTATGTGAAGTCTGCGGCAGCCTCCCTCAGCCCGGAGGAACTGACCTGGGAGGAACTTAATTATGCCATAAACGTTTACGCTTCTCTCGGCAGTACCTGGGCTGTACTGCTTTCTGAAGAATCCCCATCTGTTCTGGATACTCTGAAAGCATACAGCATTGCGCTTGGCATCCGGGATCTGGATGAGACCAGCGACTCATTTTTAACCGATCTGCAGGATCTGTACGAGCAGTATCTTGCGTTGGACGCAGAGCAGATGCTTCTGGTATGGAACGCGGATACCCTGCTTGCTCTGATGTTCTCCCACGGTCTTCTGAATTCCGAAACCGCTTATGAGAGCGAATCAGAGTTTAGCTGGGACGACTGGGGCGATTCTTCTTATAATTATGGATACAGCAGTGAAAGTGGCGTGACCGAAGAGGAAATCGAAACTCTTCAGGAAGTGATCAAAGAGCAGGAGCTCACCGTCAGGGAAAAGGAGCTGAAGGTTTCCAGCGCGCAGCACGTCGTAGATGGAAAAACCGTCAAAAGCAGCGTGACCGGAACCGTGCTCAGCATCGGCGACCTTTCCGGCATCCCGCTGGACGACAACAACAATTTTGTAAAAATCATCAGCACGGAAGGTCTTTACGCAAAAGGGTATGTCAGCGAACAGGAACTGGATTCTGTCGCGGTCGGGGATATCGTTACCGGAACTGCCTCGTATGCCGATGCCACGTTCACAGCTGTCATAAAAGAGATTTCGGACTACCCGGATACCGACGACCATATAAGTATCGGGGATTCTTCCCTCGCGTATTATGCGTTCTATGCCCTGATCGACGATCCGGTTGATGTTGAGAGCGGTACATACGTGGAACTGACGATTGCACAGCAGACCGAAGCTTCCGACTCCTCCATTGGTCTGGCGTCCTGGTTTGTTCAAAAAGACAGCATGGGAAACTTCTACGTCTACGTGCAGGACAGCAACGGTCTTCTGGAACAGCGCTTTGTCACTGTGGGAAAAAACTGGTACACTACTTATTATGAGATTACTTCCGGTCTAACGTTAGAAGACCTTATCGCTTTCCCATACGGAAATAATGTAACCATCGGGGCAGATACCACTGAAGTGGACGAGCTGTCCGCCCTCATTGAATAACCAGATGAACCATCACGCATTGACCACCACGCATTGTTCGTCATGCATTGTCCGTCATGCATTATCCGCCATGCATTGTCTGCTATGCATTGTCCGTCACAGCCATTTTCTTCGAAAGGAGAAACTATCCCATGATAGAAAACCTTCGTTTATCCTTCCAGAGCATCTGGGCGCATAAGATGCGCTCCATCCTGACCATGCTTGGCATCATCATCGGCATTGCCTCGATCATCGCCATCGTATCGACGATTCAGGGGTCCTACGAGCAGAATAAGAAAATCCTGATCGGAGCAGGCACAAATAACGTAGAGATCCTGCTGACAAAGAACGGATCTCCCCTTTCGATCTCCGGCAGCTCCGATATCCCCTCCGGCGTACCTGTCGTTTCTGATTCGGTACGGGAACAGATTCTGGCATTGGATACGGTCGAGAATGTTACCGCCTACACAGAACGAAAAACAGTAAATCGTTCTGTCTACTATAATAATACGGAGATTGCGCTTCCCACCATCCGGGGCATCGACACCAGCTACTTCTCCACGACGGGCTATAAGATCCGTTCCGGACGCGGCTTTACTGAAGATGATTATACGAATTTCCGCAACGTCGTGATCGTCGACGACACCATCGCCGATAATTATTTTCCGGGCTCAGACCCGATTGGCGAAACACTGTCCATCAACGGAATGGTGTTTACGATCATCGGTGTCGCCGCGGAATCCAAAACCTATACCGCAGCCATATCCACCGCTTCGGAATACAATTCCCAAAAATCCCAAAACAGCACCTCCAACGGCTGTCTCTTCCTTCCGCGCGCGTGCTGGCCGCTCCTGTATTGTTTCGATGAACCGGAGAATGTCATCGTAAAAGCCAGCAGCACAGACGATATGATAAAAGCCGGCAGCGTGGCGGTAAAGATATTAAACAGCACAATCTCATCCGACCTGACAGATGTCACCTACACTGCCCAGAATCTCGCAACCCAGGCCAGCTGGCTGGAGCAGCTTAGCAGTTCCAGCAACACACAGCTGATCTGGATCGCCAGCATCTCTCTTCTGGTCGGCGGTATCGGCGTCATGAACGTAATGATGATGACAGTAACCGAACGGACCAGCGAGATCGGTCTGAAAAAAGCGATCGGTGCGAAAAAGCGTGCCATTCTCGGGCAGTTCCTGACGGAATCCGTCGTTCTCACCAGCCTGGGCGGCATCCTTGGCGTTGGAGCAGGCATGGGCATCTCGTATTTCATCTACAATCTCTCCGGAATCCCCGTTGCCATCAGCATACCGGCATCGGTCATTGCGGTCGCGTTCTCCATGCTGATCGGCATCCTCTTCGGCCTGTTTCCGTCCATGAAAGCGGCGAATCTGGATCCGATCGAAGCGCTGCGGAGGGAATGACAAACTTGCGCACTTTGTTCATTAACGAGTAGAAATGCGCAAAAGGATGTGATAAAATGTATCGATAAAGTGAGGGAAAAAAACGCATCGAGAATTCCAGTTTTTTTAATTTTTTGAAAATCATAAAACTTTTTCTGTTCCTTTCCTGTCTTAGCTATCGAAGGGGGGACAGACAGCCAAACTTCAATGAACCGATACGGACACCGCAGGTTCCATATCAAATACATATATAAGGAGGAGACACAACCGTGAAATTCAAACCATTCTACCGCGGCATGGTCATCCATTGCCTGTACGAAAAAGACATAAGAACACTGATCAAACGTTTTGAAGAACTGAACTACATCTGGAGTTCCGGAGATTATATCCATGAAAGAGACGCGGAAGACATCATCGGTAAATACGAATTTTTCATCATCCGAAGCGGCTATAGTGTAGAACCCGGTACGGCAAGGGATGTCATGCGTCTGAAAATCACTGAATTTTCAGATGTCGCGCAGTATGAGCTGACTGCTATAGATTTTATAAACTGGCTCAGCGCGCACGACGGTGATGCATTCATGGACAAACTGTTCGGTATGAAAGATGCAAAAGATGTGTTAAAAACATTCGATGGTACTGAAATTGTCCGCCGTATCTCCGCATACGAAACGTCAACAGAAACAGAGACGTATTCCTGTTACCAGATTAAAATGACCTGCAGCGGATATATAACCGTATGGGCTGATTCCGAACAGGCAGCATTGAATATCGCCAGGAAAATGCCCGCTTCTGCTGTCGACTGGGACGAAACCCCGGATGTGGAAATCATTGCAGCAGATTAAAAGCCGGAAAATCCCCCGAGCATGTAAAAATCATATACCCGCCAATGGCTTTTTACAGCCGCTGGCGGGTATATTTTTTAGAAAAGATATCACTGCTTTGTAACCTTCACCGTCACTACGAATTTCTTTGATCCACTCTTCACGGTTATTTTTGCTTTCCCGGCTTTTACCGCCGTTATAATGCCGTCATCCGACACGGCTGCCACTTTTTCTTTTGACGATTTATATGTCACGCCTTCCAGTGAGGTCACCGGCACCACCACCGGTTCCAGCGCCAGCTGTTCGCCAACCGTAAGCGTAACTTTTTCCGGCAGTCCGGAAATCTCTGTAGTCTTCACGGCCTTCTTCTGGACCTTTACGGTGAATGACGTACTCAGGCCGCTGTGCAGCGTAATCGTAACCTTTGCCTCTCCGGTTTTCAGGCCTTCGATCGTGAACACGCCGTCAGAATCCGACGCCACGGACACTTTTTTTGAATTTTTGTTTTCAACTGTCTCCACGTAATCGCCATTTGCCATACTGACTGTCAATGCCGTCGTGATCTGCCCCTTCTGGATCAGAAGGGAATCCGTGCTCAGCTCCAGAAATGGCGTCAGAACATCCCCAACTTCCACGCTTTCCGAAACGCCGCATCTGGTACAGGTATGCGTTTGAATTTCCGGCATATCTATAGAGGCCTCGCTTACTACCATCCAATCTCCCCATGTATGGGTATGATTTTCTTCTGTCTCAGAACTTTCTGTTTCGGAAAATGCTTCTGCTTCTGTATCCGGAACATCATCTGTAACGGTGATCTTTACCCAGAGTTCTTCATAATTATATGTGTCCGTCTGCATTGCCATAATCGCGATCACCGCTGATCCCGGGGACAAAGCTGTCACAATGCCGGTATCATCCACAGACGCGACATCTGTGTCACTGGATGAAAATGAGAGCGCACCGTCCCCCGTTGTGGCGGCAGCAAGCTGCAATGTATCTCCGACAGAGAGCGCAGCGGAAGAGACAGAAGCCGTGATCGTCTGGGTCAGCCCGATAGGCGCTTCCGTCTCCTGCTCCACAACGTCCGCTTCTGATATATAGATCAGTGCTTTCGCATCCGGATCAACCTCCCGTATCATATACCGGAAAGACTCGCAGTCCTCGTATTCCAGCTGCGCGATATAAAGCAGGTTATCCGCAGCAAGGAGATCTGCAGTATCCACAGATCTCACGACTAGGAACAGGGACCACTTATTCTCCTCCCCTTCGATTGTCGTCACCTGTTCGCCGCCGGATGCGCCCATCTGCCATGACCAGTACGCAGTCTCCTCATAAACAGATAATTCTGTTTCTGCATCCGTTTCCGCAGCAGCGGCAGAATCCCCTGACGCGTCGTCAGCACAGGAATCATCCGTGCTATCCTTTACAGGTGAAGAATCGGCGAAATAAATATCAGCATCGGTCAGGCAGTCGTTATAAGACATGATCTGCATCGACAGCCAGTCTGCTTCTGAACCTCCGTAATAAACTTCCGTCAGGCTGGTACAGCCGGAAAACGCACTGTAATCAATACTTATCACACTGTCTGGAATGCTCACGCTGACCAGACCGGAGCATCCTCCAAATGCCCAGGCCCCTATGGCGGCCACGTTATCCGGAATGACCAGGCTTTTCAGGGGATTGCATTCAGAAAAGGCAAATTCACCTATGTAAATTAAACCTGTTCCAAGTGTCAGCTCCTGCAGCTCACACTTTTCAAAAGCACTGGAACCAATGTACGTAACGTTATCCGGAATCACCAGGCTTACAATGCCACACTCACTAAACGCCATGGATTCAATGCTTGTTACACCAGCGCCGATCGTCACTTCCGTCAGATTGGTGCAATAACGGAAAGTCTCAGATTCTATTCTTCCAAGACTGTCCGGGAGGAGAATGGATTCCAGACTGTCACATGAACTGAACGCGCCTTGCCCTATGCTCGCAACGCTGTTGCCAATGGAAATGCTAAAGAGATCCGAACAGTTTGAAAACGCGTTATCTCCGATACTCACCACACGATCCGGAATTGTGATCCCTGTCAGAGCTGTACATCCGGAAAATGCACCATTCCCGATGCTTGTCACGCTTTCCGGAATTGTGATCCCTGTCAGAGTTGTACATCCGTAAAAAGCACTGTCCCCGATACTCGTCACCCCTTCCGGAATTGTGATCTCTGTCAGATTACTGCAGACAGTAAAAGCAGAATCCCCGATGCTTGTCACGCTTTCCGGAATTATGGCTTCTGTCAGATTATCGCATCCGGAAAACGCACCATCCCCGATGCTCGTCACCCCTTCCTCTATAACAACAGAAGTGATATAAGACCGCTGCTCTCTCCACGGGACATGATTCGGAAGATTATCATCAAAATGATACATGTCACCGCTGCCGTAAATCAGCAGCGTCCCGTCTTTATCGATCGACCAGAAGACATTCTCTCCACATTGACCGCTATGTTCATAGATAGTAACATCAATAAAAGTCTCATATTCGGATATATGAGAAACATTAGCGCTTGCAAAACCTGTTTTCTTATCTTTGGATACAATCAGATACTGCCTGTCATAAGGAGTTGATATATAGGTGCAGATCCCGTTCTCATCGGTCATACCTGCTGTTCCCTTGTTGACCATTAAAACCTCCGCACCGGATACCGGATTTTCATCACTGTCATACACGGATACTGTAACTATACGACTTGCAGAGTCCAATTCAATCGTTATTGCTGTATCCTCGCCATTTATGGTACAATAATCTTCTCCACTGTAAGGTTCCCCGTCAATCCATGCACTAACATTCAGGAGAATCTTCCCGTCCGTCTGTTCGAAGGAAGCGATTCCATTTGAATCTGTCATTGCCAGTAAGTTTGAGTCCGCATCCTCTACAGCTGCACCAGCAACTATCTTTCCGTCAAGCGTCACAGCCGAAACTGTAACTGTATATTCCTTATTTAATACGAATGAAACCGAAAGCCCGTCCGCCTGATTATCTGTAATCGATATTATCTCTGAACTTGTGTTGTCTCCCTGTCCGGCAGTCAGTTTCCATCTCCCGGCTCCCATCAGAAAAGAACACTCTCCATGTTCATCCGTAGTCCCAAGCAGTTCCCCATATTGATCCTGAATGGAAATTCCTCCTGCAGCGGTTCCATCATCATAGGTTACATTTGCTGAAACCTCTTTTGAGACTTCTTCTGTAAACGACTGTGCCAGCGTAAACGTCAGTCTGGTCTTTGCGCCTTTCACTTCCAGCGTTTTTTCTTCAGTAAAATCCCCGGCTGTCGCCTGGATGAGATAAGTGCCGTCTTCAAAAAATGCCCGGTACTCACCGTCCTCATCTGTAGAAACGGTTCCTGCATCAATATAGCCGGAAGCATCACTTCCCTCACCTGCTGCAGACTCATCTGCAGCCATTTTAATCACAATTTCCGCGCCGGAAAGCGGATTTTCCTCTCCATCCTGTACCGTTATAACGACGCGGTGCCCCGAATAAGAGCAATATTCGTAAGCATCAGAAAGCGGCAAAAAAGATTCATCTGCCAGAAAGCCGCGCAGGACATAATCCTCCGGGATATCCCCGTCAATGATGATTGCGACTTCCGCCTGCCCGCCCGATGCCTCTACGTCAGCATAACCGGACGCAAGCAGCTGCAGCCCCGCCTCATCGTAAACCGCCACAACCAGCTTTGCCTGCCGGTCTGTCCTGTATGAAACAGCTGCAGTATCTCCGGATAAGGAAATAGAAGAAATGGTATTCGCATCCGTATTATCACCCGTATTATCATTCGTATTATCTCCCGTATTATCTGCCGCGTCGTCGGCCGCTTCCGCCGCGGCAGCCGTAAGGACCTCCAGATCAGATACCGGGGTCAGCCATGATCCGGCTGCTGTCAGCAACAGGCTTATTGCCATAAAAAATGCCATGATCCTCTTCATATTATTCTTCCTATCTCTCCCATTTGTCGCAGAGCGCATTGATCTGACTGGTAAACTTCGCAAGATCTTTATTCGTACATTCTTTATTCTTCCGAATCACAGCCAGCAGGCGCTCTCCCGCTGCCAGAAGGCGATCATAGACTGTATTCGCGCGCTTCGCTTTTGCTTTCTTTGCCGCCTTCTTCCGATCCCCGGCTGCCACGCAGAAATTCCGGCACAGATCCCAGGCATCGCCGCTGTATGGTGCGGTCGCTTCCACACCGGTCTGCTCCGTCAGATGAGCGGCAAAAGCATCTGTCACCTCATCCTCACCGTGTACGACAAAAATCCGCTTCGGCTTCTTTTTCATACCCTGCACCCAGACGGTCAGATGATCCCGGTCGGCGTGGCCGCTGATGCCAGGCAGACTGATAATGTGTGCCTGCACTCGGATTGTCTCGCCAAACAGCTTTACCTCGTCCGCGCCGTTTAAAAGGCTGTGTCCAAGCGTGCCCGGTACCTGATAGCCAACGAAGACGATCGAACTCTCCGGGCGCCAGAGATTGTGCTTCAGATGATGGCGTACACGCCCCGCTTCACACATACCGGACGCAGATATGATCACCTTCGGCTTCGGATTCGCATTGATTGCCTGAGAATCCGCGCTGGTGACCGACTGGCGAAGCCCCGGAAACTGAATGGGATTCACGCCGCTGCGGATCATTTCCAGGTCCTTTTCCCGGAAACAGTCTTCTACGCTTTCATTAAATATATTGGTAGCCTCAATAGACAACGGACTGTCCACATACACTTCAAAATCCGGGAACGCCGGGATCATATTCTCCATCTTAATCTGTCTTAAGTAATACAGCATTTCCTGCGTCCGTCCCACGGAAAACGCGGGAATCACCACATTTCCGCCTCTGGTAAAGGTCGTGGAAAGGACTTTTCCCAGCTCGACTGCATAATCAGGCGGCACGTCATGAAGGCGATCTCCGTAGGTGGACTCAATGATCAGATAATCCGCGGATTCCGGTATTTCCGGACCCCGGATCAGAGCACGGTTGCCATTGCCAAGGTCGCCGGAAAAGACCAGCTTGCGTGATTCGCTCTCTTCCGTCACCCACATTTCGATAAACGCAGACCCCAGAAGATGTCCGGCATCCCGGAAACACACCTCCAGATCCTCAAAAATCCGTACCTTCTTATCATAAGGACACGGCACAAACAGCTTCAGTACATTCTCCGCATCCGCAGTCGTATACATCGGCACCGTCTCCGGCCTGCCAGCCCGCTGTGCCTTGCGGTTCTTCCATTCCGCCTCGGATTCCTGAATGTGCGCACTGTCCTTCAGCATGATGTTGCAAAGCTGTGCGGTCGCATTCGTGGAATAGACAGCTCCGCGAAATCCCCTCGCATACAGCAGTGGCAGCAATCCTGAATGATCAATGTGCGCATGTGTCACAAACACGGCGTCGATCGTCGCCGCATTCACCGGCAGCTCCTGATTCTCATAAATGTCCGGTCCCTGCTCCATGCCGCAGTCCACCAGAATGTGTCTTTCTCCAAATTCCAGATAGTGGCAGCTTCCCGTCACCTCATGAGCTGCCCCGATAAATTCCAGTCTCATACCTTCCCCCCTGTTTTCGTCTGTCTTCTCTTTGAAACAATTCCAATCAAATCATACTTCACGTTAAAGCTTGCTGTAATGGTGGTGCCATAGCCGCTTCCTTTTTCTTTGATGAATGAAGCTCCCTGTACAAATTTTTTTTGAAATGCAACTTCATTCAGTCTCATCCTCCTCAGTAATAAATCTATATTTTCCCTTGCCGTGGCCGGAGACGGGAACGATCAGCATGTCTCTTATTGCGATAGTATCTCGTGGAAAACCGCTCCCCGGCTTCTATGTCTCTCATCGGAATAGAACGGTCGATATTTTATGTTAAAAACGGGCCCGCCCAACTTAAAATGCCCTGTCCTTCGGCATTTTCTTCAGTATCTATAACCACATCCTTTTTTGAATAAACACGACTGATATAAAACCCAACATCAACAGTCAATGTCTTATATTCCGTATCCGGATAATCTTTTTAATTTCCCAGTCCGCCGGTATCTCATCAATCCATTCAATCCTACTATCCTTCATTTCCCGCATACCGACACCACCTCACTCCTTCGACTTTTTCTTCGCCGTTTTTTCTGCGTCTCTGATTGTCTCCAGATATGCCTGCTCCACAGGAGAAAGTTCCTTCTCCTGAAATTTACGGTATTCCTCAGTCGCTTTTTTCAACGCATCCGCATGGCTGACCTTGCCACTATGTGTGAGCAGTGGTCTGCCGCCGGAAGTAAGGATGGTGTCAAGTTGGTGAATATAATCGCTCATGTACATCGGGCGATGTTCAATGGCGCTGATTTCCGCAAAATCAAAATACCCTGAAACGAGATTGTTTAATATTTTAAGCTCGTTCTCATCCAGATAGTTCTTTGCAACAGAGATGTCCTTTTTCAGTGGGAAACTGCCCGAAAAGGTTTTAAGCCCCATAAACGGCTGTTCCGCATCTGCTCTCTGATAGATAACATCCGCTGCCGTATGCCCATGCGCGGCATAATGCAGCTTATTCTGCACGATTTTGAAAAAAAGCACGGACTCTTCGCTTCTGGGATCATAATCCACTGCAGTAGCATACAGGTCAAGGACTTGTCGATATAACACTTTTTCAGATGAACGAATATCACGAATTCGATCAAGAAGCTCTTTCCAGTAGGCACCGCCGCCATTGCCTTTGAGCCGCTCGTCATCCATTGTGAAGCCCTTGATCATATATTCTTTTAACCGCTCGGTCGCCCATTTGCGAAAATGCGTAGCTATAATAGATTTTACTCTATATCCAAGCGAAATAATCATATCAAGATTATAATGCGTTGTATTATACATTTTTCCATCAGCCGCAGTTGTTCGGAATTTCCGAACAACTGAAGTTTCGTCAAGTTCGCCCTCCTCAAATATATGCTTAATGTGCTCGCTTATATTTGATTTGCTTGTCTGATACAATTCAACCAGCTGTGCCTGCGTCAACCATACTGTTTCATCTTCAAACTTCACATCAAGCCTCGTCAGGCCATCCTCTGTTTGATATACAATAATTTCTCCATATTCGCCGGAAATTTTCTTCTCTTCCATTTCAAAATCCCCATCAATCTTTCTCAAATAACCTTGCCACACGCTCAGAAACCGACTTTTCCAACTTCATAAACTGGCTCTCCAGTTCTTCGCTCGGCGTCGGCTGTTGGTATTTATAGAAATACCGCGTGAACGGAATCTCTGCGCCGGTGCGGATAACAGGTGTTTTCTTAGAAAGGTCTCCCTCAAAGAAAGCCTTCGCATCTGGAATATGAGGGAGAACCTCTCGTGCCATATAATCGTCGATGCTCTCCTCGAATTTCACGATTTCTGTATCCCTGGTTTCCTTGTCGTAGATAATGTTGCCTTTTTTGTCTCTCTGGATTTCCGCCGACTTGTCCATTACAGACAGTCCGTCTGCAATCCTGGCAAGCAGCTTCTTATCCGTAGTCACGTCCTTCAGGACTGACGCCAACACAGGGTCAAATGCACCTGGAGAAAGATATACAGAATCAGAAACCGCCGCTGTCAGGGTTGCCACAATGGAATCATACAGCGGTTTATTCTTCTCGTAATTCTCTTTTCTTTTCTGCTCCTTGCCGGTCAGCTCTTCGGCATTCTCCAGTTCCGCCACCTTCGCCTCATCGTAAAGGCTGGAAAGTGAACCCTTAGAAAGCATGGCGACAATCCGCTCATCAGTAATGGCATAGCTGCGCTGAAGCGGCTGCATGACCACATACTCCCGATAGATGAATTCCGTATTATTATAAATCTTGCAGTATTCATTTTCAGTAAAGTCTGCATATAGCTTTGTGATGGCCGAGCGGTCTTCCGGAGAAATCTCATTCTTTTTGTCGCCCAGCGCCTTGCGCAGCTTATGATAGATGTTCGACGCATCAATCAACTGGATTTTGCCCTTGCGCTTCTGGCGTTTGTTTTTGGACAGAACCCAAATAAAAGTGGCGATTCCTGTATTATAAAACAGGTCAGTGGGCAGGGCGATAATTGCCTCAATCAGGTCGCTCTCTAACAGCCAGCGGCGAATCTGACTCTCGCCGGATGCAATGCCGCCGGTAAACAGTGGCGAGCCATTTTCGATGAGAGCGCAGCGGCCCAAATTATCATCCATCTTGTCGATAGCAGACTGTAAGAACAGCATCTGCATATCGCCGGAGCCGGGCAGCCCTGCGCCCCAGCGGCCGTCCAGACCTTTGGTGTATTCCGCTTTGACTGCATCCTCGACACCCTCGGCGGCATCCTTGCCACCCCAGGAAGTTCCAAACGGAGGATTTTCCAGGACAAAGCGCATCTTTGTGCCTTTGAAGCGGTCGGCTTTCATGGTGTCCTGATAACAGATATTTTCTGCATTCTGACCCTTAATCAGCATTTCTGCGAGACACATGGCGTAAGACTCCGGGTTGATTTCCTGCCCGAACAGACGCACGTCTGCAGTGGGATGATTATAGCGCTTCACGAAGTTGAATCCCGTGGAAAGCATACCACCTGTGCCACACGCCTGATCCATTGCCCTGCCAATTTTGATACAATGTAACGATGAACGCACATACCCTTTCAACGATGATGCACTATGTTCATCGTTGTGGGGTTTGATTAGCCAGGCAGACAATCATTTTCTCAAGTTGTTTTCCTTATCAAAAAACGCTTTCTCCAGCATATCATATTCTGTAAGCGAACAAACTTCTTTGCATCGTTTCTGGTAATCCCCGGAACGTTCCAACATACTGCGAATCTTCTCACAAGGAAATTCTGCACACTGATTACATTTTTCTACACTATGCTCTTTTGTACATTCCACCAATTGATATGTACACTGTTTATGGGAAGAACAGCCTTCGCATTTAATTTCCTCATTTGATACAATGCAATCCCTCCAACCTACCCTGTACCAAAGTTCTGCCACCTTTTGGAGCTGTTCCTCACTATGCGCATTATATCGTGGGCATTCTATACAGTTGTCTCCGCACAAGGTTATTTTTTCTTCCATTTGTTTTGTACCTTTCATTATCCTATAAAAATTCATGTATCGATTCGCTCGATTTCAGAAAATGCTTTGTTTCGATAAACCAAATCATCTCTTCCAGTAAATCCCATACTCTCCCAAAAAGCATTTCCTATTTCATTTCTGTCAAACACTACAAGAGCCGCTTTTATGATACCAATTTTGTGCAGAGCTTCCATTGCCGTATCTACAAGCTGGGTTGCAATTCCCTGATGCCTGCGGTCCGGCAATACTGCTGTGTGATAAATATAGCCCCTGCGTCCATCGTTTCCAACAATAATAGCTCCGACTATTTCATCTTTATCTTCCGCCACGAAGCAAGTGTCAGGATTTCTCTCCAGAAATCTTTTTATTCCTTCCTCAGAATCATCAATCGTGTTTAAACCCATACCTTTGCATGACATCCATAAGTTATAAACCGCACTATAATCCTTCATTGTCATAGTTCTTATATTCATTCCGTTTCTCCCAAAACCTTATTTCTTCACATTTTCCTCTAATTTTAGAATATACTTATGAGATTTCTTCTCATTCAGAATCAATCACATTCCCAGTTATAACAGTATCTTTAAATATCTATCTTGATTCCCGTTAACATCTCATTATACACAGAACTTCCGTCAAAAATATTTCCATATGTATCAATCCACATCGGTATGTAACCACATCGATTTGCTACCATTTGCGATGCTATATTAGTAACAGACGCCGAGTAAAAAGGAACTATTTTCTGTTTCAGCAGTTCATATGTCAATTGTTTTACCAAACGTGTTCCTATCTTTGATTTTCTGTAGTCTTCCAGAACATCAACTCCTACTTCTAACACATTACTTACATAGGTTTCTGAGGCACCTGCAATACCTATAATTTTTCCATTATCCCTTGCAATACAAACTACTTTTGTCGGCGTATATCCCTTTTCATCAAAAGACAAAGAGTTCTCAAAACCGGATACCCCTTTTAACAGCTTAACTTCATTATCTAACAGAATGTCAAAGTCATATTCCGTAGATCCAAATTTTCCATCTTTATCATATCCATCCGGTATACAATGGATTGTTTGTCCATATACAAAAGGAATTTCGAATATTTCATCTCTGCTCTTTCCCTGCAAAATGTCCTTGATTTTTAGTTTCAATTTTTCCGATGTACAAACCACTACACAGTCTCTATACGCAAGTATTTTAAGGAAAGGGGCATCGGTTACTCTTGTAGAAAACACCACATCTTTTCCTCTCAAATCATCTATACTGCAACAATACTCCCTGGATAGCATTTCTTCAATTTTATTTTTGATTAAACCCTTCATTTCCGGTGTCATTCTTCTTCCTCAACATTCCTCTCTTCCTACTGCTCTCTGGTGAGAATATTCGTATGTCCTACACGAACTTCATTCATAAGCGGCACCTCCACATCCTCCATAGTGCGATACCAGGTAAAACCACATTTTTCCTGCACTCTTTTAGATTTAACCTTCCGTTATCGCCCCATATTTCTCCGGATGACGATACCGCTCCCCCATCACCTCATGCTCGCGATAATCCTGCGGGAAATCCATATCAATCTCGGCAATATAAATGCCTTCCTCATTCGGTGCTTCCAGTATGCACATATCCCTTACTCCCGGCTCATCACGAAGCCACGCGACGCCATCAAAGACAGTGGAATGCCCGTTACAGTCCGGCTGACCAACTGGGTAATTGCAGGTAGCAATGGCGATCTTATTCTCATAGGCTCTGGTACGCAGCGCACAAAGCCGGTTGATTTCCATTGGGCAGGCATTGGGAGCTAACACAACCTCCGCGCCTTTTAACATCAGAATTCGTGCACTCTCTGGAAATTCTCTGTCAAAGCAAATCATGGAGCCGACCTTCACTATGTCTTCTCCAACATCCAGTTCCGCCACATAAAAGTCTTCGCCCTCTGACAGCATCTTCTCATCTCCAAAGGCACAGGTGTGTACCTTGGAATAATGAAGTACTTCCTGCCCTTTTCTGTCAAAAAGAATTATGGAATTCAGTGGTTTTGGTTCATGCTTTTCAAGAAAGGTGATTCCAATAGCCATCTCAAGGTCAGCCGCCAGAGCACGAAAGTCCTGTACAAAATCATCTTTTGCAGAAATAGACAGCTCATTTATCGCCTTCTCATCCTGTGGAATGTAATATCCGCTGCTCCACATCTCTGGAAACAGCGCAATATGCGCACCCATGGCCTTTGCCTGCTCACAAGCTTTCTTTCCAATCATAGTCTGCTCCGTAAGGTCCTTTCCCGGAAGGATCTGAAACAATGCGATTTTCAGTTTCATACAATCTTTCTCCCTCATATTCCAATTCGTTCGTGCGTAAAACTATTTTAATTCCGTATTTCCCAATGACCGCCCCTTCCACTCCCTATATATGTCAGATTATCCATTGAATTTATCACCCTCTGCACAGTACGAAGGCTTATTGATAAAGTTTGGGCCATTTGCTTTCTTGTAATCTTATTATTCATCCTTACAAGATTTAAAATCTGTTCCTCATAGCTCATACCTGAATGAGTGCCACTCTGAGTGCCATGAGTGCCATTGGCACCCATATCTGTTCCCCAACCTTCACCGCAATGACGATAAAAGCGAACGGTGAAACCATATTCATCTCCATAGTATTCAACCTTGCACCCAGCCTCATCACACGCGTCCTGAATCCGCTTCAATCCAGTCGCAAAACTCTCCATGTCCTTGGAATAGTATAAAGTGCGCGTAATCAGCGGATTTCTACGAATTGGCTTGCGGATTTCCCTGATGAACATTTCCGGTGTTACTCCGTCAGGGAACTTGCCCGGACTATAGATTTCCATAAAGCTGCGGTATATTGCCACTTCTACACTTTGACCGGATTCTATCAGCCGGTGCGCGAATGCATTTATCACCGCCTCTCTGGCGGCATCTACCGGAACTTCCGGTATCTCCTTGCGTTCCAAACTCCCATCAAATTCCACGCGCCAGTCCATCGCGTCAATAATATATTGAACCGCTTTATCCGCTAAATCGAGGATAGAACCGGTAAACCTGCGAATATCCGTAAAGGTAAGCCGTTCATCGGAGGCAAATTTTGCCATCTGAAGTTCATTGATTCCACAGTTTACAAACAGCGCCGCACCGGCATTCAAAAGATACTCATTTTCCGCCAGCCCCAGCTTCGTCATTACCTCTGATGGTTCCTCGTTTTCAAAACTGATTCTGTCTACTTTCTTTGCCTTTTTAAGATATGACTTGAATGCCGTCTGGTCAATATCCGCAATTGTGTATTTTGACCTCTGGCTTTCCCATGAATAACTAATGCTGTCGCGTTCGCGCAGCATTTTTTCATACATAGGCTGCTCCATCACCAAGTCCTCATCCGCAACACGAATGCGCGGAATATTATGAGCAAGATACGGCTGCTGGGTTCCTGAAAACTCAACCAGCACAACTGTCCGGTCTCCATAATGTTCTTTCTTAATATTCGGATAAATCGCCGGTCGCAGATGGTTGCCGATAGCCTGACTGATTGTGCGGAGAGTTGTATCGTTAATCTCCTGACCAATAACAGTACCATCATTCTTCACGCCAAAATACAGCTTCCCGTTCTGATGTTTATTCAGAATTGCCGCCATGGAAATCACCGCTTCTTTTAATTCACCGGTGCTTTTCTTAAACTCAATCTGCTCCGTTTCCTCTCCAAGTGAGTATATTTGTTCTGCCATATAAAACTCCTTCTATCCAGAATTCTTGCATTCATCTATAACTCCATTGAGATCAGACCCCAGTGCCTCTACAACTACTGTTACAGAATGCTTGAATAATATCCAA
>JAJQHQ010000043.1 GCA_021199655.1 Lachnospiraceae bacterium | reverse complement strand
TAAACAGCTTTATTGTCAGTTCAGTATTAACAAAACGGGGAACTGAGGAGATTTTTCTTCTCTGTCCCCGTTTTTCATTTCTATCCCATATTTTGTCCGCCAATTCCTTCAGAAGAACATCCTCATTGATTCTTTATAATCGCTGTTCATCATATTCCAGTTATCTCATTTGAAGGTCAATGTACTTCGACACTGTAGTCTGTTCAAAGCAAGAAAAAAACAAGATTTGCACATTGCCTTCTATGCTATAATGAAAGCATCAAGGCTTGCGCAGCACGGAGGCTTCACCTATGAAAGAGAGAGTTCATCCCCGAATACGGGAATACGCTTGCGTTTCCTGTTCGACTGTCACCAGAAAAACCCATTCCGGAGAAAAGGGCTTAACCCAGGAGCAGGTGCGCCAGTATCGGAAAAAATATGGCGGAAATGAGCAGACGGTAAGTGACAAAAAGGAAAACACCATCCCGCACTGCATCCGCAGAGCATTTGTCAACCCGTTCACAGTGATTCTTTTCCTGTTGGCTGTTATCCTGTTATTCACAGATATTCTGATGCCGGAACAATATGGGCAAGGGCTTTCTTCGGTTCTTATCATCAGCCTGATGCTGGTTCTGAGCGGTATCATACGGCTGATTCAGGAGCTTCGGGCAAAGCGTGTTGCCGATCGCCTGACCCAACTGGTACAAACCACTGTCTCTGTCTGTCGGGACGGCATCTGGCAGGAAGTGTGTTCGGATAATCTGGTGATTGGCGACCTTGTTCGTATGGAAGCCGGAGACCGGGTTCCGGCAGATATTCGCCTGACGGATGCAACAGACTTCTTTGTTTCTCAATCTGTCATCACCGGGGAAAGCAGGATTCTGGAAAAGAACACCCTGCCGCTGGCAGAAGCTCCGACCAAAATCAGCGAGTACAGTAACACTGTCTTTCAGGGAACGACCGTCACCGGAGGCCGGGGAACCGGCATCGTTTTGGCCGTCGGAGCCGATACCGTCTACGGAAATTTTTCTGCAACGCCCTCAAATCGAAAAGAGGAATTTGACCGTGGGTCAGCCTCCATCGCATGGGTGCTGATCAAGTTCATGGTGATTCTGGTCCCGGTAGTTTTTCTCGCCAGCGGGCTGACGAAGGGCAACTGGCTGGAGGCATTTCTGTTTGCCCTGTCTGTTGCGGTGGGTCTGACGCCGGAGATGCTGCCGATGGTGGTCAACGCCTGTCTGGCTAAGGGCAGCTTTTCCATGGGGCAAAAGCAAACGGTGGTAAAAAACATCAACGCCATGCAGTCTCTGGGCAGCATGGATCTGCTCTGTGTGGATAAGACTGGCACTCTGACCGAAGATACCGTTACGCTGGAATATTTCATGGATGTCCTGGGAAATGAAAGCGAAACAGTCCTGGATTATGCCTTTCTGAACAGCTACTATCACAGCGGCGTGAAAAATCACCTGGATACGGCGATTTTGAATTGCAGGGAGATGCCTGGCATGGAAGCACATTTTGAAACGCTTTCTAAAAGCAGCACCCTTCTGGATGAGCAACCCTTTGATTACACACACAAGTTTGTTGGCATCCTGCTGAAAGGTGAAACGGAAAATCTGCATATCATCAAGGGCAATGTAGAGCAGGTTGTATCAAGATGCCAGTATGTCCAGTTTAAGGGAGAGCAAATTCCGATTCAGGGAAATTCCGTTCAGGACGCCCACGCCATCGTGGACGAGATGACCGAGGACGGCATGAAAGTCCTTGCCGTTGCCTGCCGGAGAACGAGCGCTTCTGTTCTGAGCGGGGAGGAATCAGACTTCATCCTTCTGGGGTATCTCGGCTTTTTCGATGCGCCGAAGAAAAGCGCTGCGGAGGCCATGGAACGTCTGAAGAAACTGAAGGTGGATATCCCCTGGGACAATGTGGATGAAGAATTCATTGTTGTTCCGAGAAAGTGGGACGCATCCAGCGTGGGGAGCTTCATGATTTGGATCGGGCCGACGAGCTCTATCTTTGACTTCACGACCTATATTTTCATGTACTTCGTGTTTTGCCCCATGTTTGTATCCGGCGGCGTTCTGTATAACGACCTTGCTGCCCATTTCAGCGGCGCAGAGCTTGCAGATTTGCAGTTCAGATACATGGCAATGTTCCAGGCAGGATGGTTTGTGGAGTCCATGTGGAGCCAGACGCTGGTCATTCACATGATCCGTACACCCAAGCTGCCCTTTATCCAGAGCCATGCTTCTGCGCCTTTGACATTGATGACGCTGACAGGAATCACAGTGTTAACCATTATTCCATTCACCCCGTTTGGAGCGATGCTGGGATTTGTTGCACTGCCTGCAAGTTATTTCCTTTATCTGATTCCATGCATCCTGCTCTATATGTTGCTGGCAACCAGTTTGAAAAAAGCGTATGTTCGTCATTATGGCGAGTTGTTGTAAAGGAGGAAACTGATTATGACCATGACCGATATGTGGATGAAGTTCTTTGGCACCACAGAATTCCTTGGTTTGAATATGGGATTTTGGGTATCTATGATTGTTGTTGCTGTGATTGTCATTCTTATGAATGTGGTCTTCTGGGGAATGAAACCGAATAAAATCGAGTAGGAAGCAGCTTACAGGCTCCTGCTCGCCCGCGCGAGCCGGGTGCGGCTTTAGCCGCAATACACCTTGCCTGGCTCTGCGCATATTAAAAACAGAGCAGGCGGCGGTTTCAAGCGTTGTGTGTCAGTTCAGTATTAACAAAACTGGAATTCTATTGTTCTTCCAATGTAACTGCGTTCGCTCTTTTTTTACATAATACATTTGTCTGGTATATAATCAGAGCATAGATGAAAACCTTCAACAACATACCAATTGTATTATTCATGCCTTGTTCCTCCATTTTTCTGCGGATGCGCTCCAGCTCGGCCTGACTGACACGGAAGTGCAGCATCACATCCCTGTTTTCTTCATCCATCAGAGCACCTCCTGCCTGCGGTAGCTGCTGTCTTTGCGGGGCTGCGGCACCTGTCCGGCTTTTTGTTTCATATCCGCAAGGACAGAATGCTGAGCGTCATATTCCTGCCCCTTTCCATAACCATCCGGATTCCTGTCACTGCCAGCTTCCTCCCGACCTGATTCATCCCGGTTTACTTCCCCGCTGTTGTTCTCCATGTTGAGGGCGGCATCCAGTTCCGGCAGACGTGCAGTTTTTTCTTTCAGCTCCGCTTCCTGCGGAAACGGCTTGCCGACTTCATCCTGGGCGGCATCCCGCTGCTGCTCCAGTTCTCCCAGCCGATTCTGTTCGCTTGTCAATCGGATA
The DNA here is from genome assembly GCA_021199655.1 of Lachnospiraceae bacterium. GTDB lineage: Bacteria > Bacillota > Clostridia > Lachnospirales > Lachnospiraceae > Choladousia. The sequence continues at coordinate 3,712 of JAJQHQ010000043.1, read as the reverse complement.
GAGATATTATTCAGTGCATTATCAAGACGCATAATATTTCCGCGCGCGTCGCTCCCGATAGCTGCCGAGCGGATATCCTTCCACTGATTTTGCGTTTTTACATACAACAAGATTGCTTCACCGGCATCTACTCTTTCCGTATAGGTTTTACCGGCGACCGTCATTCCTGCGAAGCCGTCCTTTGGATGTGGGTGAGCTTCCACTATGGCAATGTCTTCCTGCAGGCCCTGAATTGTACTCTTTATCTTCTCGATTTTTTCAGGAAAATATTTCAGCAGCTGATCCTCCATGCGGTACTGCTTGCTGCGGTAGTCTGCTTTCAGCACTTTTAGCCGCGCCACATCTACATCGAGGTCCATCTTTTCTTTTATCAGCGGCGAACCGGCGCAAAGTGCCTTGATCTCCGTATAGGAAAGAGCCTGCTCGTCCACATCGTCGCAGGAGCGCACCGGGGACTTGCTGGTCATGATCTGCCTGATAAATTTCTGTTTATTCTCCAGTGTCTGATAAAGATAGGCATCGAACGTTCCCTCTGTGACGTACTGGTAAACCTGTAATTCTTTGTTCTGGTTGCCCTGCCGGATAATACGTCCGTTACGCTGTGTCATATCGGCTGGACGCCAGCCCACATCCAGATGATGCACGGCAATCAGCCTGTCCTGGACATTGGTACCAGCCCCCATCTTCTGTGTAGAGCCGAGCAGGACACGCACCTGTCCGCTCCGCACCTTTGCAAACAGCTCTTTTTTCTTCGTCTCCGTATCGGCATCATGGATAAACGCAATTTCATCATAAAGATTCCACAGACGCCGTTTTCACTAAATTTCTGCCTTGTATTTTCGGGCTTTTTTGACCCCTAAATGCGGACAGTGTGCCTTTTCTTTCGCTTCCGTTCCCGGTCGCCTGCTCTCCGCACTGCCGCCGCACAGACCGGACAATACTTGCCGCGGTTGGAATGCGGTACAAATCTTGCTCCGCACTTCACGCACCTCCGCAGCGCAATATCCTTAAAGATTTCCGCTTCCAGTTTCGGAAATACCGGCAGCAGTGCATTCCGGAACCACCGACATCCGACAGCATAAGAAATCCGCTGCGGGCATACCCGCTCGTCCCCATCCTCCAGAAGCAGACAATTCCCTCTGTCATAATTGCTGCAGTATTTCTGGATGATCTTCGTTGCCTGCCTCTGCTGGACGGGAGTCATTTCATACAGTGTTCCGTCTGCCTTCCGCTCAATCGGCGGTCCATATCGTGAGCCTTGCTCCACCTTTTAATTCACCTCCTTCCCAAATCGGATAGAGAACGCGCTTCTCTCTATCCGCCGCGCTGGGCGGAACCGCAAAGCCTCCTTGTCCGCCCGTGCGCATAAAAATAAGCCCACATGAGCAAATTCCCTCTCATGCGAGCTATGTACTATCGTCTTTCATCTATTTTACTGTGAGCGTTTAAAACAATTCTTTCAGAATCAATCTGGTAATTCCCTCATTGTCCCCCGGCTGTATCCGCTTTATTTTCGGTTCGAGGCCGTAGCCAAACTCCTCCCTGATAGCAGAACGTATTCGAGTACCGCCATGAAAACCGTGAATGACCCGAACCTCATACACGGCGCTTCCCGCGCCATCCACTTTCTTATGAATAACATCCAATGCTTTTTCAACATTCATCCCATGTACATCTATTGTAATAATCGGTTCTGAAAGCATTACACTCCGGACTCCTTTGTATTTAATCTAAGAAAAAAGCGACATCTGCTCATAATCCGTCCGTCTGTTCAGCATCTTCGGTATCTTTTGCAACGCCACTTTCATCGAATCCTCATCGAACAGCCATCCTTCCAGTTCATCTTCCGACAGAAGCAACGGCATACGGCTATGGACAGGAGAGACGGAAGCATTTGCACTGGTTGTGATAATCACAAATTTCCCTTGCGCATTGAAGCAGCCTGCCAGAAACAAAATCGGTGAGCCGTCCTCAAACCAGTATTTTTCTTTTGATGGACTCCACTCATAAAACCCCTTTGCCGGAATCACACACCGGCGCGCGAAAATATCATCGCGAAAGGTCCGTCTTCCCAATATGCCTTCCGATCTTGCGTTAATCAACAGGCTTTTGCCCTGATAGCCGGGATAACCCCAGACCATATTCTCTACACTCAGCATTCCGTTTTTCTGACTGAATACCGCAGCGGTCTCCGATGGCCGGATGTCGCCGGTTCTGACTGGGAAATCCGTATTTTTCGTAATCCGATAAACTTCATCAGCTGTATCATCATCAACGTAATATGACCTATCACAAGAAAAGCGCGCTTGCGGGCTTTTCTTGATAGGTCAACGACAGAATCTTTAAGCTGCGTTAGCAGCGACAGATGTGCTTATGCACATCTGGATTCTGGAGTGCTATGCGAAGCGGTTTTCTTCGCATAGCGTCCGCACATTGTTTTCTCCACTATAGATCCAAATTGCAACTCCAGGCTGATTTATTTTTCACTTCCATTTAAAGCCGAAATCTTTTCTCTTGATCTTACACATGGGGTTACCATCTTTCCAGAAAACAATTCCTTCAATCCAATGAGACTCCAGATAATCCCGTATCCCTTCATAGCTTCTGTTTACTTCTATGATATCTTTCCCATGAGGAATCAAAGTATCCACTTCCAAACCATACGGATTGGACTGAAAATGAGGGCCAACCGCTTCATAGGTACCATCTGCAGGCACTGCCGTTGTTTCCGAATAATTCTCATATGCCGCATAATACCATTTATCAGCCGGATTATCCCTGTCACATTTCACCCAACATGGCTGGTGACCGGTCACCGGATCAGGATTTTCTTCGCATAAGATGGCTCCTTCCGGAATCTTCTTTCCCCGCTTTGCGTCATAACGCTTATAAAATATTCCGTCAATCACTGCGCAGCAGGAACCATCCCACTTCACAGTAGCCGTCCCTTCTCCATCCAGTACCCACTCCAGACCTTCTGTCACTGTTGGTAAAACCCTTACAACCTTATGATCAATAAATTGGCGATCAAATAGTGTAGGTATTTTCTTCATACTTGTTCCTTCAACCTCCAATCAGGCACTATCATAAAAATAATTCTCACAGCTCCTGAAATGCATTGACTTCCTTCCGAATTTTTTGCTCTGCACAACTCCCCGGCAAACTGGAAATCGTCAAGCCGTTATACTGTATCCAGATTGTTCGAGTATGTCTAAAGCCTTTTGATAGTTTTCTTCTTTTAACAGAACATAATCAGTATTGTAGGTTGACACTGCAAAAATTGAAATACCTTCTTTTGCCAGTATCGTTGAAATCTTCGACAATATACCAATCAGTGAAAAATCCAGAACCCCTTGAATACGAAAACCTTTCCAACCATCATCACGTTCAATAACATTTGACGGAACATCTGCTGTGAGACATACAAGTGATTTTTCTTCGTCCGTTTTCCCTACAAAACAGTATTCTGCATCCATATTCACAAGGGAAAAATCTTCAACCTTACACACAGTAAAATTATCACTAAGCACTTTTAATACCATAACGCCTCACCTTTTCGATTTTCATTTTGTATACTCTCCGACAAACTGGAAGTTAAACTACTCCCACACATCCAGCTTTCTGTTCTTATAGTAAAATTCCCTGTCTTTATCTCCAATCTCACGAATCACTTTACACGGGACACCATAAGCTACCACATTCGCAGGTATAT
>JAJQHQ010000033.1 GCA_021199655.1 Lachnospiraceae bacterium | reverse complement strand
GTACATGGAAAATTTGTATTGAACTTTTTAACTGCCCATGTTATAATCGCTGGTGAGAAAAGACATGGTATTCACAGTACCAAAACGAAAACCCCGGATAGGTGCATATCCGGGGTTTTCTATTCCATTTTTTACGTGATGGCTTATTCCACGAGGCTGATTACCCGGCCACTATCTGTCGCCGTCCAACCATTTGATGAGATAATAGCTTACTATCTCAACCGCAACGGCAAACATAAAAGATGTGTCGGCAGCCGGCCGGATTCTCCACCTGAACATCCGCTGCCCCGGGCAGGATTTCTCCCGTGAACAGCTCCGATTCTACCTTCCCGGTAAACGGGATGAAGGTCGCCGCCCCATACGGGCCGCTCATATCGGAAACCTTAGAGTTCAGGCTCATGGAATTCCGCCAGATAGCGTCTCAGCAAAAACGTACAAAAATAGGGAAACGTATAAATATTATCATTAAATCCAATATTTCCTGCCGTCAGCTTAATACCGGCCCTGATATCGGAATAATTCTCATTACGGATCAGGGTGCGAAGGGATTTCGCCAATCCGTTTGTCGCTTTCACCTCTACCGGGAGCAGACTTTTTTTCGTTCGTACAAAAAAGTCTTCCTCCAGTGTGGAATTCTCCCGTTTGTAGTAGTAAAGAGAATACCCACATTTCGCCAATGCCTCACCCACGATATTTTCGTAAAGCGCATCCTTGTAAACGCCGAGATTTTTATTCACTCTTAAGTCTTCCTGTGCTTCGTCATCCAGCATGGCCACAAGCAACCCGGAGTCACGAAAATAAATCTTGTATTTCGTCTCATCATAATTTCCCTTAAGCGGAAGCTCCGGATAATTCAGGCAATGGCACACATTGATCAGGCCCGCGCTTTCCAGCCATTCAATGCAGCCCCGATAATCTTTAAATCTGGCATCCTTTGCGATTTTGGAGATCTGAAACTTCTTATTATCTTTAGCCAGCTGCACCGGAATCTGATTAAAAACATTCAGAATTCTGGTCTGATCCATCCCTTCCGCGTATTTGCGGATATCCTCTCTGTAATCCTCCAGCAGCTGCCGCTGCATCCTCAGTGTCCCTTCAAACGTGCCCTTTTCTATATACTCCCTGACGACCGCCGGCATCCCTCCCAGAATGCAATAATCCAGGAACAATTCCCCATATACAGACATTTCCAGCTGTGAAAACGGGGTCTGCTCTTTCATGTGAGAAAGCATTTCATCCACAGTCTCAGTACCGTAGCCTTTTGCAAGCAGAAATTCCTCAAAATCCAGTGAAAACATTTCATAATCGGTCTTATAGCCCACACTGTTGCTTTCAATCCGTTTATAAGAAATGCCCAGAAGTGATCCGCTGCAAATAACATCAAATCGTCCGTCCAGCTTAAAAAATTTAAGCGAGGTAGCAATATCCGGAAAGTCCTGTATTTCGTCAAAGAAAATCAGGGTGTGTCCTTCACGAAACTGTTTATCCGGGTCAATCCTAGAAATATTTTTTATAACGTTGTCCGCCTTATAGCCATCCTCGCAGATCATCCTGTATTTTGGCTCTTCGACAAAGTTAATCGAAACTACATTTTCATAATTCTCATTGCCAAATTTCAGGATAGATTCCGTCTTGCCGACCTGCCTGGCGCCTTTCACAATCAAAGGATTATGATCTGGCATATTTTTCCATTCCAAAAGGGCGTTGTCAATCTTTCTTTTCAGATAAATCATACCTGCACACCTCCTTATGTAAGGAGAGTATATAAAAAAATGAGCGACTTTTCAAGTGGCATTCCAAAAAAATGAGCGACTTTTTCCCCTTTTATCCCAAAAACATGATATCTCCCTTCTCTAAAGTGCCGGGGAGTTTTATTATCTCAGAATGAATACCGGGCTTCATTCTTCATTTACAAACGGTTTGACCCCTTTCATTGCATCTCCCATGGAGATTTCCATATCCATATGATCAATGTCTATCAGAGTATAGCGATCATTGTCCATGCCCAGTTCTTTCATATACGTAAGCTGGCGCAGTTCGTGGCGCGATTCAATGCGTTCCACCAGGTCATGATGCTCCTCCTCTGTCAATTTTTTTAATCATTTTTGCAGGTACACCGCCTGCTACCGTATAAGGCGGTACATCTTTTGTTACGACTGCCCCTGCCGCCACGACCGACCACTCGCCGATGGTCACGCCGGAAAGAATGGTTGCGTTGGAACCAATCCACACATGTGCGCCGATTGTAATGGGCGCGTAATGATTTTTCCGGTTTTGCGCCGGATCGTGATTGATGGTTGCCAGCACTACGTTGTGTCCAAGCATCGCGCCATCCCCAATTTCAATGCCGCCCTGATCCTGAAAATGACACCCGGAGTTGATAAAGACGTCCTTCCCCATATGAATATTTTTCCCAAAGTCTGTGTAAAACGGTGGAAACAGCCGGAAGGATGGATCGATCTGCTGCCCCGTCAGCCGGCTCATGATTTCCCTGATTTCATCCGGTGTATGGTATTGATTATTTAATTCCATGCTGATGCGGAGCGCCTCCTGATAGAGCCTATCGGCGCAGGCGTTGCATTCCTCGCTGTCTGCCGTCTCATCGTAATAGTTTGCAATGATGTCTTCCACTGTCAATGCTGCTTCTCCTCCTTTTCATTCAACCTGTTTACGAGATAGTTCTATTTTATATCGAAGCAGAAAGAACAGCAAATACTTTGTTTCTATTTCTGGTTATTCTCTGTAAGAATATCTATTTGAGTTAGATAAGAGTAAAACACATCCCTCCGCCATTTTGAATGTAGCAGAGGGATGTTCATTATTTTCGTTATTCAGCATTTCTCAATCGTTCTACGATACTACATTTTATGCTTTGACATTATAGTTGGTGGGTTGTGATCCAGTGCAGCAAATCCTCAAAGCCGGATTCTCCCGCAGCTATTTTAAGAAATATATCGGATAATTCTTCCTGCGTATAATCAAGCTCCACTTTATTGAGCGCAAGAAATACAAGCATCGCATGAGCTCCGATGCGTTTGTTTCCATCGACAAAAGCATGGTTCTTTACAAGGCCATAACCTAATCGGGCTGCCTTTTGCTGAATGGATGGATACACATCCGTGTTTCCAAAGCTGTGAAATGGTGCATTCAAAGCGGAGTCAAACAGGCCATCATCACGGACACCATCGCTGCCGCCGGTTTCCTCCAGAAGCTGTGTGTGCAGTAATAAAAACTGCTCCTTTGAGAGAATAATCATTTGGCCAGTACCTCGTATGCTTCATGATTTTTTGCAAGCAGCCGTCTGGATATAGAAAGAACATCCTCATCGCTTGCGGTCTGCTCTGCTTCAGCAGAACTAAACTCGATAAGCAGATAACGCGGAGTGTTGTTCTTTAAAATAACAACTGCTCCCCTTTCATCAACCATGCGGGCAACTCGTGAGAAGTTCTGGTTAGCCTCCGTGATGGAGACAAGATTACTGGTATTTACATTCATGCGTAGGACCTCCTTTATATGATACTGTTAGTATATGCAATTTTTAGGAGGAATTCAACCTATTTCTGATAGTTATTGTAGATGATTCCCACGCGTTTATCGAAATATTTTATCTGTGCCATAGTGTTTACCTCCTTTGAGTTATGTATTTATTATGCAACATAACTTTTCTATTACATGGTATTTACGTTTTTAAAGATTGCAAAAGATGAGGAGCCGGGCACCTTAGATATTCATCCCCACCCCGTGAATAGTAACACATATGCGAAACGCAAAATAGAAATATTGAAAACCTGTTGATTTTTAGGACCCTTTTGAGTATAATAATCACAGAAGTAGAAATGCTTCCCGTGTAGCGGCACGTAAAAGCTGTACTGCGCTTGGGCAGGTAAAATACCAAGACTCACTTGATGTTCGGAAGGACATCGCGCCCTCATCAGGGAGATACGGTGAGTCCGCGCCGGGGACTTAATTTTCCGGCGACTGACTGCGCATCCGGAAGGTTGCCACGGCTGACAGCCAGCAGAAAACCGCTGTTTTGACAATAGGCGCTGGATGACCTGAACGTTATCCAGCGCGTTATTTTTTGTACTGAAATACATATAGGGAATGCCATAGGATGAGTAAGAAACAGGACAGAATTGATATAACAAAGAAAATTAAAACAGCTGCCATGCTGTATAAACAGAATCTTGTTGGTAAGAGATTTATGTATGTTTTTGACGGAAGATACATAGAGGTTATTTACAAAGCTGAGAATTTCAGACATTTAACAGGCGTCGATACAAATCTCTCAGCTAAACGTTTTTATAAATATGCAGTAAAAGGGCAACTGGCAGCATCACAAATTTGGTTTAGTCCGCAACATCCATTTTCCCTTTGTACCCGCAAGGTAAAGCACATTGGGGATGTAGCAACTATGGCTGGTTCAGAATGCTTCATGCTTGAAGAAATAAAAACGAACACAACGACTTATAAATTCGGGACAACGGATCTCGAGTTTTCCCTTTGTTTAAATATGGAAAGGGATTCAAATGGCGATGAGAAAGGCGATTGTTTTGTTGTGCAGTCGTTGCGAGATGAGGATTGTTTTTCGAAGAGTAACGAAGCATATGTGGTAACTCACATATTTTCGAGGCAAAATGATGGGAAGGAGTATACAGAAGTCCTGTTTATAGACGATTCTTCAAGCATTGAAAGTCTGCCGGAAGAAATAAAATCCAAGATAAGTGGCGATCTGCTACACATATCAAAATAACGTACTCAAACTTCCCACACCATTTGGTGTGATGAACCTTGAAAACTCAATACTTTTAGCGCATAAAAATGGCACAAACCCGGCCTTACATGGTATAATTGAATTGCCCAAAACAATCACACAGCAAGGAGATTTATGCCATGTCAAGTATACCACAGAATAAGAATAATAGTAACGAAATTTCTGATTTTTCTGCAAGATTTTTCAAACAGTTCCGAATCGGGAAACTCCTTTTCAAGTGTAATACTGGAAAAGCGAAAGGAGTTCCTGTCATGGAAATATTCCGATATCTGCTTTGCCTGGTATTTTCAGATCGGAGCGATTATATGCAGAGATTTTCATTCATATCTGTCATAAAGTCTCCTCCAAATTGGCTAAACAGTGTTTAGCCAATTCAATCACTATCAGCCACCGTGTTTTCTTTCAGCAGTTTTTTAATGCGACCACATCCGATTGTGAATCTACAATATGTATTTTCGTATGGCAATTTGGACATAGCGCAACTGTATTATCCGTGCTATCTTTTCCACCACGTGAGAGCCATTCCACATGATGTACTTCAAGATAACAGAGAAAAATCCAGGCCGCGTTTTTTCATAAGCATATAGCTCTTCTTATAAGCGGTAGTGAATTTGACTGTATACATTAATCGTCCAGAGCCCGTTTAAGCTCTTCCATGCTGGTATACCCTTTGACTTCAGGATCACGGGAAATACGTCTTGCTTCTTCCATTTCTTCGACTGTTATGATAAGACTATGCTCCGCATCAGACAAAAACGCAGCTGTGCAAAACCGGCACAACTGCGTTTTCTCTCGTTATCGTGACAAAGAAAGTGCTGAACGGTTACAACTCATTTTCCCCCTCAGCCATTGACATTCCACTCAGCTGGTACAGACGTTTTTTCGCATCCGATGTAATACCAAGAGTAATCTCCAGCATCCAGAAAAAAGCGGTTTTCTTTTGCTCGTACTCTTCTTTACTCCAGTGAAAAACATATGGATCAGTCAGCTGTGAGGCACAAAACAGCAGCTCTACGCTCTCCCTGGGATACGGCGTTGAAAATTCACCGCTTTCAATTCCCTGCTTCACAATCTCTGTCATCACATCCGTAAAACGGGACAGGGTGCGGGTGAAGCTTTTCTGGTAAAGCTCCTCATTTTCCTGTTCGCAGGAGCCACCCTCCGGCATCGGTCTGTTTGACAGCAGGTGAATGACCTGGATCAGTTTTTCTACTACTGATATCGATGTATCCTCTGCAATCTTCTGCATGGTTTCTTCCCGACGGTTAATCTGCCGCTCAATCATCGCAGACAGGATTTCTTCTTTACCTTTGAAATGGTAATAAAGCGTTCCTTTCGCAATATTGCATTCTCTCATAATATCCTCAACCGTCGTTTGCGCGTATCCCTTTTCATTGAATAACCGTTCTGCAATATCCAGTATCTCATTCTTACGTTCTGCTGCTTCTTTTACGACTCTCATTTCATCCTTCTTTCAGACCAACGGTCGGTTTTCCCTTATGTTACTTCTTCTTGTGAAGGATGTCAAAGTATTTTTCATTTTAAAATTGCTCACAAATAGAACAATAATCCCTGTTTTTTTAAGTGCAGGCATCACCACACCTGTGCAAATACAATCCACTTAATTGCCTGCAATCCTGCTCATAATCATTTCCACCGATTTATCCACACCGACGGAGCTGTTAATCAGCAGGTCATAATTGTGTATATCTCCCCATTCCCTTCCGGTAACACTGCGGTAATAAGTGCTGCGGGAGGCGCTTCTCTGCTTTGCATTTTTGCGCGCCTCGTCTTTTGAATCACCGTACACCTGCATAACCAGCTCAGTCTTGTATTCCATCGGCGCATAGATAAAGATCCGTATCACGTTCGGATAATCCCGCAGGATATAATCAGCCGCCCGCCCGACGATGACACAGCTGCCCTGGTCGGCAATTTTGCGGATGATCCGGTCCTGCGCCTTCACCGCATCCCAAATGGCAGAATTGCTAAGGTACAGCTCCTTCATCAGGGACGGCGTATTTACATGAATATCGGAAATAAATTCTTTATTCAAACCACTTTCCTCCGCTGCCAGGGCCGCAATCTCTTTACAATAGAACGGCACGCCGAGCTTCTGGGCCAGGGTTTCACCAATCAGCTTCCCGCCGCTGCCATGCTCTCTGGAAATGGTAATGATCGGTCCAGGCACAGAAGAATGCAATGCGCTTGTCTCCGGCACAACAGCTTCCGCCTGACGCTTTTTGCTGTCCTTCTTTTTGAATA
>JAJQHQ010000017.1 GCA_021199655.1 Lachnospiraceae bacterium | reverse complement strand
CCCATCCCGAAATGAAAATACAGCCTTTAGCAGGTAAACCTGCACAGTCTGTCTTCTCATTTCGATGCTGTTCTGAACTGTTAACAAAAGTATTTCGCGCGGATCGGCTCAATGGGCATATCCTGTCCGGTCCAGATATGGAATGCAGCGGCACCCTGATAGAGCAGCATATAGAGCCCGTTTCCGGTGCGGCAGCCGATTTTTTCCGCTTCAATAAGAAGACGGGTACGGCGCGGATTGTAGATGATATCCGATACCGTCAGTCCGGGATGCAGGCAGGACAGATCAGTCAGCGGAACCGCATCCGTATGCGGAGCCATTCCGACCGAGGTCGCGTTTGTCAGGAGCGTACTGGTTTTTATGCAGCTGCAGACGGCCTCGGCGTCATTCAGGTCAACGACATCGGCATGACAGCCGGTACCGGCATTGATCTGGTCGGCCAGCCGCATGGCGTTCGGATAAGAACGGCCGTTTTTCCGGTTCAGAATATGCAGCACCGGTACGCCGCTTAAGGCAGCCTGTATGGCGATGGATGAAGCCGCGCCGCCGGCGCCTAAGAGGCACATGTCACCGGAAGTGACATCATAGCCGACATCCTCCAGAGAGCGGAGATAGCCCTCACCGTCCGTATTGTAGCCGATGAGCCGTCCGTTTTCATTTTTCACCGTGTTGACCGCGCCGATCATCTGTGCTGCCGGAGAAATCTCATCCAGATACTCCATAACGCGTTCTTTATCCGGCATGGTGACATTGAAACCAAGGACGTTCATATCGCGCAGCGCCCGGATCATCGTCCCGAGGTCTTTGTCCTTCGTGTCAAAGCACAGGTAGACGGCATCCAGATCCAGCAGCCGGAACGCCTCATTGTGCATCATAGGGGAAATGCTGTGTGCGACAGGCGAGCCAATCAGGCAGGCCAGTCGGGTATGGCCGGTAATTTCCATGGTGGGAACCTCCATTATTATATATATTATTTGTGATCGTAACTGTTTAGTGGCTTCATAAAAGTATGATACGGATGGGATGCTGCCCGGCGAGGGCTTAACGGACATCTACCGGATATCCGATTTCCTTGTATTATACTATAGCATGAGAGGAACCATTTGAAAAGCAGCAGTTTTAGTAACAGTTATGATCAGAATCAGGAGAATAAAAATGTCAGAAAAGAAAAGAATTATTACCGTTCGCAACGTTACACTCGGAGATGGTTTTCCAAAGATCTGCGTCCCGGTGACGGCGCGCAGTCTTCAGGAACTGGAAAAACAGGTAAAAAACATCCGCACAGTGCCGTGCGACATGGTTGAACTGCGCGCGGACTTCTTTGAGGGAGATTCGATTGAGGAACTGATCGCTCTGCGCGAAGCGCTGCCTGATCTGCCGATCCTTTTTACCTTCCGTACGAAAGAAGAGGGAGGGGAGCGGGAAATTACTCCTGAAGATTACGCAGCCCTGAACCGGCAGGCCGCAGGACTTCAGGCGATGGACAAAAATCCATCCCGGAGCGAGGCTCGTCCATTGGCTGACCTCATTGATCTCGAATATAATCGGGGGGAAGACTTTATACGCAGCCTTTGTCATGAACTGCAGGAGGGCGGTGTAAAAGTGGTCATGTCTTATCATGATTTTGAAAAAACTCCGGAGCCGGACAAGATTACCGGGCTGCTTACGCGGATGCAGCAGCTGGGAGCCGATATTACCAAGACCGCAGTAATGCCGCACTGCGAGCGCGATATACTATTTCTTCTGCATGCTGCATTGGAGATGAAAGAGCGGCTGGCAGATCGTCCGTATATTATGATGTCCATGGGAGCTCCAGGCGGAATCACCCGTCTCGCAGGTACGCTGACTGGTTCTTCCGTGACGTTTGCCTCAGCCGGAGCCGTATCCGCTCCCGGACAGATGGACGCTGCATTCGTCGCACAGGCACGGTCTGTGCTGGCTGGTGATTGAAATTAAGGCGAATTCTGTCGACAAAAAATCAAAAACCTGTCCCACGTTTTGACAAAAAAGGAAAAGCCCTGTGGAGTATACTCATCGCAGTTACTTCACAGGGTTTTTCATATGTCGCGACCATGAATCTTATAAAAAACCCTGTTAGAAGCATGCTGTAATAGCATATATGTATTGCAACATTTACATATGGAAAAAATTGACAGAAGATTCAATGTTGAAAAATACGTGGCTTTGTGGTAGTCTTAAATATACAAATGATAAGAATGCCATTGCTAAAAGCCGCGGGAAAGGCGGTGACAGCGTATGGCCGATACAGATACGCTGACAAAGAAATTTGTCAAAGACCGGGAAGTATTTGCGGATGCGTTTAATTATTTCCTGCATGATGGTAAAAATGTAATAAAACCGGAACAACTGAAAGCAGCGGATACAACAGAGGTGGTTGTTCCATACGGAGAGGTTGGAACAGGAGTGCGAATGCAGCCTGTCCAGAAAATCAGGGATGCGTATTATTCCGTTATGACAGAAGGAAACAAAGTCTATATGCTTTGTGGAATAGAAAATCAGACAGAACCACATAATGCCATGCCCGTTCGGAATGCTCTGTATGATATGATGGAGTATGTGGCTCAGATTCAGGAGGCGGCAAAAGCCCATCGTGATGTAAAAAATCGCGGGAAGGAGCATGATTTCCTTTCAGGTTTTCATTCAACGGACAAACTGATACCAGTTTACACCCTCGTGGTTTATTGGGGAGAGGGAGAATGGAATGCGCCGAAGAGCCTGTTTGAGATGCTGGATGTTGAGGACGAGTCTGAGTATTATGGATTAAATGACTGGAAACTGAATTTGATCATTCCGAATGAATTGAGCGATGAAGATGTAACAAAATTCAATTCGGATTTAGGGAAAGCTTTGATATATATCAAGAATATGGGGAAGCCTGACAAGATCGAACAGCTTTCTGCGGACGAAAGGTTTCGGGTACTAAAGACAGACACTGTGCTATTGCTGAACCAGATCATGAATACGGATTTCCAGGTTCAGAGAAAGGAAAAGGTGACAGATATGTGTTATGCGATAGAGAAAATCAAGGAGGAAGCGGCCAGAGAAGCAGCCAGAGAAGCATCAATTTCTGCTACGATTAACACGGCGAGAAGATATGGAATTGATAATAATTCTATTATGGATGATATCATAAAGCAGTTTTCCCTGACAGTGGAAGAAGCCGAGAATTACATGGCAATACAGACGGCTTAATATGAAAAATTCATTGCCACCTGGTTGCATTCCTGCCATCATGCAGGAATGTAATCGGGTGGCATTCTTTTGGATTCGTCATACAAAATCGCTTCGCGATGGGCGAATCCTGTGGAAACGCCCCCTCGCTCTGCTTCGGCGGCAGGACGATTTCGCCCATGCAGAATCGCTGCGCGATGGGCGAATTCTGTCGATAAAAAATCAAAAACCTGTCCCACGTTTTGACAAAAAAGGAAAAGCCCTGTGGAGTATACTCATCGCAGTTACTTGGCAGGTTTTTTCCTTTTTTCATATCTTGCAGCAATGAATTATGAATTCTAAGGATTCCCCTGTCAGAAACATACTTTGATGCCACATATGTATTACGAAATCTACATCGATCAGTTTTTTACGGAGCAGTTCCTCATCGGAGCCATACTGCTGGCGGCGACGGCAATGCTCTGTCAGGCGGCGGTCTCATGGCGGCGTCTGATAGCCGGCGCACTGCTTGGTGCAGCCTGTATGACAGCCTTCGTCTGTCTGAGAATGCCGTCTCTCTATCCGATGAGTCTGCCTGTCGCTGCCGCCGCAGCACTCTGGAGACGCCCTTTAAAAAAAGAGTGGAGACACAACCTGAACGGAACCCTTATGCTGCTGTCCGTGACCGTCTGCTTTGGCGGTGCGGCTGAGGCGTTATGCTCGCTGCTTCCCCTGTCCGTGACGGCTGTATCCGCGCTGGCGGCGACAGCGGCTTATGGTCTGACGCGCACTCTCGTCCGTCAGACCAGGAAAGGCGACAGCGCGGCAGAAATCACACTTAGAAAAGACGAACGCACTCTGACCCTGCATGGATTTGTCGACACCGGCAACCATCTTACTGAGCCGGTAACAGGCCGGCCGGCCAGCATAGCGGAATCGGCATGCATCGCGGAGCTCCTTGCTGAAAACTGGGAAGAGCAGCAGGGCTTCTGTCTGATTCCCTACCATACGCTTGGAGAGACCGAAGGCTGGATGCGCGCTGTCATATTCGATGAGATGTGTGTCACCACACGGCGGGGCAGCGTGAGCTTTCAAAGACCGCTCATCGCGCTCTTTGAAGGAGACATCAGCAAAAAAGAGGAGTACCAGATGATCCTGCACCCAGAACATGCGCCATAACCTCACACCTGGAGCATGCCATGACCCAAAAACGATTTTCACAACAACGCAATACCTTCACAGTTGTCAATCTTTGGACAATACCATGAGGATGTAAAACAGGAACAAGGCAGTAACAAAACAACCAGGAAAGGAAGCAAGAAAAGCCATGATAGTAAAAGTTGCGGTTCCACAGCGTTTTCAATTTAAAATGACAGCAGGTCCCAAAGACCTGCTTTTTACAAGGCCGGGCGACTGCCATTATATCGGAGGCTCGGAAGTACTGCCGCCGCCCCTGAACGCGGAAGAGGAGAGAGAGCTCCTGTCCGTCTTTGGCGAAAAGGGCGATGCAAAGGCAAAGAAAAAGCTGATCGAACACAACCTGCGGCTGGTCGTATACATAGCGAAAAAATTTGACAATACAGGCGTCGGCACAGAGGATCTTGTTTCCATTGGAACGATCGGCCTCATCAAAGGCATCAATACCTTCAATCCGGACAAAAAGATCAAACTCGCCACCTACGCCTCCCGCTGCATCGAAAACGAGATCCTGATGTATCTGCGGCGAAACAGCAAAAACAAACTGGAAGTCTCCATCGAGGAGCCTCTGAATATGGACTGGGACGGGAATGAGCTGCTGCTTTCCGACATCCTCGGTACAGACGAGGACGAAATCTCCCGCGGCATGGAGACCGAAGCAGAGTACAAGGTCCTCCAGAACGCCGTCAGCAAGCTCTCCGGGCGCGAGAGGACCATCGTGCAGCTCCGCTTTGGTCTCAATACCAAAGACGGCGAGGAGAAGACCCAGAAGGAAGTCGCTGATCTGCTCGGCATCTCCCAGTCCTACATTTCCCGCCTCGAGAAACGGATCATCCGGCGGCTGAGATGCGAGATCGTCCGGCAGCAGTGAGAGCTGCCGGAGAGCGGACGGGCTAAGTGACGCCAAAAGAAAGCCGGAAGATACAAGGATATGACCGGAAGATTCCATGTTGAAAATTACGTGGCTTTGTGGTAGTCTTAAATAGACAAATGATAAGACTGCCATTGCTAAAAACCGCGGGAAGCCCCCGGAATCTGACCGCAGGTGTTCTAATAGACGAAGAACCGGAGACGAAACGTATAAGACTGAGGGAAGGAGTGATGATGGATGGCGATGATTCCTCTGCCATATGGCATTGACCTTTTTGAACAAGTGCGCAAAGAGCATTGTTACTATATTGATAAGACTCACCTTATCAGTGAAATGATGAGCGTTCCTTTCAAAGTGAACCTGATCACGCGCCCCCGACGTTTTGGGAAAACGCTGGCGATGAGCATGCTCGCGAGTTTTTTTGATATCCGCAGGGACAGCCGTGAGCTATTTGAGGGACTTCAGATCGCAGAAGATAAGGAACTCTGCGCACAGTGGATGAACCAGTGGCCGGTGCTTTTTGTGACGCTGAAGGATGTGAGCGGGCTGGATTTCCCTGATGCGTATGGAATGCTGGTTCAGATCATATCAAATTTATGTAAGGAGCACTCTTATCTGAAAACAAGTGATCGCGTGGATCCTGAAGATAAAAAAGCGTTCATGAAAATTTATACGCGTGAAGGAGAAATTTCTGACGTCAAAAATGCATTGGATCTTTTGCTGCGCATGATGTGTACACACTATGGGAAAGAAGTAATCCTGCTTGTGGACGAATATGACGTTCCCCTCGCGAAGGCGAGCGACAACGGCTACTACGATGAGATGCTGAATGTGATCCGGATGTTACTGGGGATGTCCTGGAAGTCCAATCCAAATCTGAAATTCGCGGTCGTGACCGGGTGCCTGAGGGTGGCAAAGGAGAGCATTTTTACCGGGGCAAATAATTTTGTCTCAAACTCCATTTCGGATGTAAGCTATCAGGACTGTTTTGGCTTTACCGAAGAGGAAGTGGTGCAGATACTCGCGGATGCAGACCTGTCAGAGGCATTGCCGGAAATGAAGCGGTGGTATGACGGTTACCGCTTTGGAGAAACAGAGATTTACTGCCCGTGGGATGTGCTGCTTCATGTGCGCGCCCTGTGCCTGCGATCCAATGTTTCTCCGGGCAATCACTGGCTGGACACGAGCCATAATAACATCATCCGGCGGTTTATCGACCTTCCGGATATGTTTGTAAATGATAAATTTGAGATTCTGCTCTCCGGAGGTGTGATTCAGGAACGCATTCGGGAAGACCTGACTTATGATATAGCCCACTCATTGGAAGACAACCTTTGGAGTATTTTATATCTGACCGGTTATCTGACGCAGGTCCTTCCGGAGGAGCTTCCGGAAGGGATGACTCCCCAGGAAGGGAAAACCTCTCTGCGCATTCCGAATGAAGAAGTGAAGTCTGTTTTCAAAGACACCGTGCAGGCCTGGTTTGAGGAATCCATTAAATCCAGGGACCGCAGTGATCTTTTTAGTGAGTGGTGGAACGGGGAAGACGAGAAACTGACGGATGACGTTTCCGATATTCTTTTTGATACCATCAGTTATTATGATTACAAAGAAGATTTTTACCATGCCTTTGTCGCCGGTATGTTTTCCGGTGCGGGCTACGAGGTAAAATCCAACTCGGAGCAGGGAAAAGGCCGCGCTGACATCATTATCAAAGAACGCCGCCGCAGACGTGCTATCGTCATTGAAGCGAAATGGCCTGGAAAAAGGAAGGATGCCACCCTTCAAAGTGAATGTCAGGAAGCACTCGATCAGATTGAGAGGATGCAGTATGCGAGAACTCTGCGGGTAGAAGGGTACCGTACGGTTCTCTGCTATGGCGCTGCGTTCCTCGGGAAAGACTGCCTGATCAGGCTGGCCGGAGAAAAAGTGACGGTTAATTATGCAGTATGAAGATGGATTTAGTGTAACCGGTCCACCCGGCTGTAATCCCGCTTTTGGGCGGGAGGGCAGGCGGGGGTTTTACTGCCACAATTCGTGTCATTCCCTGCATTTTCAGCAAAAATTTAATGAC